>JANMZR010000252.1:0-40444 GCA_031383555.1 Cytophagaceae bacterium | reverse complement strand
TCTAATAAAACAAATTTTTCAATTCTATTTTGGAAAGGTTTATTTAGATAAAATTACATCATTTTGTTTTTCAAACCAATTAAAAACTTAAAACAAAAAAAGCCAAACTTTAATAAAAAAGTTTGGCTTCTTAAAACTAATTTCGAACTTATTTTTTTGAAACTACAACTATATCTTCTACATCAGCTAATATTTTACCGCAATGCTCACATACAATTATTTTCTTTTTTTCTTTTATATCAGCCTGCCGTTGAGGTGGAACCATATTAAAGCATCCACCGCATGCACCTCTTTTCACAGTTACAATTGCTAAGCCATTTGAAGCGTTTTCACGAATTTTTTCATAAGATTTAAGCAACCTAGCCTCAACATTTTTGAGTGCTTTATCCCTTTGAGTCATCAATTTAGTCTCATCTCCTTCACTTTCTGATACTATTACGTCCAATTCTTTGGTTTTCGACTCCAAATCTTTTTCTCTTTCACTTAATATCGTTTCAGTACCCGCTATTTCATCCTTTTTCAAGGTCATTTTATAAGAAGTCTCATTGGCACGCTTATCGGCAAGTTCCATTTCTAGCTCCTGTAATTCAATTTCTTTTGAAATCGCATCATACTCACGATTATTGCGGACGTTCATCTGTTGATCTTTGTACTTAACAACCAGTTTTTCAGCCTCTTTTCTATTGTTTCTCTGCTTATTTACCTCTTCTTCAAAAACTTCCAAGTCAGCAACATACTTTCCTATTCTTGTCTGGTAGCCAGCGATTTCATCTTCCAAATCTCTAACTTCTTCAGGCAAGTCGCCTCTAATTTTCCTTATCGAATCAAGTTCCGAATCGATAGTTTGAAGTTTTAATAAACCTTCTAATTTTTGTGCAATTGTACTTTCTGCCATTTTAACTTATTAACTATTATTTTTGACCATTTCTAAAACAACCTGCTCTTCAATTATACTAAAAAAGCCATTTTAAGTATAATATTTTACTGGATTTGTATCTATTTCCGATAAAAGAGTTGCAAAATTACTAAATTTATTTGATAACTGAAAATGAATCAAATCTTTAGTAAAAACCTCGCTCTCATAATGCCCAATATCAGCAATTAATAATTTACCTTCAGCATCAAAAAACTCGTGGTATTTATAGTCGGAAGTAACAAAAGCATCGGCATGACTTGCTATAGCATTTTTCAATAAAAAACTACCTGCGCCGCCACATACAGCGACTTTTTTTATTTTATTCTTTTGAAAAGGGGTATATTTTATCATATTCAGGTTCATCGTTTGCTTCAAATGTGTCAAAAATTCAGCCTCCGTCATTTCATTTTCCAAAATTCCTATGGCACCTGCTCCAATTTCTTGATTAAAATTTTCAAGTTTTATCAAATAATAGGAAACCTCTTCATAGGGATGTGCTGTAAACAAGGCCTCTAAAACATTATTTTGCAAATGAATGGGCAATACCACTTCAATTCGTGTTTCATCTACTTTTTCGTCTATATTTATCTGGCCAATAACGGGCTTAGCACCATTTTTGGGTGTAAAAGCACCTATGCCAATTGATGAAAAGCTGCAGTTTTCATAATTACCTATTTTGCCAGCACCCGCATTATACAATGAATCCAGCACCATTTCTATAGAATTTGTGGGTGCATAGGTTACTAATTTCAAAAGAGTGTTTGGTTTTGGGCTTAATATTTTTAGGTTTTTTAGCCCCAATTTTTCACCAATTTTCCAATTGACGCCACCAACCACATGATCCAAATTGGTATGGCTTGCGTAAATAGCAATATCGTTTTTTATGGCTAATTGTACGGTTCTTTCTACATAATTTTTACCGTTTAGCCTTTTTAGGCCTTTAAATATAATCGGGTGGTGAGCAATTATGAGGTTAGCATCTCTTGCAATTGCCTCATTTACAACGGCTTCTGTTACATCCAATGAAATCAAAATTGCTTTGACTTCTTTCGCCGAATCACCAACTATAAGGCCAGCATTGTCATAGTCTTCCTGATATTGGCTCGGAGCCAATGCTTCCATAAAGGCAGTAATTTCTTTTATTTTGGTCATTTTTGTTTGACGTTTATTAAATGTTTTGCCCTAAAAATTATTTGTTAATAAATTTTTTACTGAATAAAGAGGCATAATTTTCACTTTATCTATGGCTGAAAAATTTTCCAAAGATAGTCTTACTCCTTCCTTTATTCCTTTCTCCGCTAAAAAAATATAAAGACTTTGCATCGAGCCTTTTGTGCCTGATTTTACTTCAATTGGTACTATTTGTTCTTGCTTTTGAATCAAATAATCAACCTCTGCCTGGCTATTTTTAGCCTCACGTTGCCAATAAAACAAATCCTTTTTTTCATAAGGAGATAAATTCTTTAATAATTCCAAACCCACAAAAAGTTCGGCAATATTGCCTTTATTAATGATGTTAAAATCATCTTCAATCAACAATTCGGCAATATTTAGGCCTAAAATTCTTTGCAAAATACCCGTATCAAATATTAAATATTTGCGTATTTTGCCGTTAATTTGAGCCCCTAGCGGAATTCCATTTCCAGCAGAATGTGTAACATTATAAACCAATCCTGCCATTTTAAGCAGTTCCAATGCCTCTTTTATTTGTAAATTATTTAAAGTGGCATGGTCGTATGAATAGGTAAATTTTCGTCCCACTTGCTGCACAACAGCATTAAATACTTCTCTAATTCTACCAGAAGGCACTCTACTTTTATATTTGGTAAAATCTGCCTCTATTGAAATAATAAGGTCGTCCAATACTCGCTGTACTTCTAATAAATTTCCGTTGGAAATATAGGAACTAACAGCTTCGGGCATGCCTCCAATAATCAGAAATTTCTTGAGGTAGTTTTTTAATTTTTCATGGAAAATTTCAGGTAAGGGCTTTTTGGAATTGGCATTTTCCAAAAGTTCTATTAATCTTTTTTCACCGTTGGCGTTCAAAAATTCATTAAACGAAATCGGGTACATGAACAGGGAGCGAATTCGTCCGACACCAAAAGAAGGTATTTCCGCCAATGCAAATTCCAAAAGTGAGCCAGCAGCTATTACATGCAAATTGGGCATTTTCTCATAAAAATACCTTAATGTCGAAATAGCAGGTATACATGCCTGAATTTCATCTAAAAACAAGAGGGTTTGTCCTTCAATGATTGGCGTATTGGTTGCGATTGATAATTGCTCACAAATTTCAATAGGGTTCAAACTATTTTCGAATATTTTACCAAATTCAGGCTTTTCATCAAAATTTATTTCGATGAAATAGTCAAACTTTTTGGCTAAATTCCTTACAGATGACGACTTCCCAACCTGCCTAGCACCACGCAAAAGCAGGGGCTTTCGTTGGGTTAATTGTTGCCAATTTGCCAATTCTATATCAACAAAACGTTCTAAATACATATGTTTTGATAAAAATCCAAGGCAATATTAGCCATTAAATTCGAAAAATCCAAGGCAATAATGAAATGAAAATGATAAAAATCCAAGGCAATAACTATTCAGCTAAATTTAAACTTCCGCCATTTACAAAATTAACTGTCCCTTTCAATTCCACATATTTTACTGCAACAGGCACACCATCAATGTCAACAATATGATTGGCATTTATAGTAACATAACTAGCATTGGAAGGCACAACTCCATTATCCCAAACAGTTGGTTCATTCCAATTGCCTGATTTTGTGGTGGTTATTATGGAGATGCGTTGGGTTAAGCCGCCATCTGGTAATTTACCATTTAGTCCATTAAAATCAATTTGTTTTGAATATTGATTTTGTTCGGGATTAAATTTAAAAATTCCTCCATAGCTATTGAAGTCATTTCCTAAATATCCATATAAATTATTATCAATTGTTCTTGCTAATGAACCAATTGGATATTTTCCAAAACCATTTTGTGAAAAACTAAATACATTTAAAAAACTAAAATTTGAAGAATTCAAAGAAAAAATTTGTCCTAAATTCGAAACTCCTTCCGAGCCGATTCTCCTCATTTGGGGGACTTGGCGACCTTCGGCGTGCTTTTTTAAAAGTTACCCAACCTTATTTTTTATTTTAGCTTTCTTTTCATTTCTGCTTTTTGACTTTTATTGTTGGCGTTAATGTTTGTAATCCTCTTTTCGCAGTGTTCTCTGCGAGAGCACTACTCAGGAAGAAATAGAGTATTTGTAAGATTGGCAAAGTTCAAATCCTCGCCGACCTTTTACGTAATGGCAATTAAAATCGGAAAACAACTCATAACCTCAACCTCTACCAATTCCCTAAAAAATCCTTGTAAGCCATTCCAATTCCTTCTTCCAATTCAATTTTATATTTTCGCCTTCGTCGGTAACCATTCACATCGCCGTGGTTTGGTCTTTTCGACCAACCAGACAACGGACTTCCGATTGACCATTATCTTTTTAAATCTTCCTCACAACCTTAATCTCTCCCAATTCGCCAAAAAATCCGCATATGCCAAACCAATCCCCTCTTCCAATTCAATTTTATGACTCCAGCCCAAAGCATGCAATCGACTGCTATCCATGAGTTTACGAGGTGTGCCGTCTGGTTTTTCAATGTTCCAGATTATCTCTCCACTATAACCAACTATTTTGGCCACTAATTCAGCTAATGTTTTAATACTGAGGTCGGTGCCTGTGCCAATATTCAAAAACTGGGCTTCGTTGTAGTTTTCCATCAGAAACACACAGGCGGCTGCCATATCGTCGGCATAGAGAAACTCCCTCATGGGCGTACCTGTGCCCCAGCACTCAACGGTGGGGGCATTATTGGTTTTCGCTTCATGAAATTTTCGTATTAAAGCGGGCAAAACATGCGAGCCTTGCAGGTCATAATTATCATTTGGCCCGTATAAATTGGTTGGCATAACTGAAATAAAATTACAGCCATATTGTGCACGATAGGCTTCGCACATTTTTATGCCGGCAATTTTGGCTATTGCATAAGGCTCATTGGTTTGCTCCAAACGACCTGTCAAAAGTGCGTCTTCTTTCATGGGTTGGTCAGCCATTTTAGGGTAAATACAGCTCGAGCCTAAAAACATCAACTTTTCCACTTTATTTTCAAAGGCCGAGTGAATTACATTGTTTTGAATGGCCAAGTTTTCATATAAGAAATCGGCCCTGTACGTGTTATTAGCAATGATTCCACCTACTTTAGCAGCCGCTAAAAAAACGTATTCTGGTTTTTCATTTTCGAAAAATCGAGAAACGGCTTCTTGATTTCGCAAATCTAATTCTTTTGAGGTTTTTAAAATAAAATTTGTATAACCTGCTGCTTCTAAGCATCTTAAAATAGCCGACCCAACCATACCACGATGGCCTGCAATATATATTTTTGAGTTTTTTTCCAAAATATTATAATCTCTTTTAAATAAAATATTTAGTTACTGATTTCAAATAACATTGTAAATCAGTTAAAAAATAACCAGTTTTTACTATTAAAAATAAATTTCAATTAATTTCGTTGCAAATTTACGTCAAAAGCATTTTGTAATAAATTAAATTCCAATGTTTAAGAAAATAATATTATTTATAATCACTTTTATTTTTTCATTAAATATTGTCAATTCTCAGTCGGTTGACTCTTCTTTATTTTCCACCGATAAAAAACCTTTGCTTGACCCAAAAGCCAAAAAAGGTGGCCTTTTGGGCGGCAGAGTTAGTACTTCAGGCGTTCCCAATTTAAAAGAAACGAAAGAAAAAGCGGATAAATTCAAAACGGAAACCTTACCTGAATTAGGCTTGAAGGTGAAAAAAGCAAAAGTAACTGCCAAAGAATTCCTAAAAAATAAAAACGAATACGAAGGCTTAAAAATGGAAAAACGGATTGCTACTTTTGGAAATGGCAATCGGCAAACAACTGAAGAATTTCATGTGCTGAATGATGAGGCTGAAATATCGATGTATTTTCGTGAAATTCGCTGGTTCGACTTTCAAATGCAGCGCACAAGTACAAATACTATAAAAAACTTGGAAGAAGCTGCCATTTTGCATGGGCCCTATAAAAGGTTTGTAGCAGATGAATTGGTTGAAGAGGGCTTTTTCTATTTGGGTACAAAGCATGGCCGCTGGGAGCGATACGGCAAAGAATTTGACAATGACTATGTGCTTTTAGACAAACAATATTTTATAAAAGGTAACCCTGCCGAATCGCAAATTACCTATTATGATGCTGAAAAAACCAAAATTAAAGAGATAATTCCTAAAAATTATGGGAAAATATCTGGCAATTATTTTGCTTATTATCCTACTGGCAACCTCCAAACTGAAGGACAATATGATGATAATGTGAAGGTTGGCAAATGGATAGATTATTATGAATTTGGCACTTTGGGCAAACGGAAAAAGGAAATTATGTACCAAAAAGACAAATATTCAACTGGCTTTGAAACCTTTGTTATTAGAGAATATGATTCAAAAGCTCAATTAATTTTCGAAAACAAAGAAGCTTTGAAAAAACTGGAAGCCGAAAATTAAAGAAAATTAATTGAGCTTATTAACTAGTCCGATTGTTATTCTAACTTCTGACATAAAAAAGGCCTCCTTTTTTAACTGGAGACGATTAAATTTTTCAATTGGTTAAAACCAAATGCATTTAATTAGGTACATTGTGTAAAAAATTGGAAGTAGCAAATTAAATGGGTATGGTCTAATCAATTTGCTTACTTATTCATCTATAATTATAAAAAAAATTCAAAAAAAGTAAAAACCCAAATGAATAATATTTTAATAGTTGGAAGTAACAATACGGATATGATGGTGAAAACCAACAAATTCCCTCGAGAAGGAGAGACTGTTTTGGGAGGAAAATTCGTAATGACCCAAGGAGGAAAGGGGTCAAATCAGGCAGTTTCAGCAGCACGTTTGGGCGCTAATGTTACTTTTGTGACCAAGGTTGGCAATGATCTTTTTGGTAAGCATACTTTGGAAAATCTTAAGCTAGAGGGTATCGATACGAGTCAAATTGTAGTTGACGAAAATGAAGCTTCTGGAATAGCATTAATTACCGTAAATGAGAGTGGTGAAAACAAAATTGTGGTATCTCCTGGAGCTAACATGAACTTGCAAGTAGCTGATTTATTGAATATTGACAAATATATTCTTCTTGCTGATGTGGTGTTGATACAGCTTGAAATTCCTATGGAAACAGTGGAATTTATCGCAGAGAAAGCCAAGAAATATGGCAAAAAAGTGATTCTTAACCCAGCGCCTGCAACCAAACTTTCTGATAAACTATTAGATGGGCTTTATTTAATTACACCTAACCAATCGGAAGCTGAGCTATTAATTGGCCATGAAATAACTGATGAAGACCCCCTACGCAGGTCTGCAGACTTATTGAGATTAAAAGGTGTAAAAAATGTAATATTTACTTTAGGCGAAAAAGGAGTCTTCCTTTCTAACCAAATTACCTCACAATACTTTGACTCGCCAAGAGTAAAAGTTATTGACACAACTGCCGCTGGCGATGTGTTCAATGGAGCTTTGGCAACAGGAATTTCAAATGGAAAAGAATGGAAAGAATCAATTACAAATGCAATTAATGCTGCTTCTATTTCCGTTACAAAAATTGGAGCACAATCATCAGCACCAACATCGGCTGAATTAAATAAATTTATCGCAAACTTAAAAGAAGTGAATGTGGATATTGAAGAATATTCTGCCACCTCAATTGGTTAATAAAAACTAAAACCTTGAAAACAAGCGTTTTACTTTTCTTATTTTTATTCCTTAATCTTCAGTTTGCTTTTGGCCAAAATGAAGGAGAAAAGGTTTTGATAGAAGAAAAAGCCTTTGCCGATAAGTCGAAAATTGATGGCACAAAAACTGCTTTTTTAGCCTATTTGAGCAATGAATCCATCATATTTTCAGATGGAAAGCCTTTAAATGGTCAAAAATATTGGTCAAGTCTTGAATTTTCCGATCAATTAACTTGGAAGCCTTATTTAGTAGAAGTGGCAAATTCGAATGACTTTGCTTATACTATTGGTACTTATAAATATTTTTTACGAAACGAATCAGTCAAGCCGGCTGAGATTGGTTTTTTTACTTCTATTTGGAAAAAGGAAAAGGGCAGATGGAAAGTTGCATTGGATATTGGAAACCCAACTAAAAATGATTCACTATATTTATTAAAAAACAAAGCCAATTCATCGGCAAAAATAATTCAAACAATTAGCAATCAAGTTTTTACTAACGACATTACTAATCTAAAGGCAGCCATATTAACAGCCGATTATTTACTGAGTAACAACCTGAAAAAGTCAAATGCAAAGAGTAAATCCTATTCGAAAAAAGTTCAAAAATTTACAAATTCAACCGCTAAATATTTATATACTCCTCAAGCTTCAGAAATTGCCATTTCTGGTGATTTGGCCTATGTATATGGAACGGTTTCTGTAAATGATAAAACTGGCAATTATTTGAGAGTTTGGAAAAAGGAAAGCAGAAAGGCTTGGAAAGTAGTGCTAGAAATTACCACAATGTAAGAGAAAATGAAACAAAATTTAACTAATTTCTCTTGGCCTCCGCACAGGGAACTCTAAATTATCAAGATGCTTACCTACCATTCAAAAAAAATCTTTACAGGAATTTCCGAAATTGAAAATGCCTATATTATTGTAAATCAAGGTATTATAACTGAAATTACCAAAGAAAAACCAGCTGATAGCAATATAATAATTAAAGACCTCTCTGAATATAACATTGCACCAGCTTTAATCGACTTGCAGATATACGGCGGAGGAGGGAGCCTTTTTAACACAGAGCCATCCGTTGAAACCATTCAAAAAACTTACAATGAAATTGTAAAATCTGGCACATCGCATTTCCAAATCACACTGTCAACAGTCGATTTGGAAACAATGCTAAATGGAATAGAAGCCTGTAAAAACTACCAGAAATCGGGAGGAAAAGGATTGATAGGTTTGCATTTGGAAGGCCCTTATTTTAATCCAATAAAAAAAGGAGCACATATTGAAAAATACGTAAGAAAGCCAACTGTTACCGAAATAAACACCATTTTAAAAGCAAGCGAAGGTATAGTAACTTATATGACTATCGCCCCTGAAATGTTTGAGGATGAATGCCTTAACTTATTGATTAACAGCGGAATAAATATTTCGGCTGGACATTCTGAGGCCACTTTTAACGAGGCAAAATCGGCTTTTTCAAAAGGAATTAGTCGAGTTACTCACCTCTTCAATGCCATGAGTCAATTTCAAAGCCGTGCACCTGGTTTGGTGGGCGCTACCTACGACTCTGAAGCCTATGCAAGCATTGTTTGCGACGGAATTCATGTCGACTTTAATGCCGTGAAAATCTCAAAATCCATAATGGGCGAAAGGCTTTTTTATATTACTGATGCTGTTACGCAAGATAATCGTGGCGAATATAGCTTTACGCTTAATATTGATCATTATATTAACGATAAAGGTGTGCTCTCAGGCTCAGCTTTGACCATGATGCAAGCCGTAAAAAATGGTGTCCAAAAATGTGGAATTCCACTCGCTGAATCGCTACGAATGGCCTCAACAATTCCTGCCAAAGTGGTAAATTTAGGGCATCAACTAGGCAAAATCAAAAAAGGCTATTTAGCTGATTTTGTGGTATTTGATGATGATTTTAATGTAATTTTGTTATGATGGTCGGCGAGGTTTTGAACCTCGCCGACCTTACCAGACAACCTGCTGGTCGAGATTTGCAATCTCTTCCACAGAAAAAATAGGATTTGTTCACAGAATCCTGCGGATAATCCACTAATAAAAATGCAAACAATAGACATAATCATACTCCTACCACTACTTTACGGTGCCTATAAAGGCTACCGACGAGGCTTCATTATTGAAATTGTAAGTATTGCAGCTTTCGTGATTGCGGTTTTGATTGCCTTTAAGTTTTTGAATGAAAGTACTGGCTTTGTGGGAAAATATATCGATAATCCGCTTACTAAAAGGCTAATACCCTATATTGGTTTTGCAGTATTATTTTTACCCATTATATTTTTGATAAATAAATTGGGTTGGTTGCTACGAAGTTCTACAAAAGCAAGTTTATTAGGTAGTTTTGATACATTTGTGGGTGCTGTTGTGGGATTAGCAACTTGGACATTTGGAGTAAGTATTGTATTTTGGTTAATAAGCTCCGTGGGTATCAAAATTGCTGATAATCAGATAAGTAAATCGATTATTTATCCGATAATAAGCCCAGTTGCTCCAAAAGTAATTTCAGTGGCAACTGATATTTATAATAAAACAGATTTTAAAACACCTTTGGAAAAACTGAGAGAGAAGGAGAACAAAAAGTAAAATATAAAGTCAATTGGCCTAATATATTTCGCCAATTATAATTACAAAGTAATTGATTATTTAAAAATGGAAGATATATTAAAAGCAACAATCAAAAAACGTGACATCCGAAAACTCCCTTTTGAAGAGCTAAAAACCTTTATGGTAGCAGAAGGGGAAAAGGCTTTTCGTGCCAAACAAATTTATGAATGGCTTTGGAAAAAATCGGCTACTTCTTTTGATGAAATGACTAATCTTTCGTTGGAAACAAGAGAATTTTTGACCAAGCATTTTGAAATTAAGGCAGTACAACTGGCTGAAAAACAGGTTTCTATAGATGAAACTATCAAAAGTTCGTTCCAACTTTTCGATAAAAACTTGGTAGAGGGTGTGTTAATTCCTCAGGAAGATCGTATGACGGCCTGCATCAGTAGTCAAGTGGGATGCTCACTAACATGTTCCTTTTGCGCAACTGGTTATATGGACCGGAAGCGTAATTTGGATGCCGCCGAAATATATGATCAGGTGGTTTTAATACGAAATCAAGCTGAAAGTCATTATCAAAAACCCCTCACCAACGTTGTGTATATGGGTATGGGTGAGCCGTTGCTTAATTATGCAGCCGTATTGGAATCAGTGGCAAAAATAACTTCTCATGAAGGCTTGGGTATGGCGCCAAGAAGGGTAACAGTAAGTACTGCAGGCATTGCCAAAATGATAAAAAAACTAGGTGATGATGAAGTAAAATTCAATTTAGCGGTTTCACTCCATGCCGCCAACGACGAAAAGCGCAATAAAATAATGCCAATCAACGAGACAAATTCATTAAAAGCCTTAAAAGAAGCATTGCTTTATTATTATTCAAAAACGCATAATCGAATTACCTTCGAATACATCGTTTTTTATCAATTTAATGATAGCTTGTCCGACGCCCAAGAGCTTTGGAATTTCACTAAACACTTTGACTGTAAGATTAACATTATCGAATACAACCCAATTTCTCAAGCCAATTTCGAAAATACTGACCCCGAAACTTTAACCAAATTCTCTAATTTCCTGCAGGAAAAAGGGGCAAAAGTTTATGTGAGAAGAAGCCGAGGTAAAGATATTGATGCTGCATGTGGGCAACTGGCTGGGAAAAAGGCGCCAGTTGTAGAGCAATAAATAGTTTGTTAAGAGTTGCCAACTTTTTCATATTTGGCACCTTTAAACACCTAATGTCATTCACCAGGTCGATATTGCCTTTCCATATTTTTCAAAATATCCTCTTTATAAAAAAGCACATCTTTAAATTGGCCTTTGGTGTACATTTCGGCTTGATCTAAAAAGTGTTTTGAGGTAATATCTCCTGAGTTGCCACCCGCTAAAAGTGATTTTGCCTTTATTTTTTTGCCAAATTCAACAGCACAAATAAAACTATTCCCATCGAAG
Organism: Cytophagaceae bacterium; assembly: GCA_031383555.1. GTDB lineage: Bacteria > Bacteroidota > Bacteroidia > Cytophagales > Spirosomataceae > JANMZR01. Next base: position 28,704 of record JANMZR010000252.1, on the reverse strand, counting down.
CCATATCGCTTTTTTTGCCCAAATATATGCCTACTATTAAAGGAAGCCAATGAGCCCCAAAGTGCTGAAGCATAGCCCATTGGTAAGCTTAATTTTGAATCATCTGGCTTTAAATTAATGTCACCTGAAATTCTTTGGAAGCGATTCATTTCGCCCCAAGGTATTTGCCAACTTCCGAAATTTGACTTTAATTCTTTTACGGTATTGTAAAAAGGAAGTATAAAATCATCAACCGAAGCCTTTGATGCAAACGATTTTGTAACTGCAACTTGGTCCTCCTCACCTTCATCGATATACAATTTTTGGATAACTGAATTCAATTTATAAGCCCACTCAATAGCCAAAGTGCTGGCTACAGAACTTTCTGTTGATTTATAATCCCATTTTCTCAAAACGCTAATAGGCTCATTAAGAGCGATATAGAGCGAGTCGTTAGACTTAATATTTTCATCAAACCTTTTTAATAATTCAGGTACCAGTATCTCAAATGCCGAGAGCGTATTGTCATAGCCAGCTTTTATAACCTTGTCCAACGTAAAAGATTTTTCTGCATCTAATACTCTTACCGCATTAACTCCTCGAAAATTTTCACCATCAGGTGCCATATAGGAAGGATAGTTTTCTTTTTTTGGACTATATTTACCTGCGGCGGTAAAAGGGGTCGAATTACAGTTTTGAAGCCACCCATTTTCAGGGTTATAAATATGCACAGTTTCATCAACTGTGTGTAGGCCTTGCCAATTTGTGCTTGAAATACTGCCATCAACTTCTTTTCCCCAATTATATTTTTTGTCACGAATAGGCATAAAGTTGCCATGCCAATAGGCTATATTACCCTGATTATCAGCATATACCGTATTATTTGAAGTATTTGCTTTTATGTCCATTACCTTTTTATAATCGTTAAAGCCTTTTGCTTTTGTGCGTTGCCAGCTCTGTACCAAACTTTTCAAGGCTCTATTATATGATTTTAAGCTAACCCATTTACCATCCCTTTCACCCATGATTGGCCCATGATTTGTATAAATAGTATTGAAAAATTTAGTTTTTAAAACCCCATTTTCCAAATATCTAATGGGTATTTTCTTTTGAATAACAGGCTTCAAAATTTTATCATATTCATAGAAAAGCTGTCCTTTTTTATTGACAATTTTTTCGGCATAAACATCGGCAACATCGGCATTGCTTGAGGTATGAATCCAACCGCAATACTCGTTAAAACCTTGATATACAAATAATTGCCCCCAAGTTACCGCCCCATAAGTATTAAGGCCTTCCTCTGAAACCATATGAACTTCTGGCCGATAATAAAAGCTTGTATGCGGATTGATATACAAAATAGCATTGCCTGATTCGGTAATTTTTGGAGCAAAAGCAAAACCATTTGAACCCGTTTGTTCATATTCTGATGGTGGTGCCTGCAGCTGTAAACCTATTGATTGCACTAATTTATATGATTGGTCAATAGAATTTCTATTTTTAAAATAGCCAACCTTCTTTTCCTCACTGTAAAATTTCTTTAACTCTGTAACCGTTAAGCCTGCCGTACTTATAGCCCCAATACTACCATCTGTCCATAAAAGATGGTACCAAGGTTTAAATTTCTTAATGATAAGTGGTTGTATTTCAGGGTGTTTATTCAAAAAATAATTGATACCATCTGACTGGGCCATTAATAGTTTTTTGAGCCAAGGTGCCGCTTTATTGTAATCAGCTACTGCTTCAGAAGAGTCAATCATTAACCTGATTTGAAGGTCATCATATATTGCCGATTCGCCTTTTAACTCTGATAATCGGCCCAATTTTTCAATATAATTCATTTCAATTCTTTTGAAATCGTCTTCACATTGTGCATATAAAAGCCCGAAAACGGCATCAGCATCTGTTTTCCCGAATACATGTGGTATGCCCCATTTATCACGGATGATTTCAACATTTTTTGCCTGATTTTCCAATCGGGCAATTTCATTTTTTGATAATTTTTGAGAGAAAATTGAGAATGAAATAAGAAATAATAATAATAAACTTTTCATAAATACGATTTAAGTTTTTATTCAAATATACGAAAATGAATGAAAAATGAGGTTTTTTCACGTTAACTTAGATTTAAAATTTCGAATTATATTATGAATATAGGGGACAAGGTAATATTGGCTAATACAAAAGAAAAAGGGATTGTAATTTGTTTTTTGAAGGGTGACCAAGTTGAAGTAGCACTAGATGGCTGGAATAGTAAGCAAGTTTTCACCAAAAATGAGTTACGATTGGTCGATCAACCTACTGAAAATAAGCCTGTTATGACTGCAAAACCAAAAAATGATTTTGAAAAAGGGATATTTTTGGCCTTTGTTCCAAACAAAATGCATTCAGGTGATAACCTTGAATTATATGTTATAAATAATACTGATTGGGATTTGCCGTTTAGCATAACAATTGACAAAACTCGTACAAAGGCAGGCCTTATGGCAGGTTTTATAAAAAGTGGAGGCTTTCAAAAGCATTGCGAAAAACTAAAAATTGAGAATTTTGATGAATGGAAAACTATTTCATTTTCCACACTTTATTTCAGTGAAACGAATGCGGAAATTGTAACTCCTCTATTTGTTCAAAAGAAATTTTATGCTGATACTTTTTTTCAAAATAAAAAAATAGCTCCTATTTTGGATATTGAGGCTTATTTGTTCCAAATAGATTTAAAAAGTATTGAAATAAATGCAAAGGAAATTCAGGAAAAAATGTTGAGCCAAAGTGCAAAAATTGAAATTCCAATTGAAAAGCCGCCAAGTGAATTGGATTTACATATCGAAAACATTTCTAAGAATCACAGGCAATTAGGAAAGGCTGAAATATTTGCTGTTCAACTAGATGCATTTGAAAAACATTTAGATAAAGCTATCGCCTCTGGTTGTAATGAAGTTCTGTATATTCATGGTATTGGCGATTGGAAGCTCAAAAAAGCTATACACGAAGTTCTTGAATTTCATCAAAATGTAATTGACTTTGGTATTGCAAATGAACAAAAATATGGAATGGGTGCTACTTTTGTTAAAATAAAATAGATTTTATATATTCCAGATTTGGGAATAGGAATGATGACGAAATAATCTTTGGCGAAATAGTTATGAGGTTCGAAGTGCAGGCCTATCGAGATAGGTCAAATAAGAACCAAAATGGATATAAAGCCAAAATTTATCGAAGTCCATTTTCTAATGGGTAATTTGGGTTTAAGTTATTTAGGCACCTCAATTACCAATAATTGCGTGTTTGGCAACAAAAATTTTATTTTAAAATTGTCAATTTCAATGAGACCAATCGCATCTCGTCGACCTAAAGTTTCATTTGTAACCTCAATTTTACCCTCAATAACCATTAAAAACAGATAATTATTAAGGAATTTTTTTTGAAATGAAACCTCAAAATTCTCATCAAAATTACCCAAATAAAAAGCAGCATCTTGATTAATCATCACAACATTATCAACTACATTAGGTGATACGATTAACTGAAATTTATTTTGTCTATCCTCTATTTTAAAGGACTTTTGGTTGTAGGCTGGCGGAATATTTTTGTGTTTTGGGAAAATCCAAATTTGAAAAAGTTTTACCTCTTGGTCTGAATTGGCATTCATTTCTGAATGATAAATACCAGTACCTGCCGACATATGTTGCACATCGCCATTATAAATAATTTCACTATTTCCTTCAGAATCAGCATGTTTTAAAGCACCAGCAAGTGGAATCGTTACAATTTCCATATTATCATGTCGGTGCTTACTAAACCCCATTCTAGCAGCAACTGTGTCGTCATTTAGTACTCTCAAAGCCCCAAAGTTTACTTTTTTAGGATCATAATAATTTCCAAAACTAAAAGTATGATTAGCATTTAACCAACCATGATTGGCATGGCCACGCTCAGAAGAAGGGAACAAAATTTTTGGCATAATAGTATGTTTATACATTTAATGTTAAAACACATTAATCGATTAGTTTGGTTCAGTTACTCAAAAATTATGTTCTAAATACAAAGCGGAAGCTTGCCCAATTGTTTTTTGTTTTTTCAGCTTCTTTGATTAGGTTATATTCAGCAAATTTGGTTTCGATATCAGATTGGTCGGAATTATAAAAACCTGAAATTATAATTGTACCAGTTGGTTTCAAATAATTTACATATTGGTTTATATCTCTTAAAAGTATGTTTCGATTGATATTGGCTAAAACAATATCATATTGTTTAAACGCCTCAGTTTCAATGGTACCTTTTCGGACAGAAATTTGTTTGCAATGGTTAAGATGAGAGTTTTCTACGGCGTTTTCAGCTGCCCACTCTTCAATATCAAAAGCAGATATTTCTTTTGCACCTAATTTTTCAGCCAAAATCGCCAAAATACCTGTTCCACAGCCAATATCCAAAACAGATTTTGCTTGAACTTCAACTTTTCCACCAACCTTTTTTGAATATTCAACAAAGAAATGATCAATTTCTAATTGATGTTCCATCATCATCGATGTAGTTTCATGATGCCCTGTACCAAAGCTCATTTTTGGATTTATAACTATGTCATAAGCTACTTTTGGGTCTGGCTCATGAAAACTCGCACGTACTAGCACTTGATCGCTAATCCGGATGGGAGGGTAGTTTTTTTCCCACTCGGCATTCCAATTTTGTTTTTCGATTAATTTCGCCTCATAACTAAACTCGAATAATGATTGATATTTAAATAGAATATCGTTAAAAGCTTCTTTATTGAACTTATCTTCAGGTATATAGCCATTTAATCCATCAAAATCTTCAGTGAAAGATTCGAAGCCAATTTCGCCTAATTCTGCCATTAATATTTCTGAGAATTCAGATTCTGTTTTAATTTTAAATTCGATATAACTCATAGAATAACTTTATAGTTGCGCAGTCCTTTTTCTTGATTGTTTTTTTACAAACTCATCAATTCTTTAAATCGGATCGCTTGCCTTCTCGAAATCTCAATTTTTTCGTTATGGCCTGCAATAGTAACTTGAAGGCCACCCGAAAACCAAGGCTCTATTTTATCGATAAATTGTAGATTAATAATATGCTTTCTATTGGCTCTAAAATAGGTTTTTGGGTCGAGCCTTTCTTCTAGGGCATTCAATGACTTTAGCACCAATGGTTTTTGGTCGTCGAAATAGAGGCGTACATAATTGCCAATTGACTCGAATACTCTTACTTTTCCAAGGCGGACAAACCAACATTTTTCACCATCTTTCACAAATACTTGGTCTTTTTCTCCTAACAGTTTAGCGCCATCTTTTGCTGATTCTCGTTTTTCATTTTGGCTATTTATTTCATTTTCAACCTTTTGTATAGCTTCTGAAAGCCGATGCAGTTCTATAGGTTTCAACAAATAATCCAAAGCATTAAACTCAAAAGCTTTTATGGCATATTCGTCATATGCCGTAGTAAATATCACATCTGGCACTTCGTTTTCAAGTGATGATAACAAGTCAAAACCCGTTTTGCCTGGCATTTGGATATCCAAAAACAATAAATCTGGTTTTAACTCTTCTATCATTATTATGGCTTCATCAGCATTGGATGCTTCGCCAACTATGTTTACTTTTGGAAAATTTTCGAGCAGTCTTCTTAGTTCATTTCTAGCCAGGCGCTCATCGTCAATAATAATTGCTTTCATCTATTTAATATTTAAAATCTATAATAATATTTAAACTAATTTTTATTTTTTTCTATTGTAGTTCCTACTGCTTTTTTGAGTAGGTCGGTTGCCATTTTTCCAAAAGGGAAATTGCCTTCCTTTTCGGTATGAAATGGAATTACAATTTCTGCAGTTACTACATCTTTACTAGACTGGGCAATTTCAAATTTTGCTTCCTCACCGAAGAGAAGATTGAGCCGTTGGGCCGTATTTTCAAGTCCAAATCCACCCGAATCAGTGGAAAGAAGATGGCCAGTATTACTAATTATAATTATTAATTTATTTGCCTCAACTGAGGTTTCCAATTTTACAAAACCACCTTTTATGGGTTTAGAAACACCATGTTTTATTGCATTTTCAATTAAAGTTTGAAGTAGCATAGGCGGAATTTGAACTGATAGGGACTCTGGTGAAATATTTTTTTCAACCATAAGCCGATCTTCATACCGTATTTTTTCCAAAGCCAAATAGTCATCAACAGTACGTAATTCTTCAGAAAGCAACACGGTTTTTCGACGGTCGGCAAGGAGTGAGCTCCTCAAAATGTTGGAAAGTTGGGTAATTCCCCGTTGTGCTTTTGAGGGATCTTCCAATACCAATGCCCGTATGCTATTCAAAGCATTAAACATAAAATGTGGATTTATCTGAGCCCTCAATACCTTTGATTCCGTTTCCCTGATGGAGGCCTCCAACCTTACTTTTTCAACCTCCATCTCCGTTTTTCTTTCAAAATAATGGTAGGAATAGTAAAAAACAGCCCAAAAAAGTAGCGGCTTTCCCCAAAAAAGTAAATACTGTATTATTGTAAATACAGTAATGTCTTTGTCGATTAATTCTTCTAAAGCATTAAAATCCAAAGGGATATTTATTAAAGTAATAATACCAGCCATAAATATTACACCGAATATTATTCTTATAATTGCCTGATTTATAGGTAGTTCTACCCAGTGCCATTTTTTTACATATTTTCTAAATTGATGCGTGAGAAAGATACAGACACAAACATTTATAATTGTACTTTGCACAAAAAATCCACCCAATCCGCCAAATTCGAAATTGTAAAATAGAGCATCGTTGATTATCCAAGCCGACCAGCCAAATATTTGAAATAACCAATAAAGTCTATTTTTTGTCATTATTAAATGCCTAATATGTAATATGGGTTTAAGATAGCAGAATTTAGGAAATTAGAAATGAATTTAAGGATTAAAGGACTTATAAACTGACTATTGGGTGTTTTTCATCAAACTCAAATGGGTTGTATCGTTATATTTTAACACTTTAAAAGTATTAGAATCATAATTATAATTTAATAAATAAAGGCAAAGGTTGGTATGGTCAAAGGTATCCATTTTTGATAAGTCATTGCATATTATTGTTGACAACAATATTTTTAGGGCTCGTCCGTGCATAGAAATTAAAACATTTTTTTCTGTTCTGTCGCTTACCAACATATCCAAAAAATAAGCTTGCTTTTCAGCCATTTCTTGTGGGCTCTGCCCTTCCTCAAACTTCAAGTTTGTTTCTCCTAAATTCCATTTTTCAGTTATTTCTGCAAAAAGTATATTGTCAGTTTCATCGGGTAATTTGCCTTCTCTATTACCCCATGAGATCTCGTTGAGTCCTTCATGTTGCTGCCAATTAATTCCTTTTTCAATAAAATTAATTACCGACTGGTGCGTTCTTTTTAGTGTAGAAGTGTAAATTTTATCGAAAATTTCATCTTTATAATATTCAAAAAAGGCTTGAGCTTGCTTTCTGCCAGTTGCATTTAAATCTGAATCTATACCGCAGCCTTGTACAATGCCAAGCCTATTGAACTCGGTTTGTCCATGCCTAATGATATAAATTTTTTTATTGCTGCCAGACATATTGTAACCTTCGAAGAAAAATTTATTAAACAATAAAAATTAGTTAATTTTGATGAAAAAAGACATAAATAATAACAAAAATACCTTTTTTCAATAAAATCTATGGCATTTCAAGACTTTACACTAAGTAAAATTAACGAAATAAGTAAAGATACCATGCCTGAATTTATGGGTATTGAATTTACCGAAATTGGAGAAGATTTTTTAAAAGCAAAAATGTTGGTAACAAATAGAGTAGTTCAACCGATGCGACTTTTACATGGAGGGGCATCAGTAGCTTTTGCAGAGACGATGGGAAGTATAATGGGCATAATGTGTGTTCCCAATTATAATACTCATACCGTGGTTGGGCTTGAAATTAACGCCAATCATATAAGAGGTGTTAAAGAGGGCAATATGGTTTATGCTGTTTGTAAGCCTTTACATATTGGCCGAACTACTATTGTGTGTGAAATAAAAATAAGTAATGAGCAAGAAAAACTTGTTTGCATGAGTAGAATTACCTTGGCTGTAATACCAATAAAATAAAACTTAATTAGGAAAAACAATTTGAATATTTCTTTAGATAATATTGCCAAACAAAAAAATGAATTAAGTATTAATTCTTTATGGGAATATGCTGTATATGAGCGTTTTGCGGTTGTAATTTGGCGCCTTCCAAAGCAAAAGAATTTACATTTTTTAGCTGATTTTTCAGGTAAACCAACCTCTCAAAAGATTGATTTTGATTCTATCCAAAGCGGTTTTTGTTTGAGTCCATTTATTAATCCGAAGGGCGATGACACACTGCTTTTGAAAAATGATATTTATTTTGAAATTAATGAAAATGATTTTACTATTAAAGTAAATGAGCAATCTATTTCTACTAAAATATTTACTGAAAAAATATATGCTTTTCAAGAAAAAGACCTAAGCCAAAAAAATAACAATTTAATAAAAACCAGTCCTCAAATAGTTGCTGAGGAATATGACAATTTTAAAAACATTGTAACAAATGCTATTAGGAAAATAGCTGACGGAGAATTTCAAAAAGTTGTGCTTTCAAGGGAAAAATTAATAGCGTTTGACCATACAATTGATATTTGTGAGGCCATAAAAAAGCTATCTGAAAGCTACCCTAATGCGTTTGTGTCTGCTATTTATTTGCCCGAAAGCAATCATATTTGGATAGGCGCAAGCCCTGAATTATTGGTAAGTCTCGACGAAAACGCTGTGTTCAAAACAATGTCACTAGCGGGCACTCAATCAGGTATTGAGAAAGATGGGGGAAAAATAGACCCAAGTGCAGCCCGATGGAGCCAAAAAGAAATAGAAGAACAAGCTTACGTGAGCCGCTACATTATTGAATGTTTTAAAAAAGTGAGAGTGAGGGAATATATTGAAAATGGCCCCAAAACTGTTGAAGCTGGTAATTTATTGCATTTGCAAACGACCTACTCAGTTGATACTAAAGCCATTGAATTCCAACAATTTGCAACCGTAATGCTTAATCTATTACACCCCACTTCGGCCGTTTGTGGTATGCCAAAGGCTGAAGCAATGCAATTTATTTTGGAAAACGAAAACTATGAAAGAGAGTTTTATAGTGGTTTTTTAGGGCCAATAAATATAAATAACTCTTCAAATATATTTGTTAACCTTCGGTCAATGAAATTAAGTGGAAACATTGCACATTTGTATGCGGGAGCTGGAATAACAGAAGACTCTGACTCCGAAAAGGAATGGAATGAAACAGAAATAAAAATGAAAACACTTTTAAATATTTTGGATGCATAACATAAAAGATATTTTAATTGAAAAATTTGGAGCAGAAATTATTTTGGAAGAAATAAGTGGTTTAATGCCAATTTTAAAAGTTCCAATTGATCAGATTTCAGTAATTTCAGCTTTTCTAAAGTCTGATTCACGTTGTTATTTCGATTCGCTGTCTTGCTTAACAGGAATTGACAATGGACCTGAAAAAAACACGATGGAGGTAATTTATAATCTATATTCTATACCTTTCGACCAAAAAATAGTTTTAAAAGTTGAGTTTGCCAGAAATGCTAAAGGCGAAAGTTTACCAAAAGTTCCATCAGTAAGTAATATTTGGCAATCAGCCAATTGGGATGAGCGAGAGGCATTCGACCTATTGGGTATAGAGTTTATTGGCCACCCCGATTTGCGACGAATATTAATGCCTAGCGATTGGGAAGGTTATCCTTTAAGAAAGGATTATCAACAGCAAGAAATTTACCATGGAATTACTGTTAAGTATTAGGTTTTTGCAAATAGAATTTTATTCGCTTTTACGAATAAAAACACCTCAAAGCTTGCAAAAAGGTAACTTATTGGATTTGAAAAAGCAATTAAATTTTTAAGTCATTTCAATGCTTATATTTGTTAACAATTCGGTAATCTTTATTAGATTTAATTAAATTATTTTTGCAAAAATTTCAACTAATCCCAATATGTTCGGTCTCGATACTATTTTATTTATTCTCCTCTTTTTAAGCATTTTAGCAGTTTGTATATTTGAATTTGTGAATGGTTTTCATGATACTGCCAATGCTGTTGCTACCGTGATTTATACCAATTCATTAAGACCCACTCAAGCAGTTGTTTGGTCGGGATTTATAAATTTTATTGGATTGTTAACTGGTGGAGTTGGAGTTACTATGTCAATTGTTGGCCTTTTACCAACAGATTTACTAATAGATCCCAACGTTTATCATGCTGTTGCCATGTCCATGGCCATGTTATTGTCAGCAATTATTTGGAATTTAGGAACTTGGTATTTTGGTATTCCAGCATCAAGCTCACACACGCTTATTGGGTCAATAATTGGTATTGGATTGGGTTGGTCGGTAATGCCAGGCAATGCTGGTCTTAATGCTTTAAATTGGGAAAAAGTTAAAGAAATAGGTCTTTCTTTATTGTTATCGCCGCTTTTTGGTTTTGCTTTGGCTATTGTATTTATGTATATATTGAAAAAAATGGTTCACAATAAGGAAATATTCAAAGAACCTAAAAAAGATACACCACCACCGCTTTGGATACGATCAATTCTTATATTTACTTGTACAATGGTTAGTTTTTTTCATGGAAGAAATGACGGCCAAAAGGGAATAGGGTTATTAATGATTATCCTCATTGCATTTTTGCCAAGTTATTTTGCTTTGAACAATGAAATAAGTCCTTACGAACTTAATAATGAGGTTCATAAAGTTCAAAATATAGTTTCAAAAATTGATACTAATAAGCTTTCATCGGTTGAAAAAGAAAGTTATTATAAAGTAATGGTGGCATCTGAGGGCCTTTCTAAAATATTGGAAGACAGCTCAAAAGGAACAAAGAACCTTTCGGTTGAAAAAAAATTAGATATTAGAAATGATATTCTATCTATAAACAAACATACTAAAAAACTTTACGAATCTGAGTCTGTGACACTTGTACCATCCCAAATAAAAGAGCTTAAAGAAGCAACGGCGGGTAAAAGCCAACCCTTTTTCACGTATGGGAGCAAAAGTAAAAATGGACTTTCGTCAATGACTGATTTTGCACCACCATGGGCTATGTGGATGATTGCTCTTTCACTAGGCCTAGGAACAATGATTGGCTGGAAAAGAATTGTAGTTACTATTGGTGAAAAAATTGGTAAACAACATTTGACTTATTCGCAAGGGATGTCAGCTGAACTTGTGGCTTCAATTACAATAGGTTTAGCCACTGCCTATAAATTACCAGTATCAACTACTCACGTATTGTCGTCAGGTATTGCGGGCTCAATGGTGGCTTCAAAAGGTATTAGGAACTTGCAAGGCGGGACTATTAAAAATATTGTTACTGCTTGGGTTTTAACATTGCCTGTAACTATTTTATTATCAGCTACTTTATTTGTTTTATTTAGGTGGATAACTGATTAAAAAAAATTAATTTTAAAACAAATAGGATATTAAAAAAGGGTTAAAAATTTCATATTTTTAACCCTTTTTAATATTTTGTACCGAGATTTTTACTCCTTCAAAAGTTTCTTCGAAAATTCTCCTTTATTTGTTTGCAAGTTTAATATATACATTCCTTTTGGTAATTGTTTCAAATCAATATTTAGTTTTGAAGTTTTAACGTTTTCATTAACATAAATACTTTTTCCAGCTAAATCATTGATAATTACTAAATTTATTTTAGTATTTCCAAATTCCATATTTAGTTCATTTAAAATCGGATTTGGATATACTGAAATACCAGCTTTTGCCATTGGCTCCTCGGCCAATACAATCTCCTTACTCGCAGCCTTTGCAGAAGAAAATGCTGATTTGCAGCCATCTATAATCACTTGAACAGTGAATAAATTGGTAGAAACCATGTTTATTGATCTATCAGTAACATTCAAAGCTATATTATTTCTGTACCAATTGTTGCCGGATATTGTACTTGAAGTGAAAACGTATTGTGTAGCTTGCTCTGTAATTGAAATAGTTGGTTTTGAAGGGTTTACACAAAATTCAAATTGGGTCTTTGCTGCTGAATATTTTAGTCCTGAAGGCGAAAAACCCTTTACTACAACACGACCAGGCTGGCCAGTTAAACTCAATTTATTGGCAGAAACTGTTACTGGGCCCCAAACCACAGTATAAGTTATGTTATTGCCTTTATCAGTTTTTGAGGGTAACTCCAATGTGCTAATGCTCCCTTGAAGTCGATCACTAAATGAGATTGTTGTTATTACTTGGCTTTCTGTGGCACCAGCTTTATAGGTTGCAGAAACATGACCGACCAATAAAAAGGATTGGTAGTAAAAGCAATATTAATATACTATTTTTTTTATTTACCATTGTAATATCTTTTCGCACAATTTGGAGATTTTTTACAAATATTTGTACTGGTTTTAATTATTTAATTCTGCAATTGCCAACCATGCCATTAAACCCGGCCCAACTTCCAAGGCATGTTCATCAATATTAAAAGTTGATGTATGTACGCCAGAAATAATATCTTTTTCTACATTTCTTGTGCCTAATCTATAAAAACAGGAGTCAACATGATGAGTATAGAAGGCAAAGTCTTCACCGGCCATCCATAAATCAAGGTCAACCACATTTTCTGCTCCTAAGTATTCTTGAGCAGCAGCTTTCATTTTTCTAGTTAATAAAGGCTCATTTTCCAGATAAGGATAGCCATTTACAATATGGAAATCACATTCTGCTCCCATGGCTTCGGCAATGCCCTCTGCCATTTTTTTCATTTTGGTTTTGCCTTCTGCTCGCCAAGCTTCATTCATGCAACGAAAAGTACCTTCTACATAAACTTCGTTAGGAATTACATTAGTGGCTCCATTGGCAATTACCTTTCCAAATGTTAAAACAGATGGATGACGTGGGTCTTTTGTTCGACTTATTATTTGCTGCAAAGCAACAATTATATGGGAGGTAATCAATACTGGATCAATACAAATATCGGGCATAGCGCCATGCCCACCTTTGCCTTTTATGGTCATATAAAGTTCATCGGTGCTGGCCATGTACATACCTTCTCTAAAACCTACCTTGCCCACAGGTATATTTGGTGCCACATGTTGGCCAAGCATTTTATCTGGCCTTGGATTTTGCAAAACACCTTCTTTTATCATAATGCTAGCTCCGCCTGGCGCTTTTTCTTCACCTGGTTGAAATACCAATTTTATGGTTCCTTCAAATTCATTTCGTAGGTCATATAATATTTTTGAGGTACTGATCAATGAAGCAGTATGTACGTCATGCCCACAAGCATGCATTACGCCAATATTTTTTGATTTATAACTAATTTCGTTAGCTTCAGTAATAGGCAGTGCATCCATATCGGCTCGCAGGGCAACCACTTTTTTTGACGCATTTTTTCCCTCAATATTTACGACTAAACCAGTATCGGCTAATTCAGCTGGCTTTAATCCAATTGTTTCCAATTTAGCTTTTACATATTTTTGGGTTTCAAATTCTTGAAAAGAAAGTTCAGGATTTTCATGTAGATGACGGCGATTGGCAATAGTTTCTTGGGCAAATTCTTTTGCCATTGCCTTTATTTTTTCTAACATTTTTAAATATATGGATTGAAACAAATTTTAATTAGTAAAAATAACAAAAAGTATTGAATAGAACCACCAATTGGATTTTGAAAATAGTATGCTTGCATACTATTATTTCATTTGCGATATTTGTACCTTGTATTTTTATCAAAAATATTTCATAATTATTTTTTGAAATTCTTAGCAAAGTAATATGCAAATACTACAACAAATTCTTTTTTTAACTGCGCTTATTACAGCTGGTTATCTTATTTTTAATCGAGTTGGGATCATAAAAAAAACGATACAAATCGGTAAGCCATTGGATCGGACCGATAATCCTTCGGTTAGGCTACAAACAATGATCAGAATTGCTTTTGGCCAAAAAAAAATGTTTGATCGGCCAATAGTTGGTATCATGCATTTTATTATTTATGCAGGTTTTGTACTGATAAATATTGAAGTTTTAGAAATAGTATTAGATGGTATTTTGGGTACACATAGGTTGTTTGCCCCTCTTTTAGGAGGTATTTATCCGATATTAATTAACTTTTTTGAAGTATTAGCTTTTGGTGTTCTGGCGGTTTGTGTAGTATTTTTATTTAGACGAAATGTCACAAAAGTTAATCGCCTACAACCTAGCCGACACCGAGAGTTGAATGGTTTTCCGGTTATTGATGCGAACACTATTTTAATTTTTGAGATTGTACTAATGGTTGCACTTTTTACTATGAATGCCGCAGATTCAGTACTTCAAAGTCGCAATGCGCCTCATTTTGAACAAGTTGGCTCGTTTATTATAAGCCAAATGATGATTCCTTTTTTTGACAATTTTAGTACAAATTCCTTATTAAAAATGGAACGTATTGCATGGTGGTTCCATATTTTAGGGATTTTTACATTTGCACTTTATGTAACCTATTCAAAGCATTTGCATATATTTTTGGCCTTTCCTAATACCTATTTTGCAGATTTGGGCTCAAAAGGAAAAATTGCCAATATGCCAGAAGTTACAAAAGAAGTAAATTTAATGTTAGGAATTGTTGAAGAAACCCCAACCCCTCCTCAATTGGGAGGGGAGCCTGCCCAGCCTGCCCGTTTTGGTGCAAAAGATGTGATGGATTTGACATGGAAAAATTTGATGGATGCCTATTCTTGTACTGAATGTGGTCGATGCACATCTGCTTGCCCAGCCAACCAAACAGGAAAAGCCCTTTCGCCACGTAAAATAATGATGGACACCCGTGATAGGCTAGAGGAAGTTGGGAAAAATTTGGCAGTAAACAAAGGTACATTTGTTGAGGACGGTAAGTCACTTTATAAAGATTATATTTCAGCTGATGAGCTTCGTGCCTGCACAACTTGCAACGCTTGCGTGCAGGAATGTCCGATTTTGATATCGCCAATGGATATTATTTTGCAAATGCGCCGCTACCAGATTATGGAAGAATCGGATGCTCCAGCAAGTTGGAACGCCATGTTTTCAAATGTGGAAAATAACCAGGCACCGTGGAAGTTTGCACCCTCCGATCGCTTCAATTGGGCCAAAAGTTAGTAATTAGCTAGGCAAGGGGCATGCGTTTCAATTGGGCAAGGTGCGTAGTGATGATTTAGACAAAAATGACATTAATTATATAATTATCAAGCAGTTATAATATCTTCCTAAACCAAAAATATGAAAAAAATACTATTTAGCTTTATGGGGTTTATTGGCATTTTAGGTGCCATCTATTTTTTCGGCCCAAAACCTGATGCACCTAAGCTTGAGGTGCCAATGTTTAAAATAACGGGGGATTTGTCGCTTTTGGATAGCCAAATTAAAGAAGGCGAAAAAAATACTCTAGGCATTCGCCAGGGTTGTGAGGCTAAAATTGTTTGGGCTGATTCAACCAAAAAGTTAAAAACGAAAATAGCTTTTTTATATATTCACGGGTTTTCAGCTACAGAAAAAGAAGGTGATCCAGTGCATAGAAATATTGCTAAAAAATACCAATCAAACCTCTATTTGGCTAGGCTAGCAGGACATGGAATCGACCTTGGTGATGAAACTATGGCCAAAGTTACAGGAGACGAATTTATTATTTCGGCTGAATATGCGCTAGCTGTTGCTAAAACTTTGGGAGATGAGGTCATAGTAATATCTACCTCATTTGGCGGTGCATTAACAACTTATTTAGCTTCGCAACACCCTGAAATTAAGGCTATTGTACTTTATTCACCATGTATAAAAGTTTATGATGAAAATGCGGAACTTCTTGATAACCCTTGGGGCCTTCAAATGGGCAGCTTTGTAAATAAGTCAGCTATAAGGGATTTCCCAGCCATGAGTGCTGACCACGCCAAATATTGGTGCCAACATTATCATTTGAATGGTTTGGTTGCTTTGCAAAATTTTCTCACCCATGCCATGAATAAATCTACTTTTGAAAAAGTGAAATGCCCTGTTTTTATGGGTTATTATTATGAAAATGTGGAAAAACAAGACAAAGTTGTTTCAGTACCTGCCATGCTCGAAATGTTTGAGCAATTGGGCTCAGCTAATAAACAAAGGTATGCTTTTCCAAAAGCACAAAACCATGTTTTAGCTTCGCCAATTCTTTCGAAAGATGTTGAAAATGTACAAAAGGAGACAGAGAAATTTTTGGAGTCAGTATTGAAAGTTGAGGATGTGGGGTATTCTAATTAATTGATTTGTAATAATTTAACAACAAAAAAATAATATTATTTGAATTTTTTAAAATATGGAAAATACAAACTTAGCTATACCCACAATGGCCGAAATGTTAGTAAAAGGTGAAAGCCCTGAAATATTATTTTGGGTAGGTTGTGCTGGCTCATTTGACGATCGTTATAAAAAAGTAACTATCGCTTTTTGTAAAATTATGAATGCTGTCGGGGTGAAATTTGCCGTTTTGGGTACTGAAGAGGCATGTACAGGTGATCCAGCTCGTAGAGCGGGCAACGAATTTCTGTTTCAAATGCAAGCTTCAATGAATATTCAAGTTTTGAATGGATACGAAGTAAAGAAAATTGTAACGGCTTGCCCGCATTGTTTTAATACCTTGAAAAATGAATATCCTGAATTGGGAGGAAATTATGAGGTAATTCATCATTCTACTTTTTTGCAACAATTAATCAATGATGGCCGAGTGAAAATGGCCGAGGGAGGAAGCTTCAAAGGTCAAAAAATCACTTACCACGACAGTTGTTATTTGGGTAGAGCCAACGATATTTATGAAGCCCCAAGAGCTGTTTTGGAAGCTCTGGATGCCGATTTGGTGGAAATGAAACGCTGCAAAACCAAAGGTTTATGTTGTGGAGCAGGAGGAGGCCAAATGTTTAAAGATGCCGAAAAATGCAATAAAGAAGTAAATATTGAACGAATTGAAGATGCCATTGAAACAGGCGCAACAACTATTGCAGTGGCTTGTCCGTTTTGTATGACTATGATGAGCGACGGAATTAAAAACAAAGAAAAGGAGGATAGCATTAAAGTTTATGACTTGGCGGAACTGATTGCAGGTGGAATGTAGTTATTAGAATATTATTGTAGATTTGTTTAGGTTTAAATATTCAAAATTATGGCAACTTTAGAATTAAAAGAAAAAGTAATTGAAAAAGTATTGGCAATGGATGACGATGCTATTTTAGAAGAGATATATCAGCTTTTAAATAATTCAAAAAAAAGTGAACTATATACTTTTACGGAATCTGAATGGAGTGAAATTGAAATATCAAGAAATCAAATAAAAAATGGAGAATCTATTTTAGATGAAGATTTAAATAAAAAAGTAGAAAAATGGCTAAACCTATAAGATGGTCATTAGCTGCTGAAAATGATAGATTTTCAATTTTAGAGTATTGGAAATTAAGGAACCAAAATACAATTTATAGCAATAAATTAGATCGAATTTTCTTAAAATGCACCAAACAATTAAGAGATTTCCCATTAATTGGCAAGCCAACAGCACATGAAAATATTCGTTTATTTATTGTCAAAGAGTATATAATAGTTTATGAAAACAGCCCAGAATTTATCGATATTTTAAAAATTTGGGATTGTAGGCAAGATCCCGAGAAATTCAAATTTATAAAATCATAACATATGCTATTCTCCTTCGAAAATATGCCTGATTATGCCCGTATATGGGTGTATCAAACAGATAAAAAGCTTTCTGAAAAGGAATCTGAGTTAATACAAACAACTCTAAATGAGCAAATTAGCCAATGGGCAGCTCATGGGGCACCATTAGCTGGAGCTTTCAAAATACTATATAATCGTTTTGTGATTATTGCCGCAGATGAGCATCAAAATGCTACTTCTGGTTGTTCCATTGATGCTTCAACAAATTGGCTCAAAAGTATTGGTACTGAGCTAAATATCAATTTTTTTGATAGATCTATTGCCTATCTTTCTGATAATGAGATTCATACAGTTGATTTTTTAAAGGTAAAAAATGAAATAGGTGATGGAAATATTTTGCCAGACACTATTACTTTCAACAACACGATAATCACAATGATCGATTTTCATCAAAATTGGAAAGTGCAGGCATCAAGTAGTTGGTTAAAAAAGTATTTTGTAGCGATTCCGTCTTCTATTTAAAACCTTCTAAAAAAATAAATGGCAGAAAGTCTATTTATTCCCCAAACTTCCAATAGACTAGAAATTTACGAGGCTATTGTACCACAAATAGAGGCGCTGATTTCAGACGAACCCGATTTAATCGCCAATCTAGCCAATATTTCCGCCGTTTTGAAAGAAGCCTTTGGCTTTTTTTGGGTTGGTTTTTATCTGAAAAAGGGTGATCAACTGGTTTTAGGGCCTTTTCAAGGACCTTTGGCCTGTACTCGAATTAATTTTGATAAAGGCGTTTGTGGATTTTGTTATACAACAAAACAAACAGTAATTGTGCCTGATGTTGATGCTTTTCCAGGCCATATTGCCTGCTCATCAGCCTCCAAATCTGAAATTGTAGTGCCTGCTTCTGACAAAAATGGAGAAGTTTTTTTGGTGTTGGATGTGGACTCTGATTTACTAAATGATTTTTCAGAAATCGATAAAATAGGTCTAGAAAAAATAACCAATCTGATTGAATCATTTATTTGAAAAATTGCTGCAATTCAAATTTCTCCTCCTTTAACTTTACAAAAAAATTGAATTTATTTTTAGCCATTTAATTTTAGAAAATCATACTGCTTTTTATTTATGATAAAAACTTCATCAAAACTTTCAAAATATATTTTCATTTTTGCATTGTTTCATTTTGCTTTTCAGTGTGAAAATGAAAAAAGCAGTACAGAAAAAACTTATTTGGCTTTGGGTGATAGCTATACCATTGGTGAATCAGTAGCAGAAAAAGATAGATACCCCAATATTCTTGCAAAAATATTAACTGATA
This sequence comes from Cytophagaceae bacterium, assembly GCA_031383555.1. GTDB lineage: Bacteria > Bacteroidota > Bacteroidia > Cytophagales > Spirosomataceae > JANMZR01. Next base: position 9,726 of record JANMZR010000252.1, on the reverse strand, counting down.
ATGGCATCAACTTGGCAGAACCTCAGATAATTGCTAAAACTGGTTGGACAACTGATGAGCTAAAAAAAGCAATGGACGAAGCTAAAATTTTTAACAAAAAATTTGATAAAGTATCGCTTTTAATTGGCGTAAATAATCAATATCGAGGCCGTGATGTTGAAGTGTTTCGAAATGAATTTGCTGGTTTGTTGGCAGATGCCATCACTTTGGCAGGCAATAAGCCAAAGAATGTTTTTGTGGTTTCAATACCCGATTGGGGCATAACACCTTTTGGCAAAAAATCGAGTAAATTGAATATTAGTAAAAATATTGATATTTATAATCAAGTGAAAAAGGAGGAAACGCTGAAAAAAGCCGTTGTTTTTGTAGATATAACGGGTATTTCTCGAGAGGCGGATACTGATTTAACTTTAATCGCCGATGACGGGCTACATCCTTCGGGTAAAATGTATAGGCTTTGGGCAGAAAAAATTGTAAAAGAAATATTTCCTATTAAATAAGCTATGGATTTTTCACAGTTTGAGGCAAAAGCAAATGAGCTAGATCAATTGGATACTTTAGCCCATTTCAGGAGCCAATTTTCTTCGAATAATTATATTTATTTAGATGGGAATTCGCTTGGAAAGCTTCCTTTAAAAACGATTGAGCTTCAAACGCAACTGATAGAAAATCAATGGGGTGCAAAAGGAATTCAATCTTGGAATGAGCATTGGCTTGATTTGCAAAAAAGGCTATCAGAAAAAATTGCTAAACTTGTAGGAGCTCAAGTCGATGAAATTTTTGTTGGAGACAATACATCTGTAAATTTATTTAAATTGGCATTTGCAGCCTTAACTTTCAAATCAGATAAAACAGAAATAGTCAGCGATGAGCATAATTTTCCAGGTGATTTGTATGTTTTGGATGGACTTGTTAGGCAGCATTTCAAATCACATACACTTACAATTGCCAAAAGCATTGACGAAATAGCTGTTAACGAAAATGAAATAGGTCAGTTAATCAACAAAAAAACAGCTTTACTGAGCCTCAGTGCTGTATTGTATAAAAGTGCCTATAGCTATCCAATGGAAGCCGTGAATGCTTTGGCACATGAGCATGGGGCACTCACTTTATGGGATCTCAGCCATGCAGTAGGGGCAATACCCATTCATTTGGATAAAAGCAATACCGATTTGGCTGTTGGTTGCACTTATAAATACTTGAATGGAGGGCCAGGAGCACCCGCTTTTTTGTTTATTCGTAAAAGCCTACAACCATTTTTGCAAAATCCAATATCGGCTTGGTTTGGCCATAATGCCCCTTTTCAGTTCAAATCTACTTTTGAAGCCAATACAACAATACAAAAAATGGCCACAGGTACACCCAATATTCTATCGCTGGCAGCCATAGAGCCTGGGCTTGATATTCATTTGAATGCGGGAATTGAAAATATTTATCAAAAAAGCCAATTAATGAGTAATTTTTGCCTAAAAATGATGCAAGAAGTATTGTTGCCATTAGGCTTTGAAATTGGTAGTCCATTGGATTCAGATAAAAGAGGCTCACATATTTCGATAAAACACAAAGAAGGTTATCGTATTTCCCAAGCGATGATTCAACCAAAACTTGCAGGGGCAGTAAAAATTATTCCCGATTTTCGACCTCCTAATCATATCAGGTTAGGTTTTGCACCTTTGTATAATACTTTTTCAGAAATTTCTCAAACTATAAAAAGAATTGTACAAATAGTTGAGAACCAAGAATATAGCCGATTTGATACCAGAATTATAGGGGTAAGTTAAAAGGAATTAATCTTTTAAATTATCATCCACAACTTTTAATAATTGAAAGCTAAGTCTGTGATAAGGAGTTGTTCCGTAGGTTTTTATAGCTTGCCTATGCATCAAAGTCGGATACCCAAAATTATGCTCCCATCCGTATTCAGGATGCGTTTCCGCTAGTTTTCTCATCAATTCATCTCGATAGGTTTTGGCTAAAATGGAGGCTGCTGCAATTGATAAAAATTTACCATCGCCTTTAATAAAACAAGTGTGAGGAATCATCGGATAAGGTAAAAATTTATTGCCGTCTATTAACAAATGTTCAGGTTTCAATGCCAATTTATCAATACATAAATGCATGGCTTTTATGGATGCTTTTAATATGTTTATTCGATCTATTTCCTGATTGCATACTTCACTAATACTGTAAGCCAAAGCTTTATTTTTTATTTCTAATGCCAATTCATCTCGCTCATATTCAGAGAGTTGCTTTGAATCATTAAGCCATTTATTTTTGTAATTTTTCGAGAGAATAACTGCTGAAGCTACCACTGGGCCAGCTAATGGGCCACGGCCAGCTTCGTCAAGGCCTGCTTCTATCACTGTGGAGTTAAAATAAGATCTAAGTGAAAAGCTCTTTTTTTCTTTTTCCATACTGAATTTTTTAGTCTTCCAAAATATTACCCAAAAAAGTGATTTTTGTGGTAAAAGCAAGCAGAAAAAATATAATTCCCCATCTTAAATAAACTGAAAAAATATCAATTAATTCAGAGGATGAATTTTCTAAAAACTTCACTTTTTCTAAAAGATTTATTTGATCGAATACTTTTTTCAAACTTTTAGAATCTGATGCTTTGAAAAACTTCCCTTCTGTAATAGTAGATATTTCAGATAGTACTTGCTTGTCGATACTCATATTATAGTTTGAAATTAAGGTATCTTTTCCTGCTTTTTGAACAAAACCACCTACCAAAATCGAGTAGATTTTCACACCATACGCTTTTGCAATTTGAGCAGAAGTAGAAGGGTCTAAATTACCAGCAGTATTGTCACCATCGCTTATTAAAATGATTATTTTTGACTTTGATTTTGCTTTAATTAGTCTACTTACGCTTACTGCTAACGCTGAGCCAATTGCGGTGCCTTCAGTTGGAATTAATTGTGTTTTTATTTCAAAAATATAGTCGCTCAAGGCTTTATAATCAGTTGTTAAGGGTGAAAGTGAGTAAGCTTCCCCAGAAAAAACTACTAGGCCAATTCTATCCTGGTATCGATTAGAAATAAATTGATTAGCTATTTTTTTTGATGCCTCGAGTCTATTTGGAGCAATATCTTTGTTTAACATTGACTCGGAGATGTCAATTGCTAAAATGATATCGATACCTTCAGAAAACTTATTTTGAGTTTTATTTGATATTTGTGGCCTCGCCAAGGCAATTATCATAAGTGTTAATGCAACACTTTGAAATATCGGTTGTAAAAATCTTAAATAACGAGACCAGCCTAATTTTAAGTCGCCTTTTATAGTAGCAATAGGTAAACTTTGGTTATTTCGTGTTTGACTTACCGACTTCAACAATAACAAAAGTGGAATAACAGTCAATAAATATAAAAAATAGGGCCTCCCCCAAGTAATTTCTAAAAATTTGGAAATAGAAAACCATTCAAATGAAAGCCAATTCTGCATAACTATTAGTCAATTTTTATGACCTTTTTGATTTTTTGGAGAGGGAGTATTCTTTTTTTCTCACTTCATAAAAATGGTCAGCCAAATTTATTAAGGTTTCAAACGAATAAATTATTTTTTCTGAAACAATATTTCCATAAATAGACTTATCAATTTCACTTAGCGCTTCACCAAGATTTTCATTAGGAATTGTATCTAATATTTCAGGAGTTGTCATAGTTAAATATGATTTATGCTGAAGTTTCCCAACATAATTTTTCCAAACGGCCAGTGCTATTTCTAAATTCTTCTTATTTATTGTTTTGGCATGTTTTTTAAAAGTCGCTTTAAATTCATTATGATGTCGGTAAATGGTAAATATTTTTAAGTGAGAGTTTATAGTTTTACCAAATATCAACCACCATATTGTGGCGACAATTGCAAAAAGGCCAATTTTAATAAAAACATCAATAATATTTATTTTAACCTTCATTGGAATCAATTTAGCATTTTGCTTTAATGAAAGTTTTTTCGGATTCTCTTTTAATACTTCAATTAAAATTATTGAATCTTTAAGTGGAAAATTAAGCAAGCTATCTTTTTTGTTTCTAACATAAACAGGAATAGAAATACTCTGATTTTTTTCAATATTGAAGGTTCTTAATTGATATACGGCACTATCTGTGCTTACTCCGTTTTTTGTAGCAGTTGGAAAATATATCTTTTCTGCAAGTTCAAAAGGCGTATAATCGTAACCTTTATCAGTAAAAAAAACTTCTTGGTTCGAATTGTGCTTAAATACAAGGCTATAATTCACTATTTCGCCCAATTGTATACTATCTGTTAAAAATTTCCCAATTGGTTTTGTACTATTTTTTGCTTGACCTAAACAATCAAGAACTAGAAAAAACAGTAAAACGGCTATTTTGAACATCAACCTTTTTTTCTAATTTTAAATAATTTAATAAGCTTCGATACAAAGTCCTCATTAGTTTCAATGGAAATGTAATTCGCTTTGTTTTCTTTGCAAATTTGTTCTAAAATTTCTTTATTTAATTGGAATGTATTTTTTATTTGATTTCTAAATAAACTAGTAGAGGTATTAGCCCAAACAATTCTCTTTGTTTCTAACTCAAAAACAGGAATAATACCAAGCCTAGGTAAAGCCGTTTCCCGGGAGTCATAAAGATGTACAACTATAAGGTCGTGTTTACGTGCTAGGGCTCTCAAATTATGTTCATAATTAGTATCAATAAAGTCAGAAATAAGAAAAATAACTGATTTTTTTTTCAAGATTTCTAATGAAAAAAATATTGCGTTTTGCAGGTTTGTTTTACTCGAATTCGGTTCCAAACCAAACAATTTTGTAATAAGCTGATACCCATGTTTCATGCTATTTTGGGGCTTTAGAAACAACTCTTTTTGATCAGAAAAACAATACAAACCTACTTGACTCGCCTCTCTCATTGCCGACACTGCTAATGTGCCACATATTTCTTTGGCAATGTCAAGTTTTGAATTACCCGCCATTCCCACATTTTGTGAGCCACTAACATCAAGCATAAAAAAAACAGTCTGCTCTTTTTCTTCTTTAAACAACTTTATAAATATACCATGCCCTTTGGCTGATGTATTCCAATCGATTAGCCTCAAATCGTCCCCAAAATTATAGGTACGCAGGTCGCTAAATTCCAAACCTGAGCCCTTGAAAATTGATTTATAATTACCATGCATGTGGCCGTTCACAGCTTTGCGAATTTTAATTTCAAATTTTATGAGTTTGGAAAGAATTTTATCTTTCATAGTACCGATTTGCTGAAAATTAATGGTTTTTAAGTTTCACACATAAATTTACTCAACATAAATTATAAAATTTTAGCATTGTTTTTAAATTTGCCAAATTTGAAGAAATGGGGGGTTGCATATTTATAAAAATTGTTAAATTTTCGAATAATTTCTTTAATTGATTTTCAAAAATAATTCTGTTAAATAAAAAAGGTATTTTTGTAGGTATATCACCATAAGATGCAATGTATAAATGGGAAAAATAAAAATAGTATTATTGACTTTGTTAATTATTAGTTGTAAACAAAGTATTGAAAAGGAGCCGGACAATCTGATTTCGAAAGAAAAAATGATAAATCTGCTTTCAGATATTCATAGAATTGAAGGGGTTGTAAACAATTTGGGTATTCAAAGTAGTGATACAACAAGTTTTATTTATAGGAAAATGGAGGCACAGCTATTCAAAAAACATAAAGTTGACACCTCGGCTTATTATAAAAGTTTTAAGTACTATTTGGGGAATCCTGATGAATTTACGGAAATGTATAAAGAAGTGGTATTATCTATTAAAGAAAAAAATAAAATTGACTCATTAAAAGAAGCAAAGCTCAATATTAACAAGCTAGATACCAATAAAAATTTGGACTTCAAAAAAGAGAGATTGGGTAAAAACCGATCGGCAAAATTTGACTCAATAAAAACTTTATATAAAAACCAAATATTAAAATAACAATGAGTAAAACCAGATGCGGTTGGGTAAATACAGAGCAAATTTATATTGATTATCATGATAATGAATGGGGGCAGCCTTGCCATGACGATCAAAAATTATTTGAAATGTTGCTTCTGGAGGGTTTTCAGGCTGGATTAAGTTGGATTACTGTGCTGAGAAAAAGAGAAGACTATCGAAAATCACTTGATAATTTTGACATAAATATGTGTGCAAATTATTCTGATGAAAAAATAAAGGAGTTATTGCAAAATGAAAAATTAATAAGAAATCGGCTAAAAATGGCATCCATAATAACCAATGCAAAGGCCTTTCTGATGGTTCAAAAAGAATTTGGAAGTTTCGATAAGTATATTTGGGGCTTTGTGAATCATAAAACAATAAAAAGTAATTTTGACAATTATAAACAGGCCCCAACCACAATTCCTGAGTCGGACCTGATGAGTAAAGCACTGAAAAAGAGGGGTTTTAAGTTTATTGGTAGCACAATTTGTTTAGCATATATGCAAGCTACTGGTATGGTTGATGACCATTCTAAAGACTGTTTTTGTTATTAGAATTCTATTTTTGACGATTTTTTCCAACCCTTACTTTTATAAATAAAGTTTTTTTACTAATTTTGCATTCCCAAATACAGCATAAGCTATATAAAAGGAAATGGTTAAGGTGATGTAGCTCAGTCGGTAGAGCAAAGGACTGAAAATCCTTGTGTCGGCGGTTCGATTCCGTCCATCACCACGGAACAAATCATAAGTCCCTGATAATCAACGAATTATCATGGACTTTTGTTTTTACTTACACTATTACTTACACTAAATTGTTTTTATTTGAGGAAATTTGATAATGCCTCCAAGTTGCTCATGTATGGCATTTCTACATTTTATTTTGAAATCTCCATTTTTTGATTCAAGAATGTATTTGCATACATTGAATAAATCAGATGTTAGTATAAGCCCAATTTTTTCTCTTTTAGCTCCTTGAATACATTTTTCTGTAAAACCAATTCCCCGTTCAATAGGTGCTTTCAATCGATGCGGGTTGCCAAATAAAATACCGAAAGCTTTTTCTTTTATTTCAACTCTTTCAAAATCTTCATTTAAAGAGTCTTGGAGTTGACGAAATTTTCCAATATCTATATCTTTATTTTCTTTTCCCTCGCACTCGCCAATATACCTTATTTTTTCAGGGCTAATGATTATTTGATCAAGTTCTAATTTACCATCATCATAATTTTCAGCTGAATAACCTAATATTTCTAAAGCTTTAATTACTGCATTTTCAAGATTTTTGCCAGATTCAAACAATAAGTCTTTTAAACTATCTTGTTCTAAAAGAGATTCTTCTAATTTTCGGTTTTTTTCTTCAATTTCTTTTAATTTCTTAGAATTACTCTCCATTAATTTTATTATTTTTTCTGATTCTTCTAATTGAAAAAAATTTTGCTTTATCCATTCAGGCCTAGGTGTTTTTGTCGAATCCTTTCTTAAGGCTTTATCAATTTCAAGAATATTTTGAATAAAATTTCTTCCTAGTTGTAGTGCTTTCGGATTCCATTCTTGCTCCTCAGTTTTTTTGTTTTCCTTAATAAGTGACGGAATATTAAAATTTATTTTTGGTAAACAAATTAAATATCCATTTTCAATTTTAGAATATGAACTAATTACTTTATCATTATTTCTTGAAACTAATAGTGCTTGGGAGTTAGTCTCTTCAATATAGGATTCATATTTTATATAATCTTTAAATTCATTGTAAAAATTTGCTATTAAAGGATTTATCGGATTAATAAATTTACCTTTTGCATTAGAAATCTTAAAATCAAATGGCAAAAAATCATAATTTGTACATAATTTTACATGATTAGTTGTTTCCCTATTTTTACCAGTCCCACTAAATGATTTTGTACCAGTGAAAATATAAAAATTACATTTTTCTTCCAAAATCAAAAAAACAGTTTTACCACTTAAAAGGAAATTATTCAATTCTTTTTTCCAATAATTAAATTGTTTTTGAATTTCAACTGAGGACTCTTTATTATAAGTTGTATTGCCTTCGTAAGGAGTAGTACGCTCAAAGTATGTCGATTCCATATTTGGAGAAAATATGACAATATCAAAATCAGAAAGAGAATCATTGCTTTCTAGGTGTATATAATCTCCTTCCTCATTATTGGGTATTTCAAATGCGATTCCAGAAATATGTTTTTTCATATTTATTTTTTAAAATGTTCAATTTTTTCTACTAAACACAAAAATAGGTATATAATTCAAATAATGTCAAGTGTGAATGTTTTGAAGTTAAGTTTTCAACACACGTCCCAAAAAATCCCGCCCTTCAAAAAATCCCACTCACAAAAGGCCTTTTTCTTTTCCCTCGCACAAGCAGTCAGCCTATTTTCAAAATTATTTTATCCCCGAAATAGGGGAAATAATTTCGAAAATAAGCTCGCACAAAAAAGCCTTTTCTAGGCCAACGCTCAATTTTTCGAAGAGCAGAATTTTTTGGCTACTCATTTATTTTAAAGCTAAAATTCCTTTTTTTGAGGACTACTATATTTCCATCTAAGGATTAATTTGCCCAATCTAACAATTTCTTTGCTCTAACCACCAAATTTCTCTTTACAAAAATTATTTTTCCATATTCCTTTGACCCGAAATTCAAACGAATAAAAAGAAATGGAAAAATTATCTCCCGAACTCCCGTCTGTCTTTTTGGTGCTTGCTGATTTGGTAAAGCAAATGCATAGCAACCAGAAGGCTATTATGGACAAACTGAACGATTTGAACACAGAAAGTCCATCAATGTCAGAATACATTACTGCCATGGAATTTATGGATGCCCTGCGAATTCATAGAAGTAAGTTTGACGAGCTAAGACAACAAAACCTAATTAAAACTATCGAAAAAGGCCGTAAAATTTATGTGCCTACAACGGAAATCAGGAGATATTTTGAGGACAATTCTATCAAATAAAATTATGCAAAATCTCCAATTTTCCTTTTTCAAAGGCGGCATCACTCAAACGAAACCTTCTCAATCTATTAATATTGAGGCAGTTTATAAATTGTTAATTTCTGATGTCTATAAAAGTCGAATTCAAAAAATTCGTATTGAAAAGGATTTGGAAATCCAGCGAAAACTCAAATCAAAACTAGATTATGTTTGCTTTTCAGGCATATTTTCTGAAAGAAAAGAGGCCTGTTTGGTTTCAGAATCTGGATTGATTTGTTTGGATTTTGATAAAATTGCTGATTTAGAAAAGGTGAAAAAGGATTTGGCTAATGATAGATTTTCTCATTTGCTTTTTACCAGCCCCAGTGGAAATGGCTTGAAAATAGTTTTAAAAATCTCTGAATTCAAGAATGCCTGGATCCAATTATCGGAGTATTTCAAAAGCAAATATTGCTTGGAAGCTGATAAATCCGGCAAAGATATTTGCAGAGCTTGCTTTATGAGCTGGGATATTGAGGCTGTTTATAAAGCTGATTCAGAAGTGTTTGTAGTTAAAGAGGTTATCATAAAACAAGAAAAGCCTAAAAATCAGGCTGATTTGGAACGTGCCAAATTGGTGGTGGAAAGAATTGCTGCAGAAAGAATTGACCTCACTGAAGAATATAACGACTGGCTCAATTTGGGTTTTGCCTTGGCTGGAGCGTTTCGAGAAGATGGCAGATCACTTTTTCACGAACTTAGCCGATTTTATCCAAAATATAATCACCGAGAAACGGATTCTAAATTTGATGAATGCCTGAAATCCACACGAATGGAAAGCCCTGCTTTTTTGTT
>JANMZR010000223.1:0-5134 GCA_031383555.1 Cytophagaceae bacterium | reverse complement strand
CTTGATTACGCATTGGGGTTTTTCAGCACCTGCAATTTTAAAATTATCAGCTTGGGGGGCTAGATTATTTAGTGAGCTAGGTTATAATTTTAAAATATTAATTAATTGGGTTAATGACTTAAATATGAATGATTTAACTATTAAATTGGAGCAAATAAAGAAGTCAAATCCTAAGAAAACTATACAATCGAACCCAATGTTTCAAATTCCTTCAAGGCTATGGATTTGGCTTTGTGAAAAAGCTGAAATTGAACCCACCCTACTTTGGCTTGATATTTCAAATAAAAAGCGGAATAAATTAATTGAGAACCTTCAAAATAGCTCTTTTGAGGTCAAAGGTAAAAGCATTTTTAAAGAAGAATTTGTAACTTGCGGAGGTGTGGACCTTGCTGAAATAAACCCCGAAACTTTAGAATCAAAGAAAGTGCCAGGTTTATATTTTTCTGGTGAAGTGCTTGATATTGATGCAGTTACGGGAGGCTTTAACTTTCAGGCCGCTTGGACGACTGGATTTGTGGTGGGTAAATATATTTATATTTAAAACGATGAATAAGTTATGGAAGAATTAGTAGAGTCTTATAAATATATTCGGAAAAAAGTACCTGATTTCATCCCCGAAATTGGAATTATTTTAGGTACTGGGCTCGGAGCATTGGTTGACAATATTGAAATTGTATCAATAATTCCCTATGGGAGTATTCCTAATTTCCCAATTGCAACGGTTGAGGCCCATAAAGGCCGACTAATATTTGGAATATTGAATGAGAAAAAAGTGATTTGTATGCAAGGTCGATTTCATTTTTATGAAGGTTATTCCATGCAAAAAGTGACATTTCCAATTAGAATAATGAAGCTTTTAGGAATTAGTACACTTATAGTAAGTAATGCTTCAGGTGGATTGAACCCTAAATTCAAAGTTTCAGATTTAATGGTTATTTCCGACCATATTAGTCTTTTTTTGCCCGGAAATCCGTTAGTAGGCAATAAATTTGAATCGATGGGTGACCGCTTTCCAGATATGTCGGAGCCATATAGTAATAAATTGATGCTTAAAGCAGTGGAAGTAGCTTTTGAAAAGAATATTAAACTCAAGCAAGGTGTATATGTTTCAGTAACAGGGCCTCAATTAGAAACTAAGGCAGAATACCGATTACTCAGACAGTTAGGAGCGGATGCAGTCGGAATGAGTACAGTTCCTGAAATTATAGTAGCACGACATATGGGAATTGAATGTTTTGGACTCTCAGTAATTACTGATTTATGTATTCCAGAAACGCTAAAAATTGCTGAATTTGAAGATATTGTAGCTGCCGCTAAAGTAGCAGAGCCAGCTATGTCATTGATTATTAATGGTTTGGTGGGGAAAATTTGAAATTCAATTGGGGGTTTTTGGTTCCTCTATTAATTTAAAATAACTCGCCAAAAACCGTTCTCCAATAATTTCTCCTTTAACTTCGGCTTTTTTTACAACCTTGCAAAATCCATCTTTTGCATGTGCATCACCATGCTCATCTATTTTTGTACCATCAACAAAATAAGCTTTACCATTTATTTTTATGGCCAAATCACAGCTATTTCCAGCCATCCCGAAATTGCATTGCCCGCAAGATGCCTCAACAATTTGAAGTTTTTCAGCTTCTTTTTTTATTTGTGAAAAAGCCATATTTGCTAAAAATATAGCGACAATTGTAATTAATATCTTTTTCATAAATTTTATTTTTATTTATTTAAATTTTAATTGATTAACTCTAAACCTCTAGTTCTTTTTGTTTTAAATAATAATTATCAATCATATTCTTCATCCAAAAACGATTGGTAAGCCCTTATTAGTTCATTTAAGTGATGATTTTTTTTTAATTTTGTTGCCATTGCAATACCTTTTTTATAGGTATTTTCAGCCAATTTTTTATCTCCAATTGCTAAATATAAAGCGGCTGCATGGTAGTAGGTTGGAATATATTCTTCCTGATTTTGGAGTAATTCCTCAAACAATTCTTTTGTTTTATTAATATTAGTTTTCTGATATTCAATGGCGAGGCCATAAATATTAAAAGGATCTCGGGGATCATCTTTGTAAAATTCCAGTAAATTTTGTAAAAGGGAATTCATATTAATTATTTCCCTAAAATTAGTCTAAAATTAACGATTTACAATGAAAGGGAATTGTTGCTTTATACCTTTTGAGTTAGTTAGGGTTGCAAAGTATTTTCCAGTATTATATTTCGAAACATTTAAGTCAAATAGACTAGGACTATGGGTTTTGCTAATTATCTCAATTGGTATTTCAACTGACTTTCCATTTAAATCATAAATATTCAATAGAAATCTATGCGAATCCATATCATTCCAAGTCAAACTCAATACCTCCGAACTTGGATTCGGATAAATATTTAAACTTGTTTCTGAAAATATTGTAATCACAATTATTGGTGAAAAACTGATTGATTTGTCAAGATTAACGGTTTTTAATCGATAGTAATTAACACCATTGAAGGCATACTCGTCGTTAAAAGTATATGATCTGTTTTCAGTACTATTTCCAAACACAGCAATTCTTGCTATTTCATTGAATTTCAAAACTTCATTCGACCTTTCCAATTCAAAATGATCGACATCAGTTTCGCTAGCGGTAACCCATTTCAATTTTGTGCCTTTATGGTCAGGCTCAACCATAAAAGAGTATAATTTAATTGGAAGTGCTGTAGTTACTGTGATTGTTCCAAGCATTGATTCGCCGTGAACTCCACATTGATATGTATAAGTTCCTTCAATTGTTAAAGTATAGGTAATGGCCACAGGACCTAAGGCAGCTGATGTTGCTGGTAATATAAACCCTACTGGTCCAGTTAGCCATTGAACGGAATGAGAGCCACCTGAATTGGTAAAAGATAAAATATCACCAGAAGCTATGGTTATTGAAGCTGGGGCAAATGTATTATTGCTATTTGATGTAATAGGATGGGTTACTGAATAAATTTTATTGTTAAAAAATAAAATTATCAATATTAGAAGTTTGAAATTTCTCATGATTGGATATTTTGAAAAAGGTTTAACTAATTTATTTTCAATGCGTTAAATATAATAAAAATGTGTCAATATTAAAATAGAAATAAATAATAATTAAAATAATATTATGCACGCACTATTTAAATATCCATTAATTTTTACAATAATAGTATGCATGCACTATTTAAATATCCATTAATTTTTACAATAATAGTATGCATGCATACTATTATTGTGATTTTTTTGTTAATATTGCACCTGAAATATAAAATTAATTAAGAATGAAAATATTAGTTTGTGTAACGAATGTACCCGATACAACTTCAAAAATAAGCTTCACTGATGGCGATACCCAATTTAATAAAGCAGGCGTAACTTATATATCAGGGCCTTATGATGACTATGCACTCTCTCGAGCAGTCGAATTAAGAGATCAATTGGGTGGTACGGTTACAGTATTGAATGTTGGCGATGTCGATTCTGAGCCTATGATTCGTAAATGTCTAGCCATTGGTGCAGATGACGCCATAAGAGTGGATGCTCCACCAACTGATTCGTATTTTGTTGCGGCTGAGATAGCAGCAATTGCTAAGCAAGAAAATTACGACTTGATTTTAATGGGTCGTGAATCTATTGATTTTAATAGTGGAGTTGTTCATGGAATAGTAGGTGAACTTTTAGGTATACCATCACTTTCTCCAGTAATGAAATTGGAATTAGATGGGGACATTGCAAAGCTTTCAAGAGAAATAGAAGGCGGGAAGGAAGATTTAGAAGCAAAGCTTCCATTAGTTTTAGGATGCCAAGAGCCAATAGCCGAGTGGAAAATCCCTAATATGAGAGGAATAATGACAGCCCGTACAAAGCCATTAAAAGTAGTTTCAGCTTCATCAATAAGTACAACAAACGTGAGTAAATATGAATTACCAGCCGCAAAAGGAGCTTGTAGGATGATTGATGCTGCGGATGCTGAAACATTGATCACACTTTTAAAGACAGAGGCTAAAGTTATATAGTATTATCCGCAGGATTCTGTGGAGAAATTAGAGTTTAGGAATTTGAATATTCTAAAATTTAATTCTGAAATTTTAAATACAAAATCTAAAAATCGTAAATCAAAAATAATTATGTCAGTATTAATATTTGTTGAATTATCAGATGGAGCGATTAAGAAATCGTGTCTTGAAGCAATTTTTTATGGTTCAAAAACAGCCAAGCAATTAAAAACTAGTGCAATCGCTATTGTTTTAGGCGAAATGGGTCAGTCAGAATTGACGAGTTTGGGTAATTTTGGAGCTGATAAAGTGGTAAACGTAGCTGATGGGCGACTAAATCAAGAAAACATTATAGCTTATTCCAACGTATTAGGCCAAGTTATTGAAAAAGAGGAGGCTAAGGTTATAATTTTTGCTAAATCAAGTCTTGGAGATGCAGTTGCAGCTAGATTAGGAGGTAAATTTAATGCATCAATAGTGGCCAATGCTGTTGAATTACCAGATACAAGCGCAGGTTTCAAAGTCAAACGAAGTATTTATACAGGAAAAGCTTTTGCTTTTACTGAATTGACTTCGGCAATAAAAATAATATTGATTAAAAAGAATGCTGTTGTAATTGAAGAATCATCTTCTAACGCTACCGTTGAACAATTTTCAGCCTCATTAACTGATCAAGATTTTGCTGTAAAGCATATTCAATCTCATAAATCGACTGGAGGAATTTCATTACCGGAGGCTGACCTTGTAGTTTCAGCTGGCAGAGGTATGAAAGGCCCTGAAAACTGGGGTATGGTGGAAGATTTGGCCAACGCATTGGGTGCTGCTACTGCCTGCTCAAAGCCGGTTTCTGACCTCGATTGGCGCCCACATCATGAGCATGTTGGCCAAACTGGTATAAAAGTTTCACCCAATTTATATATCGCTTGTGGTATTTCTGGAGCTATTCAGCATTTAGCGGGTGTAAACTCATCGAAAGTAATTGTTGTAATAAATAAAGACCCGGAGGCGCCATTCTTCAAAGCTGCTGATTACGGAATTGTGGGCGATGTATTCGATATTTTACCAAGATTAACAAAAGCTGTGCTCGCAGATAAATAATTAATCGATTGATGGTCAATACAATAGGTAGGTTT
>JANMZR010000084.1:0-5839 GCA_031383555.1 Cytophagaceae bacterium | reverse complement strand
AGATTTCTTTGCTGAAAATGGTGGGCCAGTTACCAATCCTGATACAATGGTCTGGTGGGCATTAGTAGTAGGAAATTTGTTCTCTGGAGTTTTGATCTTTTATTTTTTTATAAAAGCAAATATTTCTACTCTTAAAAAAGGGGTAAGTACAGGATTTGTTATCGGGTTATTGGTAGGATTAGGTAATTTTTTGGTTACTTATGCAATCACTCTTTCTCCCAACATCAAAGCAGTGGGAGTTCATGTATTTGTCTCTGCTGTAAACTATGCATTTGCAGGCGCTTTTATAGGCTGGCTTTTTGGTTATGGGAAAAAAAGCCCGAAATTCTAATTTATACATTGACAGAAAAGGGGTAGCCTTCAAAAAGAACTACGCCCAATAACTAAGGTTGTGGCGGCTGAAAGCCAAGCCATGAGGCCTATGTTGAACTAACGGGGACACTTAGTTCTTCGGTGGCGGCAAGTTCCTGCCAAGCCCTTTTTTCTTTTTATGGAGTTTTCGTGCTGAGACTATAGCCAACCTTTAATTTAGGTCAGTTTTATTTTTCTAGAAAATCCTTAAATCAAACAAAAATTTCAATCTTCTTGGCTTTTTAAATGCTCGAAAAAAAGTGGTTTGATTGGCCGAAATGGTCAACCAATGCATAAAATGGTAATGATAAATTTGGAATAGTAAGCAATCCATATAATTGATAATGTTTTAAAAACACAAATATTAAAAAACGAAAGCATAGAAATTCAAACATTTGTTAATTTAAAATGTTAATCTAATAATAAAAAAAAGGCAATAATGACAACTCAAATTGAAAAGATAAAAAGGATAATTGAACCCTTAAGACAAGAGATTATTAATCATAAAGTTTATTCAGCAATTAAAGACATAGACGACTTAAAAGTATTTATGCAATTCCATGTATACGCTGTTTGGGACTTTATGTCTTTATTAAAGACGCTGCAAGGCAACTTAACTTGCACGTCTGTTCCCTGGTTTCCCAAAGGAATGGCAGACACAAGATATCTTATTAACGAAATTGTTGTAGGTGAAGAATCGGACGTAGACCTAAATGGGATAAGGAAAAGTCATTTTGAAATATATTTAGATGCTATGAAACAATGTGGAGCAGATACCTCTAAAATTGAAGTTTTTACAGATGTATTAAAAAATACTGGCGACTTTAACTCCGCTTATTTGTATTCAGAAACTCCGAAGGAAGCAAAAGATTTTGTTGATTTTACTTTCAAAGTTATTGAGAGTGGTAAAGATTATTTACAATCAGCTATTTTCACTTTTGGACGTGAAGACCTCATCCCAGGTATGTTTATCTCCATAATAAATGAAATGCACAAGAACTTTCCTGACGATATTTCTATTTTTAAATACTATATTGAAAGGCATATTGAAGTGGATGGCGACCACCATAGTCATCTTGCTATACAAATGACAGCCAATCTTTGTAAAGACAACGAACAATATTGGAAAGAAGCAGAAGAATCAGTTATACGTTCATTAGAACAAAGAATTGAATTGTGGAACGGTGTATACCGGCAGTTGACAGCAAGAACAACTGCTGCAAAAAACTTTGCATTTGTGGCGGCTGAATAATTAAAAGAGGTGTTTTTTTCAACCATACAATGCTACGCAAAAAAACACCACCTATAATTTTGTCTAACCGCACTTAACCGCACTGTATCCGTGATAACCTTTTCACCTTCATTTGGGGCATCCGACACTGAACGACTCATTATATTTCTGATTGAACAAGCAAGCAGCAACATTCACGGAGTGCATGAAATCAGAGGTTTCTCACGGTTTTGTTTGGCGCTATTCACGATTGTGTTTGATTATGATATAGATATTTATTGGCTAAGACAATAGGTAACGGAACGATTCAAAATTGCCGAAGAACAAATTCCGAAAGGTGTTAAAACTCCCTAATTATCACACGTTATAATGGGTGCTGACCTACTCAACAAATGCCGGCCATCAATTGCAGATTTAAAGTAGCGTTGTTTTGATTTAGAATTAATTCTTTATCACTTTCAAAGTCTGCCTCATCTTATTGCCCACGCTAAACAAATAAATCCCCGGTGATAGATTAGCGAGTTCAATAACAGAATTTTCTGCTTTCAGTTTTCCTAACATCACTATTTTTCCCAATTGGTCAGTAATGATGTACGAAGAACCAACATTACTTTCATTCACTCGCACGTTCATCTTACTATTTGTAGGGTTAGGATAAATAACAGTATATTCATCTGCAATTTTTGGGTTTAATTCTTCTTCACTACTAGAAATTCTAAATGAAGCACCTCCTGAAATTATAACAGAATAATCTTCAACCTCGCCAAACGTAAATACAGCACATGAGCCCGAAGCGTTAAATTTATATCCCATTTGCACACGCATACGTGTAGTTCCGCTTAATGCTGTCAGTGGAATGGTGAAGTTCTTACTTAATGCAGTTGTTGAAACTCCGGTGGCTACCTTCTCACCAGCATCGTTGAAACTTCCATTCTGATTATAATCAATGTACACATCCCAAGCTTCTTTTCTTGAACCAGATGTAAATCCGGGGGTCAGTGTAATGGTTGCTGATGTTCCGGCGGAAAGATTGGTACTCATTGAAGTAAAATTTCCATAGCCATTGTTATTTCCGCTAACGTTATTTAGTGTTCCCAATTGAACTCTGTTGATATATTCTTTTGAAGTATTTGTAGCATAGGAAGAACAATAGTTTAGGGTACAACCAGTGGTAGTGAACGTGAAGGGTGAACTGTAGATACTTGAAGAGGTATTGCAAACACTTTTCACTTGAAACTGGTAAGCGGAACATGCAGTGAGTCCAGAAAGGGTGTAAGGATTTGAAACAGATGAAACAGTAATCCATGTTGAGGATGAACTGAGTTTATATTGCAGGTTATACGAAACCGCCCCGGTATTGCTCCAAGATAACACAGATGAATTGGCAGAAGGCATTGACGCTAATGCAGAAGGAATGGCACAGATGGCGGCAGCAATTTGTTCATAAGCACCCATATCTGCTCCAATGCCCTGTGGTCTTGACACTCCATTAATATCTTTTGAGCTAAACTGCCCTGCAACATTGCTGCCTGCATTAATAGCCGGACTTGAAGCAGATAAAGTAAAATTACTCAAAGCAGTGTCGGTAAACTGCGGGTTTATGGCAATTAAATCATTCGCTGAAGTAAAGCTTACGGCAGAATAATTATACACCAAATTATTGCCTGAAGAAAAGTTTGTTGACGCAGCATTTTTGTAATTTGCTCTTTCCCCTGTTCTTGCATACATAATATTATTAAACACTCTTGCATTTACAGCTGTGTTAATTGTAATTTCCCCGTCACTTATAGAATCGCTTCTACAATTAAAGAAGCAAGTGTTATTAATAATGTCAACATTATCGCTTTTGTAAAGCGCAATTCCACGGCCGCCATTTTTATATACCACATTATTTTCAATCAATGTTTTCCCGGTGTAATTACCCAACGGGTTGTTGCCCACTTCAGAGTCAATAATTATCCCATTGCCATCTGTAATGTCGCATACGGCAATCCACGGTACAAACATTTCATTGCCATAACAAATATTGTTTCTTACAATATTTGAATATGCAACTGTGCTATGGCTATCATAGTTCCATGAATTGAGATTTGAAATTCCGCTGGTGCCATACAATGCGTACCATGAAGTGTTATAAATAGTATTGTTTTGGTATGTTAAATAATCTGATTCCATGCTGGCAATGCCGCCTCCGCCACATTCAAATATTTCGCAATTGCTGATGGTTACATGATGAATATGTTTTCCATTTCTGCCGTCAATGGTAATTCCGTTGCCATTGTATATGGGGTTGGGAGAGCCCCCGGGATTTGCACAGCTGTTTGGTTGGTTAAGTGCATCAGCTAAAGTTATGTTTGCATTGTTGCCACGTATGCGCAAGCCGTTTATCACTATGT
Source organism: Cytophagaceae bacterium (assembly GCA_031383555.1). Lineage (GTDB taxonomy): Bacteria > Bacteroidota > Bacteroidia > Cytophagales > Spirosomataceae > JANMZR01. The sequence continues at coordinate 1,861 of JANMZR010000084.1, read as the reverse complement.
CATGAACACTTTCTGACAAACTGATTCCCGACCAGCTGTTAAATGATAATAAGGGAGCATGATTTGGAAAGTTGGTTATTACAATAGGGCTGGCTGAACTCCCCGAAGCCCTCAATGCCAACACTGCGGAAGATGAAGTTCCGTTGGTGTAAGTTCCGGCCATTACAAAAACGGTGTCGCCCGGTTGCAAAAAAGTAGTGCTCCACGAAAACCATCCCAATGTTTGCTTGGCTGTTGAAGGTGTTAGCCCATTAAAGCTGTTGTTGCCTGCGGAAGAGCTTACATAATAGTTTGTTGCATACAGCTTAATTGATGCAAGCACAAAGACCATAAAAATGATTTTTTTCATTTGCGATTCTTAAGTTTGAAATTGATTGATTTCAGATAAGGTACAAATATAAAATAATTTGACAAACCAACAAAAAAAGTGTTTTTAACCATAGTTGGTAACAATGCGCATTGCTGTGGTTGGCCATTTCGGCTATAGCCAACCTTTAATTTAGTTCAGTTTTGTTTTTCTAGAAAATCCTTAAATCAAAAATAAATTTCAAAATTCTTGGCTTTTTAAGTGTTCGAAAAAGAGTAGTTTGATTGGCCGAAATGGCCAACCAAGGCATAATGGCGAAAAAATCTTGAAAAAGAAGGACTGAATCCTGCCCATTTCGATTTGCGTTTTGTGAAACCACTTGATAGCGAGCTCCTTACGGAAGTATTTGAAAAGTTTGATAAAATAATTACCGTGGAAGACTGCTGTCTGCAATGCGGTTTAGGATCTACCATTGCCGAATGGATGATTGACCATAATTATAGTGCTCAATTAAAACGATTGGGCATACCTGATGCCTTGAAAGAACACGGCGAGCAATTAGAACTGCAGCATGAAGTTGGAATCGATGTGGAAGGAATTGAAAAGGCAGTTTTGCAATTTGTATCTGCTGATTTAACTAATCAAATACTTATTTAATCAATAAGGACCATTATTTAATACTTTTGTGCTAATATCATAGGCAAAACCATTATTTGTAACCCAATTTTTAAAGGAAATTTTAATAAAATTTATGGAAATTTGTTCAACAACCCCAGAAGTTTCAATATTAAAATTGTAGCTTGAAACTACCCAGTCATTAAGTTTTATGGAATAATATGGCAATGCAGTATTGGGTTTGAAAAACTTGAATTCTATTGTTTGGGTAAAAGCTCCGCTAATTACATTTCTATTAAATACCCAAGAATTGGCATCAAATAGTTTGGTAAAATTTAGGTTTCCAACTATAACAGACAATAGGCTTCCTGGGTTAGAAGCGTTGCGATTATTTTGAGACGAATGTTGCAAACTAAGTAACGGGAACGGTCCAGCTTGAAAATTACTCCCAACAATACTATAAGTTATAGAATCTGAATTACTTGACAAACTAGTAGAAAGTAAATTTTGCCATTTCGAACCATTGTTGTAATTGAGTGATTTTGTATTTTGATTATATAAAATCAAACCCTCGCTGGGATTGGTTACGGTATTGGCGTTAGGAACTACCGGCAATATAATTCCTTTATTATTACTAATATCAAGAAACTGTGCTTTGCTTGTTAGCCCGCAAATCATAAAAAATAGGAAAAAATTTAGCTTTTTCATAATATTTTTTTTAATAAGTTCTATAATTATTTATAAAATAACAAAAATTAATACAATTCTTTCATAAAATATTTAATAACGGCAAATATTGGTTAAATTTTGAATATAATTGATAATTCTGTAGTGTACTTAAATCCAAAAGGATATCTATTTTTAGCCAAAAACGAAAATTAAGCTTGGTTAAAAGAATTCAAAAACAAATCACTAAATTTGGTATGACTAGCGAAGACC
>JANMZR010000062.1:0-23214 GCA_031383555.1 Cytophagaceae bacterium | reverse complement strand
GTGCTGGCATATAATCACTATTTTCTGCTCGACATTTAAGCATTTCCCCGTCTTCAGTTCCAATACTTAAAAAGTGAGTTTTATTTTAGGAGAAACTAATTTTTTTACCACCTTATTTTAATTAAAATTATGCGAAAAATCAGTTTACTATTTGTATTTTGTTTGATTTATAATTATGTTTCTTGCCAAACCATGCATTTTCTTACGGCAACAGATCTTACTGATCAAGACTTCGCAATGGCAACAAACAAAGGTTATGGACATTTCAAAGCAATATTTCAAACCATAAACACCAGTATGGGATATGGGCAAATCGACGAAGTAAATTTAACTTTTGCAAAACTCAATACCGAAAATGTTAAAAATAGTATTGCCAAATTTGACATTAAACCCAACGACATAATAGTTTTCTATTATTCCGGCAAAGTATATTACCCACCAACAAGCAATAGTGAATATCCTCATCTTATCCTAAATGACACCAAAACAAAGCCAATGTCGTTTGATGAAGTTGCCAACTTAATTAAAGCCCAAGGTGCAAGGCTTGCTATTGCTATTGCTGATGGCCGAAATACAAAACTAAAACTTGAAACACCACAAAAACCACCCGATCGTGATACCGAGGTCGCATTCAACAACCGAATAGAAATAATAAAACACCTCATGAATACTACATGTGGATTGGTGAAAATTGCCAGTAATAATAAAAATAAGCCCGCATACGCAGTTACCAACAGAAGCCAAATATTTGCGCTACCGAACTCAAGTGAGTATAAAATAATTTCCGACCCAAATGAATATTCTTTGTTTTCAGTCTCATTTATGGAGGTATTTGACAGAATATTACAAAAAGCTAGAGCCTTGTATAAGTTCAACGGATTGCTGCGTGGGGTTGATTACCGCATGAATAAAGAACTAAATCCAACGCCTGTTACAAATAGAGAGCAGGAGTTGAAATGGGAAATACAAAGTTGCGAAAAAAATACATCAACCGACAAAATATTTGCCAACCTAGAAGACGACCTAAATGATTTGCTTGAAATAAAAAACCCAATAGCCAGGCAAAATTTTATTACTACTATAATTGATAAATATGCGACACTAAAAACCGAATATCATGTTCTCCGCAATATTTCAGCAAATGCTGCAACTACTAAAACACTTTCAATAAATACAAAACTTAGCAGTTATTTAAATAAATCTTTAAAAGCTTATAATCCAAAAATAATGAGTATTGTAATCATAAAAACCCCAAAACCTGGCGATGAAATTGTAATTACCGAATTGGAAGAGTTTTATAGCGAATGATCATGAAGGAGAATGAAAAAAATAAAAATCCATTTAAAATGAAAAGTATTTCAAAAATTATATTCCTATTACTCTTTTATGGCAACTTGGCTTTTTCACAAAATACAGCTTTAAATTTTGATGGAATAGACGATTATGTGGAAATCACAGACATAGAATTAGGTAATTTTAACTACAATGAAGATTTTACTATATCTGTATGGGTAAAACCTGATGCCTTTCAAATGGACATAACGAACCCCGATAACGATATTGTGGAAAAGTGGTCGATGCAAGAAGGAGCCTATCCGTTTGTTATAAGATACCTCAACCAAACCAATGACGAGAATGAAGGCAGAATACAGGCTGCAAGGTATGACGGTACAAATAACCCTGAAATATTTTCAACCCATAAAATAAATGATGGCAAATGGCACAATATTATATTTACAAGATTTGAAGGCAATTTGGAGCTTTACGTGGACGGTCAATTTTCAGGTGCAGTGCCCGATAACACAAAATACAATACCAAAAATAATTGCCCTATTTATCTTGGGCAGCGTGGTGATAATTCTAACCATTTTAAAGGTGAAATTGACGAACTCCGTATTTGGAACCGTGGAACAGCCAGTGCAGGTATAAACCTAAATGGTAAAACACCAAGTATAGAAGGCCTTGTGGTTTCATTTGATTTTGGAGATGGAATTCCTAATGGCATTAATACGAATGTATTTAAAATAACCGATTATTTTGAAAAATATACTGGCATAATTCTAAATTTTACAAGATTTGGCCCTTGGTCAAATTTCGTTAATAGTACTTTAAAATTAACAAATATGACCCAAACTATTGATTATAAGGAGGTTATAATAGATAATGAGCTACCAAAAATTAAACTGAAAAATTTGGAACACTTGCCTGGTTATAAAGAAGGTGTGCCAGGCTTTATGATTTCTTCTGACGACGATCAGATTACCATTGCTGGTGAAGCTACCGATGACTCTGGCATATCAAAAGTAACCATTAATGATATTACTGCTGAAATAGAGAAAGCTTCAAATGTATTTCAGGCAAACATTATTTTAGATGAAGGTAGAAACGCTGTAAAAATTATCGCAACCGACAATAATGCTAACAAAAAAGAATATCTGTTTTTTGTAAATAAAAAACCAAAAGTAACCTCCACAAATAATAATGCTGCGTCCATAGATGCTGTCGCTTCAATTCCCAGAAAAACTATTAAGGAAAATCGTATAGCCTTAATAATAGGCAATAGTGATTATGTTAATTTACCTAAGCTTAAAAACCCATTGAATGATGCCAATCTGATGGATTCAACACTAAAAATGGTTGGTTTTAAAGTAAATACCATTACAAATGGTGATCGTGAAAAAATATGGGAAGCCATTGATAATTTTACAACCGAATTGGCAAAAGATAAAGAAACAATTGGTTTATTTTATTATGCGGGTCATGGAATTCAACAAAATGGCAATAATTATATAGTGCCAATTAATGCTAAAATTGCCAAACCTTCTGATATTGCCCGTGATTGTTATAATATGGAAAGCTTATATAATGAAATAGAGCAAGCCAAAAACAACCTGAATATGATTATTTTAGATGCTTGTCGTAACAATCCAGTTGAAGGCTTTCGCTCCACTGGAAGTGGAGGTTTGGCAAAGCCTGAGAAACAAGCCATTGGCACCTTTATAGCATTTTCAACAGCACCAGGTAAAGTAGCTTCAGATGGGTTTGGCAAAAATAGTATTTATACCAAAGAACTATCAAGTGCTTTGCTTCAACCAGGCAAAAAAATTGAGGATGTATTTAAAAAAGTCAAAGAAGAAGTGTTTAAAGCCTCAAAGGAAACTCAATTGCCATGGGATAGTTCTTCTATTTTCGGTGATTTCTATTTTAAATATTGATTTAGGAATACTAAAAATGTTTATTTTCTAAAAATAATAATAAATTGATAAGAATTTGCCTATTTTATTCATTTATAATTTGTTGGGTATAAGAACCTAATTCCACACCATTTCAATAGAGTTGGATTTAAGAATCAACTCCTCAAAAAAGGGCGTAAAACCTAAAGAGCATAAAACCTATGAAATTAAACCTATTACAACTATTATTTTTACTTATCCTCCCCAATTTCTGCTTTTCGCAAGGGCTAATTACAGACGAAAAAGCAAATCAAGAATACAAAAAAATACGATCAAAAAACACGAGCTTACTCGCCGACTCAAATAGCTTACCCGATACGATTGATCATTCAAAATACCTTCCATCTATAATTAATCAAAAGGCGTTTGGAACATGTGTAGGCGTAGCAACCACCTACTATATGCGTACATTGTTAGAAGCCCAACGTTTGGGTATTACTGACAAAAGCAAAATAGATCAATTAAGATTTTCACCATCCTATTTGTTCAATGCAGTAAAAGACAGCACCAATTTGGATTGCATGAAAGGCATAAACCTAACAAATGCGCTTACTTACCTCAAAACCAAAGGAGTAGTAAATTATGACGAGGTACCTTACCATACTTGCCAAAACAATGACTTCACTAAACACCCAAATAATAGCTCTAAAATAATGGATTTCATTAGAGTATTTGGTGCTGGAGACAATAAGTATGAGGACCCTGTGGAGTTAACAAAAAAAGCGCTATCAGAAAATACACCTGTTTTAGTGGGATTTTTTATGAGCCCTTCATTTGATAAATTGAAGTTTTGGAATAGCCTTTGGCCCCGATTTAAAGCTTTTCTGGGTTTTGAACTTGATGAAGATGAAGACTTTAGGCTTTGGAAGCTTGTAAAGGGTGAACCTCTAATGGCGGGCCACTGTGTATGTATCGTTGGCTATAATAATAATAAATACGGCGGTGCTTTTAAAGTAGTAAATAGTTATGGCGACTCTTGGGGCGATAATGGTTTTTTCTGGATTAAGTATAGCGACTACCCCAAATTAGCCCAATATTGCTTTCAAGCTTATTTAGAGCCCGATTTAAAGCCAGCCAAAAGTGAACTTTCAGCTAATGTAATAATCCGTTTTGGCACAACTTCTATTGATAATGAAGTACCCTATATGAGAGTATTTTCTGATAATAAAATTGACAGCAGTAAGCAAATAGGTACTTATTCTTTGCTTTATCCACAAAATACTGGTACCTTATTTATACATGAAGCCAATATTACTAATCAATGTTATTTGTATTTAATTGGCAAAAATGAATCGAGTTTAGAAACCCCACTCCTATTCCCTAATATCGACTCCACTAGTGAATTGATTGGTGCAAACTCCAAATTTTTATTCCCAAGCCCCGAATGGAACAAAGAAAAGACGGCCTCTAAAGAAAGAGCCTATAAATTGATAGAACCATTAGGCAAAGAGAATTGGCTTTTTTTGTTTTCTAAAAAGAAGTTGAATATAACTGATTATATTTCAAAAATAAATGCAGCAAACGGCCCCTTTACAAAAAGAGTAGTTGATGCTTTTGGAGAGGAATTAGTACCTTATAATCAGATTAATTATAATGACAAAAAAATTGCTTTTGATTTAAGAAAAGGCCATAAAGGAAGTATAGTGCCAATTTTAATAACTTTCGATCATATGGAATTAATAGAAAGTTTTTAATTTTAGGTATCAAAAAAAAATCCTCGATTAATCGAGGATTTTTTTTTGATGACAAGTTTGTAAGTTTCTAAGCATTTTTTTTACCCATCATTTTTGAGCCGAAGAAACCTAATGCAGCACCCACGATAAGGCCAATAAGACCAGACATCATGTCGAAGCCACCTCCATCGGTTCCTGTTCTAGGATCATCTGGTTGAGCAACAACTAAAAAAGAAGTCAAAAGTAATAACACTGTAAAATAAATGGATTTTTTCATTTCAAATGGGGTTTAAATTGTTGAAAGATTGAAATTAGTGAAAAATGTGATAAAAACTTCATGAATAACTATTTTTATTCTAAACAATTTATTGAATAAATAATATGGATTAAAAATCATTCCAAAACATTTGATATACAATTACTTATCAAATTATTCAACATGGCAATTTCATAGTAAATATCGTTCCTTTCCCTAACTCACTTTCTACCATAAGTACGCCATTATGACCCTTCACCACTATATCATAACTTATAGAAAGGCCTAACCCGGTGCCCTCCCCCGTAGGTTTGGTAGTAAAAAAAGGTTGAAATATCTTGTTTTTCACTTCCTCTTTTATACCAAGGCCGTTATCTTCAACCTTCAAAATTATAAACATTTTATCATCTACAATTTCAGATTGGGTGTAAACTGTAACTTTAGGTTTATAATTGAAGTTATCCGCCTTGTTTTCATATTTTACTCGATCCCAAACAGCATAGAAGGCATTATTAATCAGATTAAGCACTACTCGAGAAATATCCTGAGAATTAGCATAGAAATTGGGTAATTCAGCATCTTGCTTAAATTGATAGTCTGCATTAAAATCTACTATTTTTGATCGAGTTCCTAAATAAGAAAGCCTCAAATATTCCTCAGCCAAAGTATTCAGATTAATTTTTGACTTTTCACTTGTACTTTTGCGTGAGTGATCGAGCATACCTTTTACAATATTACTTGCACGAACTCCATGATGATGTATCTTTTGTTGATTTAGGGCTAAGTCGTCCAGTATTTCGAAAAGATTATCTTTATTTTCAGAAGCAATAGTTATTTTTGCTAACTCGTCTTTCATTTCAGTTACCAATTCGGTACTTAATTCAGAAAAATTATTTACAAAATTAAGTGGATTCTGTATCTCATGGGCAATGCCAGCAGTTAATTCGCCTAATGAGGCTAATTTTTCTTGTTGAATAAGCTGCAATTGGGTGGCTTTTACCGTTTCTAATGACTCATGTAATTTCATTTTTTGTGATTCAATATCAATTTTCTGCTTGTTTAATAGCTTGTTAGCCGCTTGCTTTTGCTTATTATTGCGAAATTGAATAATAGTAACGACAAATAAAATCCCTAATAAGGAAAGTAGAAGTAAATATTTTTTTTGAGCATCAAATTCATTTTGTGTTTTGGCAAGTTCTTCCAAACGGAGCCTTTCGTTAAGCTCAAGATTCCCCATCTGCTTGTATTTGTCTAAATTAAAAACTGAATCTTTGGCAATTAATGAAGTCTTAAAATAAGACAACGCTTTTGCAGGATTTTCCTTTTCATAAAGCTTAGCTAGTAAAGAACTTGATTCGCTAACAATACTAAAATTTTGGGTTCTTTCGGCCAAAGCCAAAGATTTTTTTGCATAAAAAAGGCAAGAGTCAAGTCGATTAATTTTTTTGTAAACCTGAGCTATCTCAAAAAACGCTAAACTGAGATTTCGTAAGTCACCATTTTGATCAAGCATTGATATACTTAAATTGTAAAAATATAGGGCCTTAGGAGCATTATTATTCCGATTATAAATATTGGCTAATAAGCTAATATTCAATGGAGTAATCTTTTTTTTATAATTTATTTCTGCGAAAAATAAGGCTGAATCTAGCATATTTAATCGTGCATAATTTCCTCCAATATTATTTATTGTTGCTTCAGTTATTGATTCGTTATTTATACTTTGGGCAATTTTATTGGCAATAAAACTATAATAAAGAGCTTTACGAAAGTCTGTTTGAGCGGCATATAAAATACCTAAATTATTATAGTTGCGTGCAAGTCCTTCATTGTCATTAATTTTTTTAGAAATTTCAATTGCTTTCAAATGCATTTCTAGTGATTTAGCAAAATTTGTCGAAATTCTAAAAATAGACCCTAGGCGATTCAAATTTCTGGCCTGCCCTTTTAAAAACTTAATGTCTTGGGCTAGTTTGAGGCCATCTTGAGCATACTTTAATGCAATTTGAGACTTACTATTCATAAATTCAAAAGCCAATTGGTCGTAAATAAGTACTCGGCTAGTGTCAGCTATTTTTGTATTTAGCAAATTTGTTAAGCTATCGACGAGAGTCTGTGCTTTTGAAATATGTATTTGTAAAAAAAATACAAAAAGTAATAAATAGCGATTAAAAATCATAAATACCTTAAATATTGGCATAAAACAAAGATATGGATATTTCAATTTAATGACATGCAATTGGAAAAATAACGAAGAAGAATTGATGAAAAACTTATTGAATATACTATTTTAGTAGAAATAAGGACAAAAGCTATGCCAATTTCATAAAATTTGGCTTAAATTTAAATTCCTTTACAATAAAAATCTATGAGTAAAACTTTAATATATCTAATACTTTTGACTTTAGCTTCAAATATTTATGGTCAAAACAAAACCACAAATTTCAGTATTGATTTAAACAAACCGATAGGTGAAATGAAACCTATTTGGGCTTGGTTTGGAGCTGATGAACCCAATTATGCCTATATGAAAGATGGTAAAAAATTGATTGATGAGTTGGGGAAACTGGGTCATAATCCTGTGTATTTTCGCACACATAATTTGCTTACATCAGGCAAGGATACGATGAGCCTAAAATGGGGCTCAACCAACGTATATACTGAAGACTCAGCTGGTCATCCCATTTATGACTGGAGTATTATTGATAAAATATTTGATACTTATTTGAAAAGAGGCGTAAAACCTTTGGCACAATTTGGCTTTATGCCCAAAGCTATGAGTACACATCCTGAGCCATATGAGCACACTTGGGAGCCTGGCAAGCCTTACGACCTTATTTATACAGGCTGGACTTTCCCGCCGAAAGATTATAGAAAATGGGAGGAATTATGCTACCAATGGGTAAAGCATTCAGTAGAAAAATATGGGAAAGCTGAAGTTGAAAGTTGGTATTGGGAGCTGTGGAATGAGCCAAATATCAAATATTGGTCAGGCACATTTGAGGAATTCTGCAAGCTTTATGACTATACAGTTTCAGGCGCTCGCAAAGCTTTACCGACCATAAAAATCGGTGGACCCGATACCACTGGGCCAAGCTGGGAAAAAGCTGGATTATTCCTGAAAAACTTTCTAACTCATTGTTTATCAGGTACAAATTACGTAACTGGCCAAATTGGCACTCCAATTGACTTTGTTGCTTTTCATGCAAAAGGAGGTCCAAAAATAGTAGAAGGTCATGTGCAAATGAATATGGGAACCCAATTAAGAGACATTGACGCTGGGATGAAAATAGTGGCCTCATTTCCGAAATTCAAAAACTTGCCAATCATTATTGGTGAATGCGACCCTGAGGGCTGTGCTGCCTGTGGTATGAAAACGAACCCATCCAATGCCTATCGTAACGGAACAATGTACTCGAGCTATACAGCTGCTTCATATTCAAGACTTTACGAAATGGCCGATATCAATAAAGTGAATTTATTGGGTGCGGTATCTTGGTCATTTGAGTTTGAAAACCAACCTTATTTTTATGGATTTAGGGATATGGCAACTAATGGAATTGATAAACCAGTGTTAAATGTGTTCAGAATGTATGGCAAAATGAGTGGAAATAGAGTTGAAATAATTGGAAATCAAAACCATACGGCAACATCTGTTCGTGACTCTTCTGTGCGAGGCAATAATGTGGATATTGGAGCCTTGGCTTCAAAAGATTCAAAATCAGCAACAGTGATGGTTTGGCATTATCATGACGACGACATAATTGGCGAAAGTCAAAATATTCGAATAAACCTGAATGGAATTTCTTCTAAAAAAGTAAAATTATATCACTATCGTATTGATAATGTGCATAGTAATGCATATGAAGTTTGGAAAAAAATGGGTTCACCACAAAAGCCAACAAATGAACAATATGCAATACTAGAAAAAGCAGGGCAATTGCAATTATTTGAAAAACCAAAGAAAATAAATGTAAAAAACGGCCAATTAAATAGTAGTTTTCAACTGCCAAGGCAAGGAGTTTCTTTACTGAAATATGATTGGTAGAATTTGGAATAAAAAGAGTTTCATTTTTTTGTTTAATATAATTTTATGTCAAAACGCCTATTTATAACGCTGACAATCAGCTTTTTAATTATTTATTTTTCTATAAATAGTTATTCTCAAAATCATACTAAAGTAACTATAAAAGGAAACCAATTTTACATCAATGGCGAACTTACATATAAAGGTCGTTACTGGAATGGCCATAAAATTGAAGGCCTATTGATGAATTCCCGAATGGTACAAGGAATATTTGACGATTTAAATCCAAAAACTAGCGCAACTTTTGGATATCCTGATAACAATATTTGGGATCCGGAACGTAATACAAAGGAATTTATTGAAAATATGAGCCTTTGGAAAAGTTATGGATTATTGGCGTTCACCCTAAGTATGCAAGGAGGAAGCCCCGTTGGCTATGGAAATAATGGCTGGATAAACTCCTCATTTGAAGCCAATGGGAAAATCAAGAAAGATTATTTGGAAAGACTAGAAAGAATACTAAATAGGGCAAATGAGCTGGGCATGGTTGTGATATTAGGCTATTTTTATTTTGGCCAAGACCACATTTTGCAAAACGAACAGGCTGTAATTAAAGCAGTTGATAATATTTCAAATTGGATACTGAAAAAAAAATATAAAAATATAATTATTGAAATAAATAATGAATGTGATATTAATTATGATCATAAAATATTACAGAAAGAACGTGTTCATGAATTGATTGCGTGGGTGCAATCAAAATCAAAAAAAGGAAATAAACTATTGGTTGGCACCTCTTATTCAGGTGGTTTTTTGCCAGAAACCAATACAGTGTCAGTAGCCGACTTTATACTTTTGCATGGTAACGGTGTAAAAGAAATAGAAAAACTCCAAAAATTGATCGATAATACAAAAAAAGTACAAGGCTTTCATAATCAACCCATAATAATTAATGAAGATGATCATTTTGACTTTGAGAAGCCTGAAAATAATTTTACAATTTCAGTAGAAAACTATGTTTCGTGGGGCTATTTTGACTACCGAATGAAAGGTGAAAAATTCGAAGACGGCTTCCAATCAATTCCTGTGGATTGGGGAATAAACTCTGAAAGAAAAAAGGGATTTTTCGGATTATTGAAGATAATTACGGGGTATTGAATTGGACTATTTTGTCGCTAAAATGACAAATAATTACCTGTTAAAACATTAATTTTGATTGTAAATTTTAAAAAAAGATAATCATGAAAAATTCGTTATTAATTCTCGCAAGTTTTGTAATGTTAATGGCCTGTGTAAAAAAAGAGCCATTAACACCAGCAACACCATCAAAAACCGACATTGAAAAAATAATGGAAGGTATAAAAGAGGCAACTGGAACCTTTATGAATGGCGTTCACCCCACCTCTGGCAAAGTAGTAATAATTACTGATAAGATAGATACAAAGAAAAAATACCTGTCTTTTGAAAACTTCAAAACAGATGCGGGCCCTGATTTACGTATATATTTGTCAGAAGATACAAAAGCCAAAAGCTACACAGAAGTAGCAAAATTGACTAAAACTGGAGATTTTTTAGTTGAACTTCCTTCGGATGCCAATTTAGAAAAACAAAAATATGTGCTAATTTGGTGTCAAAGCTTTTCAGTACTATTTGGCAGTGCGAAGCTGGAATAGTTGGAAAAGTAAACTAATATCATTTGAATTTTTGCAATGATCGGTCTAGGATGAATGAGATGTTAGTTCGTAATAACTTGCAAAACCCCAAACTATCAAACCTACAAACTACTAAACTTAAACTACAATCCGCTGTAAAATGGCCTTTTGTACCGCCTCAGTGGCAGAGTGAACATGCAGTTTTTCGTAAATCTTTTTCAAATGTGAGTTAACCGTACCATAGGCAATTCCGCAACTATCAGCGATCATTTTGTAGCTTAGGCCGTTTGTTAAAAAACCTAATATTTGCTTTTCTCGCTCGGAAAGTTCATTGAATTCATCCTTTACCGAAAGTGTAACTTGTTGATTAGCAAACATTAATAACACTTTTCTGGCAATATTTGGGCTCATGGGCGAGCCGCCACTATAACATTCGGCAATGGATTCCAGTATTTTATCAGCCTCCGTACTTTTTAAAATATAACCACTCGCACCCATACATATCGCTGCAAATACACGCTCATTGTCGTCGAACATGGTCTGTACCAATACTTGCACATGAGGGTAATAATTTTTGATTAATCTGGTTGCTTCAATACCCGAAATGCCAGGCATTTGTATGTCCATAAGCACGACATCGGGCCTATCTTTTTTTACTATATTTAGTACATCATTGGCATTTGAATAAGCACCTGTAAGCATAAAATCGTCTGAACCGTCAACCAAAGTTGATAAGATTTCCCGCATATCGGTATAGTCTTCAAATATAGCGACTCTTATCATGTTTTTTTATATAAAATTACAAGAGCTTCTATTGGTTTAAAATACCTAAAACTAGGCATTTCGGATAGTAAATTTCAAATTAGTACCAATACCCAATTTGCTGTCAATATAAAATTCACCTCCAATTTCAGCCATTCTATCTTTAAAATTCGTCAACCCATTACCAATATTTTTAGCTTTAATGGTGTCGAAACCTTTGCCATTATCAGTTATAGAAATTTCAATTTCGTTATTAATGTTTTTACATGAAAATATTACTTTAGTTGCCTCAGCATGTTTCACAATATTATTCAGTGCTTCTTTAAAAGCTAAAAATATATTACGTTTTTGGTTTAACGATATTTTTGCAAACAATTGATTATCTGCAACTTGCCAATCATATTTAATCTCTTTCGGCCTTAAAACCTCTCCTGCATGAAGGAACATTTTTTCCAAAAGTCCAGTATTATTATCTTCATTCAAGCTCCAAATGGTGTCTTTTATAGTTTGAATCATTTGCCGAGATTTTATACCAATTTTGTCGATTTCGGCTACCAATTCAGGTGCTGATTTTTCGGCTTTTCTTTTTGAAATATCTGAAAAAATGGCAATGGTGCTTAATGCCGAACCAATTTCGTCGTGCAAATCAGCAGACACTCTTTTTCGCTCGGTTGATTGCCCTTTGCCAAATGCCGATTTCACCTCATCAAGTGCATTTTGAAGTTCGGAGGTTCGCTGCTCAACCTTTTGTTCCAATTCTTTATTAAACGATTCTATTTCAGTGTTTTGCAAATTAAGTTTTTCATTTAATTGATCTGTTTTAAGTTTGTTCCTATAAAAAATAAAGGTCAAAATTGACAAAAAACTAGCGACAACTCCTACGCCAATAAATCTATTTTGATTCTTTAATGCTAATATTTCAGCTTCGATTTGCTTATATTTTTGTATTTCCTCAAATTCCAAATTCACTATCTCTTTCGTTTTTTTTTCATTTATTAAACTATCCTTGGCAATATTAGCTTTTTCATTAAAAAAAAGGGCTTTTTCAAATTGATTTTTACCTGTAAATATTTTCTTCAATAATAAGGCCGACTCAGCGGTAATTTGAATATTGGCATTTTGTTGACTACCCAAATAAGCCAAATTGGCATATTTTAAAGATGAGTCTGCTTTATTTCTCTTATTATAATATTTTGCTTTTGCTAATTGAATTTGTTGTATTCCATCTTGGTTTTTAAGTTCATATGCAAATTTAATTGCATCGTCGTACATTTTTAGAGCCTCCTTTTCTCGGTTCATTTTTTCCAATATTTTACCAAAGATCAATCTATTTTCCCAGCGAAAATCAAAGCTCCAAGCCTCCATTTTTACCTTGAAAAGTCGTTCATATCCCATTTTTGCGTAATAATAGGCTGAGTCGAGTATATTATTATTATCATAAGCTTCGGCCAATTTGGCTGGCCCAGCATAGTAGCCACGCTGGTCATTTTTCAGGCTTTTTTCTAAATCTTTTTCAAAAAAATAGTTAGCTAATTTCTGGTATTTTAAAGTATTTACAAAATCTTGTTGCACAGCATAATTCATAGCCATTACAGCGTAAACTATGGGGAAATCATTATTTTTAATTACTACTTTATTGGTGAGTAATTCACGTGAAAGCTTGAGCGACCGTGTATTATAGCCCATTCGCATAAATGAAAATGCAAGACTAGTAGTAACACCCATTTTTAATGCCTCATTTTCGGACAGGCGGGCATTTTCTAAACTCTTTTCACCATATTCTATTGCTTTTTTAAAGTTGGTGAACTCAATATCTTGCCATAGGCCTTGGTAAATTCTAGCTTTAATTTCATATTCGTTGGCTTCAGTGAATATATTTCTCACACTATCTCCTTTATATTCAAAATTGATTTGAGCAATAGATAATTGGCTAAATAAGATTATAAAAAGGAATAATTTTTTTTGCATAAATACTTGATAAACATACAAATATAGGATAAATAATTAATGTAAAGTTCAATTTTTGATACCTAGAATTAGGGATTGCAATACATATTATTATAATCCAATTTTGCAAAAAAAAATTAAAAAATATGTCGTTTTATTAGCAGTAAACAACAAATAATTAATCTCAATTTTACTACATGATAAAAATACAATCCGAATCACTTGCATATTTTGAAACCAAATTTTTTTAAACAGTTTACAATTAATTTTTAAAATCTAAAACCAAAAAACAATTAAAATGAAAAAACTTAATTTATTTTACGCCTTTTCTTTCGCAATTATATTATTTAGTTGCCAAAAGGAAAATTTACTAAAGCCCGATTCGCCACAAATTGCAAGAAACAGCCATGCACGTATATCGGCTATAGCAGGCTTTACATCGGCACCTTATGCCTCAGGTTTAATTGCTCCACTTGGTATGGCATTGGATGACAAAGGCAGAATTTGGGTAACAGAAAATGGGGCTGGTGCCAATGATGGTAAAGTCAAAGTTATTTCACCAAACGGATCAGTAACTACAGCAATTTCAGGCTTCAATTCTATTATTGATCCTTTTGAAGGGCTGCCAGCCGGACTTACACATTTAGCCATTCGTGACGAAAAATTGTACATTTTACATGGTGTGGAAGGTAAATTATTCATCATGAATATCGATGATTATTCAATTTCACAGCCGCCCAAAATAGCTAGCTCTTTAATTGTAGAAGATTTGAGCACTTTTATAAAAGGTCAAGACCTCACTTTAGATAACAACTCAAACGTATACAACCTAACTTTTGGCAAAACTGGTGATATTTTTATTGCCGACGCTGGTGCCAATGCCATCATCAAAAGAGATAAACAGACAAAGGCATTGTCCGTTTTTGCTAAAATACCTGGCCACCAAGTACCAGCAAATCCATTCGGAATTCCATTTACTGATGCCGTACCTACTGGTATAGTTTGGGATGGCGACAATTTTTTGGTTAGCACTTTAGGTGGCTTTCCTTTTAGTGAAGCTGCCTCGCCAATATTTCAGATAAGCCCCTCAGGTTCAGTTTCAGTTTACGCTTCAGGTTTTAGTACCTTAACTGATATTTGCCTAACCCCACAAAAGGAGCCATTGGTATTACAATTTTCAAAATTTGTATTTGCTCCACCCACCTTTTTTGGTTTTCAGCCTTTTATGGGTCGTATACAAGATGCATCAGGAAGTGTTTTGTTGGCTAATCTGATGTTTCCAACAAGCTTAATTCGTGGCGAATCCAATTATTTTGTATTGAGTACAGCTTTAGGCACAGTGGCCAAATTGACAGCCTTTAAATAGCAAAAATAACAGCGCCAATTAAATTGGCGCTGTTATTCAAATATTAAATGAAATTTTTTAACTCTAAACAAGTGGTGGTTTCAAGTATTAAATACAACAGAATTTATAAAATATTAAAAAAAATAAGATAAATTGTTGACTTTTTTTTAAATAAAAACGACTAACCTAATGAAATCATAATAAACCAAAATGAAAACTCTCATGAAAACTCTACAATCCATTATTGCAAACCTATTAACATTAGCTTTAATAGGGGCTTACTCAAAAACGAGTACAAATAGGCTTGAAAATCATATACCTAATTAAGATTTAGAAATAGAAAGGCTGCAATTTAATCAGACCAATATTCATTTAATACATAAGAGTATTTAATAGATTGGATGCCTGTATTTGATTTTTAAAAACAATTTCCCCCGTTTAATAAGATTTACCCCAAATTGTTTTTTAGATCAAAAAAAAGTATAACCTTTACCATAAAATAAAATTTAAGAATCGCATTTAAAAAAAATAAATCAAACCTCAAAAAAACAAACCCATGAAAAAAACCATCTATTTCTTATTCGCAACTGCAATAGCTTTTACAGCTTGCAAAAAAGATGCTGCAACCGACCCGAATCCCACGTATAAAGGCACCGAACTGAATGTTGGCAATGGCAAAGTATTTTCCTATGTCAAATTTACTGGCAGTATTCCAACCTCGGTAGGGATTACTATTACAAAAGCAGGCCTTGAAAACTTACCTCATGACAAACCTGTTAGTCTTTCAATACCCATGCCAGCAGCAGCCAATGGCAAAATACCATTTACGCATGTTTATTTCGATTTTTCGCATTCAGGTCATGAGCCAGCAGGCGTATATACTTACCCACATTTCGATATACATTTTATGTTTCAACCAGATGCCGAAAGGGCAGCTATAGGACCATATACACCAGACACAGCTGCAAAGTTTGACAAAGAGCCGGAAGCAGGCGTTATACCAGCACCCTATTTCAAGCTACCGGCAGGTGTACCTTTAATGGGTGCGCATTGGCTCAACCCAGCCACTTCTCCAGAGGTTATTCCTGGTGGCCCAAAATTTACTGAAACCTTGATTATGGGCTCGTATGATGGTAAATGGACTTTTATTGAACCCATGATTACACTCGAGATGTTGCAAAACCATCCAACAGTTACTAAGGATATACCTCAGGGCTCAAAGGTGCAAATATCAGGTTATTATCCTAAAAAATACAGCATTCAACATGCCGAAAATGGTGATTGCAACATCAGCTTGGATGAGTTGGTTATGAGATAAAAAAATATAACTTAATAAGAAAAGTTGATAGATAAAAGGCTGTTGTCCATTGTAACAGTCTATTATTTAAAATAATATTATAAAAATAAATTTTCCATTGCCATATTTTACCAAAATTAAATATAATTTTTCACAACACTCAAAAGTAAAAAACAGAATCAATTAAAACTTTAACCCAACCTAAAAATCAACCACAATGGAAACACTATATAAAAAAAGTTATTATTTGTTTATAGCAGTACTTTTTATGGCGCTGGTAGGCTTTTGGAAAAGTTGGTTTTCAAAATTCCCTACTATGGATGGGCTTAGTTTTGCCCTTAATTTTCACGGGGTAATGTGCCTCCTTTGGTTTGGTATTTTAATTGCTCAACCGATTTTGATTTCTCAAAAAAAACTAGCATTTCATCGAAAACTTGGCAAAATTTCCTATTGGGTGGTTGCTCTTTTATTGTTTTCAATATTTCATTTAATGCGATTAGCATTTATAAGAAATAGTCAATTATTACCCGGCCAAGTGGATACAAGATTAATAGGTATTGCCGATGTAATATTCTTTCTATTTTGCTACGGGACGGCTATTTATTATCGTAAAAATACTAAATACCATTCTCGATATATGGTACTATCTGTATTACCTTTTATTAATCCGGCATTAGGTCGTCTCAATTTACCTGGTCCTATACTTGCACTGGCAATTATGATTGGCCTATTAATATATGAGCGATTCAAAAACAGAGTCTATCTGCCTTATTTACTGGCAATGCCGCTATATTTGGCAGTATATTGTTTCTTTCTTTTTGTAATTGATGTAAATGATTGGAAAGCATTCTGGTGGATGTTTTTCTGATTAAGATGAATTAAAATATTTTAATAAAAAATAATATAGACCCCAAAAAATGAACTCAAAATTTATAATAATAGCCTTAATAATATTGAGCCAATACACAGATTTAATTTTTGATATAGTGGGACAAACTTCAAAGCTAGGTCTTGATAATTATTTAAATAAAAACTCAAGCTTTGGAATAGCCTATACTCACATTTGTAATAACCAAGAAAAAGCTGGAATAGCCAATTTTAATGCCCGAAGAAGTGCCGAACAGCCAATTTATTCTGAGGCATCTACTCAAAAAACATTGGATATTGCTTCTCAGAACCATTTAGCAAATTTTAATATGCAACCTAGTTTTAAAAAGAAAAGCCAATTTTCAGCCGATTTAAACGCTGGTTATTTTGGAAAAATTATTAATAACTCCTTAAATACCAGCACTTTAATTCAAGATATAAATTCCGAAAAATTGGTGCCAGCCTTATTAAATGAAACCAGCACTGGTATCGAAATCAAGACTTTCAAGGTCGATTATTGCTTGCCAATATCCAACATTTTGAAATTTGAAACTGGCATAAAATAGGCCAACGTATTTTTAAAAAATGATATGAAATTAAAAAGTGGCGATTTATCAGAAAAGCGACTAACAGAAAGTACTTAAACTATGATATATAAATTTGAAAAACTTTTTTAAACAAACTAAATAATTTACAAGATGAACTCAATCAACAAATTTCTTTTCCTTACACTATTGGGCACTCAAATCGCCTTTTCACAAAACAAAATTTCAGGTACAGTTGCTGACGCAAATGGAAAAGCACTTCCTTTTGTAACAGTTGGTTTGCTCAAAACCGATTCAACAGTTGTGAAAGCTACTGCAACTGACCAAAACGGGCATTTTGAAATGAATAAAGTCATTACCAATCATTATATCTTAAAAGCTAGCTATGTGGGCTTTAACACCTATTTTTCAAAAGCTATTGAAATCGCTAGTGAAAATATTGAACTGCCTATTATTGTTCTAAGCGAAAACAGCACAACACTAAATGAGGTGGCTGTGGCTACTAAAAAAGCCGTTTTTGAGCAATTAATTGATCGGTCGGTAATGAATGTGGCCAATAGTATTGTAGGCAGTGGCACAAATGCCCTAGAGCTTTTAGCAAAAGTACCTGGCATTATTGTGGACTTTCAAAACGAGGCCATACAAATGAATGGTAAAGAAGGAACTATGGTAATGATAAACGGCAGGCAAACCTACTTGTCGGGTAGCGATTTGGTGACCATGCTTCGGGGTATGGCCAGTAATGATATTGAAAAAATAGAAACCATCACCAACCCTTCTGCCAAATATGACGCTGCGGGTAATTCTGGTCTAATCAACATTGTATTGAAAAAAAATTTAGCATTAGGCACCAATGGCCAGTTGATGCTTGCAGGCGGTTCTGGGCAGCATTACCGTAGCCAAGCGGGTTTGCAACTCAATAATCGGAGCGAAAAACTCAATCTATTTGGAAGTTACAACTTAAACAAAGGCGGCAACTTCTTTGATTTACTTTTATATAGAGAGCAGCCTGACAATCAATTGCGCAACTATATTGACCAACAAACTCACCTTGCCTTCGATGTTATGGGGCATAACGCCAAAGCAGGGCTTGATTATACGCTTGGTAAAAACACCACTATTGGTGCGGTTTGGACAGGCCTTTGGAATAGTCAATTTGAAGACGGATTTGCCAATTTTGAGGCCAGAAGAAATTTAAACTTGCCTATTTATCTACAAACTAAAACGCATAAAACATTTGATATTGCTTCAAAAAGTCAGCTATTCAACCTAAATTTTCAGCATAATTTCAAAAATAAAAATGGGCTAAATATTGATCTTGATTATGGACAATTTGGTAAAAATTCAATTAATATTCTTAATACTCAAACCCCTATTTTTGATGCAAACAATACTAAGCCAGTGGCTTTTTTAAATAATTCCTTAAATTCTAAAGTGAACGTGAATACTTTTAAGTTAGATTATAATCACGCAATAAACGCAAACTGGAAGCTTGAAACTGGGCTAAAATATGCACAAGTAAAAACGAAGGCCGAGGTTGAACTAAAAAAAGGTGAAACACCAAACAGCTTGCAGTTAGACCCAAATTTGTCAAGTCTTTTTACCTATACAGAGCAGGTATCTGCAGCTTATGCAAGTGTATTTGGCAAAATAAATAAAGTTAGTATTCAGGCAGGCATTCGAACAGAATATACCCATTCATTAGCTGAGCTTAGTGTACCAAGTACTACAAAGGGTCGTAAATATCTGAACTGGTTTCCTTCTGTATTTATTTCAAAACCATTGACCGACAAGCAAACCCTGATTATATCTTATAGCCATCGTATCAACCGCCCAAATTACCAAAACTTGAATCCTGCCCGTGGTTTTATTGATTTGTTTGCTTATTCTGAGGGCAACATTGAGCAAACACCCCAATACACCCATGCATTGGAACTAAGATATGCCTTAAAAAATGGATTTTTCGCCTCAATTGCTGCCAATTATATCAAAGATCTTGCAATGCCGGTTATGTCAGTATTTGAAGGCAATAAAATAAATAGAGTTTTCAAAAACATAGGAAATGCAAATAGCTATGCCCTTACAGCCAGCCAACCATTTAGTATTTCAAAAAAATGGCAAATGCAAACTACACTGGTGGCTTATTACGATGAGTTTGATTATTCCTATGAAGGTGTAAAATGGCATGTAATAAATGCTTCGTCAAGGCTGAATTTAAGCAACGGATTTACATTAGGCAAAGGGTGGACGGCCGAACTCAACGGCTGGCTCAGTAGCCCAACTGTGAGAGTAATCCAAAAAAGTCCTTGGCTCAGTAGTGTTGATGCTGGTATACAGAAGTCAGTTTCTGCAAAAACAAAGCTAAAATTGAATGTACAGAACATATTCTTTACACCATTAGGCAAAAATCGGATTGAAACAAAAAATAGCTTGCAAACAGGTACATTTCAAATGGATAGCCGTGTGGTCATGCTCAATATAACACATAATTTAGGGAGTGATAAAGTGAAAGCCACACGCCAACGCAAAAGCGGTGCGGAAGATGAGGCTAAAAGAGCCAACTGATAAATGCATAAATATTGGGTGATATTTGAATATATAAAGGCATGTTATGACATATTTACAACGAAAGGCTAGTATGGAAGAGGAGATTAAAAGGCGAATTGAGTTGCTACTAAACCAATAAGGTTTTCGGAAACCTTATTGGTTTCTTCCATTCCTTCCTTGGCTGGTCTCCACCTATGGTTGTGTCGTCACAGACATTTTCTGGAAATAATCACCTACTGCTTACCGTGTAGGGGTACCTACGATGCCTAGATAGTTGAATATGAATTCCAAACGATAACTCAATTTAATTACACTATAAAAAAACAAAATGGAACGAAGAACATTTATTCAAAACACCAGCTTAGCAACTGCTGGGATATTTATGAGGCCGAATTTATTTGCAAATACAACAGAAAATAAAATAAAAATAGGTATTGTTGGCATGGGTTGGTTTGGAACGGATGTGCATTTAACGCTCATGCATCAGTCGGGGTTATTTGATATTGTTGCAATTTGTGATGTTAACCAAGTTTGCATTGATAATGCCTTGGATACCTGCAAAAAAATACAGGCACCTCTCCCCAAAGTGTTTAAAAATTATAAGGAAATGTACGAAATGTCTGGCCTTCAGGCAGTTTCCATTGCCACGCCTACTCATTGGCATGCTGCCATGTTTGTAGATGCTTGCAAAAAAGGCTTTGATGTTATGCTGGAAAAACCTGTCTGCTTTGACATAGAGGAAGGA
Organism: Cytophagaceae bacterium; assembly: GCA_031383555.1. Classification (GTDB taxonomy): domain Bacteria; phylum Bacteroidota; class Bacteroidia; order Cytophagales; family Spirosomataceae; genus JANMZR01. The sequence continues at coordinate 2,318 of JANMZR010000062.1, read as the reverse complement.
AAAGCCATGCTCAAAGCACAGAAAAAAGCAGGAAACGTGGTGGCAGTTAATTTCAAAAGCCTCAATTCGCCATCATTTTCAGAGGCAAAAGCTTTTATAAAAAATGGTGAAGCGGGTAAAATAAAACAAGTGGTAGGCAATTTGTTTTTTAATGGAGCTAGCAATGCAATAGAAATGCCCACACCAAATACAATAGATTATGATGGTTTCTGCGGACCAGCCCCCATTCAGAAATTTATTAAAGCGCCTGATGCAGTGCGACCTGAATGGAAATTTTCAGAATATATGGATCATGGATCATCTTTTGACTGGGGATTGCATTATTTTAACAACGCAAGACGGATTTTGGACCTAAAGCTACCTCAAAAAGTTTCGGCGATTGGTGGTAAGGTGGGCAACAAAATTTTCGAAACAGCAGATCATTTAGTGCAAAACTTTATGTATAACGACTTGAATGTGCAGTTTCACGGCAGAAACTTCGTTGGCGCTGGCCCTATCGACGATAATAATATCGGAGTTTACTTTTACGGAGAAAAAGCTACTGTATTTATTGGTGAGTTTGGCTGGGAAGTTTATCGGGATAAAAAACCCAAAGAAGTTCATGGTAGAGTGGCTTTTGAGCCTTGGTTACCACAAATGAACCAAAATCTTTCAACAATTTTCACCAATTTTGCAGAGGGGGTATATGCAAAATCAAATGCAAATATTATTGCACCTTTGGAGGATTCTTTCCACGCAACTGCCGCCATGATATTTGGAAATATTGCATATAAAACACATTCAGAGCTCACTATTGATACAACTAAAATTGAAATCATAGGAAACGAAATAGCAAAAAAGATGCAAAAAAGAACTTATCGGAAAGGGTATATTCATCCAGCAAATTTGGTGTAAACTAGCCACTTATTAGCTTATAAAAAGAGAGGTACGTGAAGAAAGTTACCACGGCAAAAAAAAGCCGAAAGGGCTTTAACACAAATCGCCACGAGCGAAATTCGTGGTACTTAGAAAAATAATTAAATCAAATTAAAATCCCTAAATTATGAATACAACTAAAAACCGAATTGAAGTTATTGATGCCATGCGTGGCTTTGCTCTTTTAGGTATTATCATTACACATTGTGCTGGCCAGTATTTGGCAGGCCCAACACCTCCATCCGCAGCTAGTTTGAATCTATTTTCCCCTTTTGATGAAATTTTGGGAGAAGTTTTGTACTATCTTACTTTTGGCAAATTCTTTACAATTTTCTCGTTTTTGTTTGGTTTAAGCTTTGCTATATAAATGGATTCAGCCGCAAAAGGAGGGCGTTCATTTGTAGGTATAACCGTGTGGCGGTTAGTATTATTATTTATAATTGGCTTTATTCATAGTCTGTTTTATTCAGGAGATATTCTCAGGATTTATTCGATTTTGGGTTTATTCTTAATACTTTTCAGAAGAGCAAACAATCGAGTTTTAATGATAGTTGGCATTTTATTGATTTTGAATGCACCACTTTTTATAAGCCGAATAACATCTCAATTTGCTCCACCGCCAACAATTGCCCAAATTGAAGCTGGGAAAGAAGGAGGCCAAGCCTTTATGAAACAAGCTGAAAATCAATTCCATATAAAACAATCTGGCACACTTTCTGAGGTTGTAGATATGAATTTGAGAGATGGCTTAATGGGTACGTTGGGCTTTCAACTTATGACAGGCAGATTGTTTATAACCTTTGGCTTGTTCCTACTGGGCTTATGGGCGGGTCGAAAACAGCTATTCAAAGATACACCTCAAAACCAAAATTTCTTTAAAAATTTATTTCGATGGTCGTTTATAATAGCCTCTATTTCAACTATTTGGGTATTTTTTTCGGGAGGTTTTTCCTTTGGACCAAGCTCTTCACAAGGCTGGCAAGGCGTTATCAACGCAACTATGGCTGATGTACACCAAATATCACTTTCGGCATTTTATGTGGCTGTTGTAACTTTATTGTATTTGAAAACAAATTCAGTTATTTTACAAAATTTAGTACCGGTTGGTCGTATGGGGCTTACCACCTATTTAATGGATACAGCTTTTGGAGTTATTTTATTTTTGGGATATGGTTTTGGTCAATTGGGGCAATTAGGTTTAGCCGCTTCAGTGGGCGCAGGTATTTTATTCTTTATTCTTCAAATACCTTTCTCAAAATGGTGGCTCTCCAAATATCACTTCGGCCCCGTTGAGTGGCTTTGGCGTAGTTTAACTTATTGGAAATTAGAGGTTTGGAGGAAAGAGACAGTTTAATTAAATTAGACTGCCTAGTAATAAGTCTATAAATATTTAAAATTTTGTC
>JANMZR010000043.1:0-6772 GCA_031383555.1 Cytophagaceae bacterium | reverse complement strand
ATGGCGATTAATGGCGAAAAATACATTGCAACCCTGGAAAGGCCAAATGCTTTGATCGAGGCAAAATATTTATCAAATGACGCTGATACAACAATTGCTTTTCGACAGGATATTTTAAAATTTACATTAAAAGCGCATCGTTTTATTTTTGCAAAAAGCACCTTAGGCTTAAATAATGCTGTAGAGCTTCCACAAAACTCAAGCCCTTCAAGTGACGCCATGCAATTTGAAAGCGACTGTGTTGATAAAGCCATCTCTTTTCAGGCAACTCCCAAATGCGATGTTGATCCAAAGCAAATAAAATATGAATGGGACTTTGGTGATGGGAGTGCCACAGGTACTAAACAAAAGGAAAGCCATACGTATACAGCGCCAGGTCAGTATATTGTAAAACTTTTTATAAGTTATTGTGGTAAGCCACCTGTAATTATTGAAGATTTAATTATTATTATTCCAAAGCCATTTACAGATTTAGCCTCAGTTTATGAAAATTGTTTCAAAATATTGAACGATTTTCCAATACCAGTTAAAATAACAAATTTGAAAGATTTGGATTTAATTTATGCAAGTCAATTAGAATATGACTGGACTGGAAATGCAATTGTGTCGGGAGCCAATAAAAATACTGTTGTTGTAAATGGCAAAACAGACCTTAAACTGAAAGTTACATATTATAATATTGAACCTTTCAAGGCCTGCCCAAATGACTTTACCACTCAGGTTATTGAGTTTTGTCCACCAACTTTTGTAGTGCCTGATGTATTTACTCCTAATGGCGATGGCACAAATGATAACTTAAAACTTGGAATTGATGAACTCGACACCGATAATTATTTTTTTAGAATATATAATAGATGGGGTGAGTTAGTATATTTTAGTAAAAATTTACCAGAACCCAACCCTTGGGACGGAAAGTTTAAAGGTAAAATGGTAGAGCCCGATACCTTTGCTTGGACTGTAGAATACCGTAGCCGATTTAGGCCCAATGGCATAACCTACAAAAATAAAGGTGCCCTATTAATCGCTAGATAAATATTTTACAAGAAATATTTACTGTTTTTTTGATAGTAAATTTTAGCCTACCTTTGAAATAAATATTTGTTAGCCTTTTTATTTGAAATCAATTTCCCCAAAAAACTATGCGACAAGACTACTTAAAGGGTTCATCTGAAGAGTTAAGCACCACAGAAAAGGAAATTGAAAAAGCGCTACGCCCTCTGAGTTTTGACGATTTCACTGGTCAGGACAAAACACTTGAAAACCTTAAAATATTTGTTGAAGCCACACGTTTGCGAGAAGAAGCCATGGATCATGTTCTGTTACATGGCCCTCCAGGTTTAGGCAAAACTACCCTTTCAAATATAATTGCCAACGAGCTAAAAGCAAATATAAAAATCACATCTGGCCCAGTATTGGATAAGCCTAGCGATTTAGCAGGCCTTTTAACAAACCTACAAACCAACGATGTACTATTTATAGATGAAATCCATAGATTAAATCCAATTGTGGAGGAGTATTTGTACTCAGCCATGGAAGACTATAAGATTGACATCATGCTTGATTCAGGGCCAAATGCTCGAAGTATTCAAATTTCTCTGAATCCTTTTACACTTATTGGCGCCACTACACGTGCGGGTCTGCTGACAGCGCCTTTACGAGCAAGATTTGGTATTAATGCAAGGCTTGAATATTATGATGCTGTACTACTTACAAAAATTGTAAAGCGATCAGCAGCCATATTAAACTCGCCAATTGATGCCGATGCCGCTTTTGAAATAGCCCGTCGAAGCCGTGGAACACCCCGAATAGCCAATAATTTACTCCGAAGAACCCGTGATTTTGCACAAGTAAAAGGCGATGGCACTATCACAATTGCCATTGCTGAAATGGCTTTAAAGGCTCTTGATGTCGACCAAAATGGATTAGATGAAATGGATAATCGTATTTTGAAAACGATAATTAACAAATTTAAAGGAGGCCCTGTTGGTCTATCAACTATTGCAACTGCTTGTGGCGAAGAGGCTGAAACTATTGAGGAAGTTTATGAGCCTTTTCTAATTCAGGAAGGCTACTTGAAACGCACTGCTCGTGGGCGTGAAGCAACAGAAAAGTCATTTCGCCATTTGGGAATTTTGCCTACTTATAAAACTGGTGAGTTGTTTCAATAAGCAAACCAGCGTTTGGCTCGAAAAAGAATTGTTAATGCAATAATACCTAAGCAGAAATAAATTATTTTGTCTATTTCCATGGAAGGTGCATCACCAACTTGAGTTCGTTTCAAATGAATACCCCAAAATGCCCATAATACTACAAAGCCGTAAAATATTGCATTACGAGTTATTAAAACAAAACTTACAACAACAAGCCCAATTATAATCATAATTTTTGCCCAGTTGGCAGCATCAATTCCAAAGCCAGTCCATTGACTATCAACTAATAAGGCTGTAAAATTAGCAATTGTTGCAATAGAAATCCAACCAACATATATGCTAAATGGGGCGTGGCTTATCCACTTTTCTAATTCATTTACTTTGGTTTTCCCCACCCCAATTTTCAAGAAAAGAAATAGTAAATTGACTAAAAAACTGACCATAATTAACACTGAAAGCCCGACAAACTCATAATGCCAGGCCAACAACCAACTTACATTAAGTAAACAACTTACTATAAAAAGCCAGCCAATTTTTTCAATAATTGGATCTACCTTTTGAGTTATACTTTTATTGAAAAAAGAAACAATTTGAAAACCTAGAAATACCAATAACCAACTATAAATTACGCCCCAAATAGCGAAGGTGAGGCCAGCTGGCACGAAGTAATTGACATATTTATCGGACAATTCTCCTGCAGTATTACCATTAATAGGTAAGGCGTTAGACAAATAATTGACATAAACCATGGCTAAAAAAGCTATGATATTTAGAGTTTTTATTAGGCTGAGATTTTTCATAATTAATAAAATATATTTTTAAATGAAGAAAACTTATTTGTAGACTAACTTTCAATTGCTATTGTTTTTTCTGGAAATAATAAACTGGCACCTATGCTCACAACTAAAATGGCCAAAATAATATAAAGCGAATATTGTGTTTGAAAACCGATACTCTCCAACCAATGGTGAGCCAACATTTTTGCACCTATAAAAGTAAGCAATACTGCTAAACCAGTTTTTAAAAAACGGAACATATTCATTATACTCGAAAGGAAAAAAAACATGGATCTCAGCCCCATAATAGCAAAAACATTGGAGAAAAATACAATATAAGGGTCCTTAGTTATGGAGAAAATTGCCGGAATAGAGTCCACAGCAAAAATAACGTCGGTAACTGCAATCACTAAAACCACTATAAAAATTGGGGTGATGTACCATTTTTTAAATCTATGATGGTATATGAAAAAATGATCGACAATATTTCTTTTATAAACATTGAAATATTTTGCTGTAAACTTTGTAACAGGGTGATTCGCAGGCTCTATGTGATTATCTTCCTCATTTTCAAAGAATAATTTTAAGCCTGTATATAATAAAAATGCCCCAAAAATATAAATGATCCAGTCAAATCGTTGTAAAAGCGCTGACCCAACAAAAATGAAAATAAATCGAAGTACAATCGCTCCTAATATACCCCATATTAATATTTTTTTATAGAATTTTTTATGGACTCCAAATGAATTTAAAATTAATATAAACACAAAAATATTGTCTGCTGAAAGGCTATACTCAACTAAATAGCCCGTAATATACTCCAGCGACATGTTTTCTTGAAATATTTTCAAGTTTTTATCAAAACTTGATTCATTCAAAAATAAGTGACTTGCAAATTGATTTTTAACTGCAACCAAACTAGCCATATCTCTGATTCCATGAACCAAATAACCGTATTTTTGCAGGAAAAAGTAAAAACTAATGGCCAAAATTACCCAAATCGCACTCCAAATGCCTGCTTCTTTAAAAGTTACTTCGGCACTCGATTTTTTTGAAAAAATACCAAGGTCGAGTAACATTACAAAAACTACAAAAATTGCAAAGCCCGTAAAAAATATAGTTTCACTGGAAATTGAACTCATAAATTATAATTAGATTATTTTACAAAAATACTTTTTAAAACCTTAAGTATTTTAATTTTTTGTTTGGATGGCTCGAATGCCAAATAATTATTCGAATAAATCAATGTTATAAAAAAATCCTGAGTTTTAACTACTCAGGATTTTTTATCTTCAACTCAAAAAACGTTATTTCGCAAAAATGAAATTAGGCAATAAATTGATTTGCATTCAAACAATTCAAGTCTTCAAAAGCAACTAATAAGCGCTTCACAAAGTTTTCTTCGCCTTTTCTTAACCATACTCTAGGGTCATAGTTTTTCTTATTTGGAGAGTCATCACCGGTTGGGTTACCAATTTGGCCTTGCAAATAAGCCTCCTTCTCTTTGTAATAATTTAATATACCTTCCCAAAAGGCCCATTGCATATCAGTATCAATATTCATTTTAATTGCGCCGTAACTCAAAGCTTCACGAATTTCTTCACGACTTGACCCTGAGCCACCATGAAATACAAAATTGATTGGTTTTTCAGCCGAAAGTGAATATTTTTCCTTTATGTATACTTGCGAATTATGCAAAATAATTGGCGAAAGCTTCACATTACCAGGCTTATACACACCGTGAACATTGCCAAAAGCAGCTGCAATTGTAAAGTTTGGTGAAATTTTACTCAATTCCTCATAAGCATAAGCCACCTCAGAAGGTTGAGTATATAATTTTGATGAATCAATATCCGAGTTATCAACTCCATCTTCTTCACCACCAGTCACACCCAATTCTATTTCCAAAGTCATACCCATTGGAGCCATTCTTGCCAAATATTTTTTGCAAATCTCAATGTTTTCTTCAATTGGCTCTTCCGATAGGTCAATCATATGCGAGCTAAAAAGTGGTTTTCCTGTTGCAGCAAAGTGTTTTTCGCCTGCAACTAAAAGTCCGTCAAGCCATGGCAGTAATTTTTTTGCACAATGGTCAGTATGCAGAACAACCTGCACGCCATAAGCTTCTGCCATAGCATGCACATGGTAGGCACCAGAAATTGAACCCGCAATACTAGCTTCTTGAGCACTATTGGCCAGGCCTTTACCTGCAAAATATTGGCCACCACCATTAGAAAACTGAATGATTACAGGTGAATTTGCCTTTTTCGCTGTTTCAATTACTGCATTGATTGTCTCGCTAGAGATAACGTTAACAGCTGGCAACGCAAATTGATTTTTTTTTGCAATTTCAAAAAGTTCTTGAACGGCAGCACCGTGTAAAACTCCTTTTTGACTCGAAAGATTTGACATATTTAATTTATTTATAAGAATATTACAATTTATGGGATTTGTTCTCTCAATATTATCCAAAAATAACACATTTTATTCGGCTTTTTACCAATTCGCCAAAGAATGTTTAACCCAGGCTTCGAAATAGATAATTTCAATTCCTCGAAACATTTAATCTAGCTATAAATTAAGTTTTATAAATACCTGATTTCCTAAATAAACCCAAAACTTACAATTTTCAACTCACTATTTTACAACTCACAAACCAACAAACTACCATTTTTTTTATTCCTTTCAATTTTTAAAGTATATTTGCAGCCCGTTTATTCTGAAATAAATATTGCTATTTTTTGCTTTAAGGCAAAATAGAAAATTTAAACAAATGAAAATTTATGGCATCATGGTTCACCCGTAAAGATAAAGGCATTCAAACGCCTACCGAATCGAAAAGAGAAACCCCCGATGGCTTATGGTATAAATGCCCCGAATGCAAAAAAGTGATGCATACCCGAGAGCACGTTCTTTTTGCACATACCTGCTCTAACTGCAATTACCATGAAAAAATAGGCTCAAAAGAATATTTTTCTCTACTTTTCGACGAAAATAAATTCATAGAACTAGATGCTGATATGATTTCGGCTGATCCATTAACTTTTGAGGATACCAAAAAATACCCAGATCGTATAAAAGCAACTATAAAAAAAACTGGCTTAAATGATGCTGTTAGAACCGCTTTTGGCAAAATAAATGGCATTGAAATTGTAATTGCAGCCATGGATTTTAGCTTTATAGGTGGCTCAATGGGCTCAGTGGTTGGCGAAAAAATTGCAAAAGCTATTGACCATGCTTTTAAGACAAATACTCCATTTCTTATGATTTCAAAATCTGGTGGTGCACGAATGATGGAAGCTGGATTTTCTTTAATGCAAATGGCCAAAACTTCGGCTAGATTAGCCCTTTTGGCTGAGGCCAAAATACCTTACATTTCATTACTTACTGACCCCACAACTGGCGGTGTTACAGCCAGTTATGCCATGTTGGGCGATTTTAATATTTCAGAACCAGGTGCTTTAATTGGATTTGCTGGCCCTCGTGTAATCCGTGAAACCATCGGAAAAGACCTCCCAAAAGGCTTTCAGTCATCAGAATTTGTACTAGACCATGGCTTTTTGGACTTTATTGTGGATCGAAAAGAGTTGAAAAAGAAGCTATCAACTCTTTTAGGTATGTTAAATTAAAGTCTCGAAGGAAAACGAAATTGAGTGCTCTTTTGGAGATGTTAGCTTAATTTTTGATTAATTTGATTTTTTTATTTAGGGGAGGGAAACTAACTCGCCGAACCCCCATTTACCCCAATTACTTGTCCATTGATATAACTGGCTTCGTCGGAAGCTAAAAATAAATAACAATTGGCAATATCCTCAGGCAAGCCCATTCTACGCACTGGAATACCTG
>JANMZR010000184.1:0-21017 GCA_031383555.1 Cytophagaceae bacterium | reverse complement strand
GGAGTAGACTTTATGATGCATACCCATAAATGGCATGGCTCAGCTCCTAACAACGATCAATTGGCTTTGGCTTTGGCGCAGTTGGAGGAAACTTTGGGGGATTATTAGCGGCCAGCCCCCTACCCCTGATCTGGAGTAGTTAGATGGTTAAATCAAATTTGAAAAATAAAAATAATTATAAAAATATTCCATACTGAATGCCCCCTTTGGGGGTTAAGGTGTTTTGCTTATGAAAAAATATACATTTACTGAAAAAAAAGATACACGATCGGGCTTTGGTGATGGTATGACGGAGTTGGGTCGTACAAATCCCAATGTAGTGGTACTTTGCGCCGATTTAGTAGGATCACTCAAAATCGATACTTTTATAAAAGAAAATCCTGAGCGATTTATACAAACCGGTATTGCGGAAGCCAATATGATGAGTATTGCAGCGGGTCTAACAATTGGAGGTAAAATTCCTTTTGCCACAACATTTGCTAACTTTGGTTCGGGCAGGGTTTATGATCAAATTCGCCAGTCGATTGCCTATTCTGATAAAAATGTAAAAGTAGCTGTGTCCCATGCAGGCCTTACTTTAGGTGAGGATGGAGCAACTCACCAAATTTTAGAGGACTTGGCCATGATGCGTGCCATGCCAAACATGACAGTGATTAACCCTTGCGATTATAACCAAACCAAAGCTGCAACTATTGCCTGTGCTACTCATAAAGGACCAGTTTATTTGAGATTTGGCCGACCTGTTGTGCCTATTTTCACAGATCCAGATCAAAAATTTGAGATTGGAAAAGCATGGATGGTCAACGAAGGGAAAGATGTATCTATATTTGCCACAGGTCATTTAGTATGGGAAGCGATACAAGCGGGAGAAATATTGGCTGAACAAGGAATAGATGCTGAAATAATAAATATACACACCATTAAACCTTTGGACATAAAAGCTGTCTTAGCTTCAGTTAAGAAAACTGGTTGTGCGGTTTCAGCAGAAGAACACCAAATGAATGGCGGTTTGGGAGATGCAATTGCTCAAGTAATTGTAAAAAACCAACTAGTACCTATGGAATATGTGGGTGTTGATAATAGCTTTGGCGAGTCAGGCACACCAGCTCAATTAATGGAAAAATATGGCTTAACTGCTAAAGACATAGTTGAAAAAGCTTTAAAAGCAATCGAAAGAAAAGGGAAAAAATAACCTCACTTCTACCCCTCTCCTGATGAGAGGGGCTTGTAAGGCCTTCCAAAAATCTGGATGAAAGTTTCAAAAAAGGCTTTTATTCAGATTTTTTTATGACAGATCAAGAATTAATTCAAAGTATTGGAAAGCCTGAGATGAACCACCAGGTTTTTAAAATTATTTTGGAAAAATTCCAGAAAAAAATCTATTGGCATATCAGAAAAATGGTAATTGACCATGACGATGCCAACGATGTTACTCAAGATACATTTATCAAAGTTTGGTCAAATCTTAATTCCTTTCGTGCTGACGCTCAGCTATATACTTGGATTTACAGGATTGCCACCAACGAATGTTTGAATTTCTTAGCTAAAAAGAAAAAGCATTTTGCATCAGATATTACGGATTGGAATGATATAATTCCCGACCATGAGAATGCACCGTTAGTTGATGGCGAAGCAATTCAAATAAAACTCCAAAAAGCGCTTTTAACACTACCTGATAAGCAAAGGTTAGTTTTCAGTATGAAGTATTTCGATGAAATGCAGTATAGGCAAATTTCAGAAATTACGGGCACTTCAGAAGGTGCTTTAAAGGCCAGTTACCATATTGCAGTAAAAAAAATTGAAGAATTATTAAATTTTGATTGATAAGATGGACGTCAATTCATTAACTCACTACATATAAATCAAAATTTAAAGTAATAATTTCAATAAATATATAAGATGGATTAAACCTTTTATTAAATTTTATATCAAAGAAACATAATGAAACAGAAAATAAAAATAAAAAATATTTCAAAAGAAAGCCCTTTTATTGTGCCAGAAGGTTATTTCGAAAAAATGCAATACGAAATATTGGCTAGAGTTGGAAGCGAAAAAGTGATTGTGCCGATTCCTAAACCGAGTATTCAATGGAGGAAATGGGCTATTGTAGCTGCGGCAAGTTTGGCAATATTTTTTGGACTATATTTTACACAATTTTACCAAAAAACTAGCCAAAATGAAATAGAAATTGCTAACGTAACTTATCAACAAATGATTCAATACCTTGAAAATGAGAATATTGATTTAGCCGATTTAACTGAAAACGCATATTTAAATCAGACCGAATTAGATAATTTATTGGATGAGAATTTTGAAGCAACACACTTAAATTTGAATGAAAAAGAATTAAATCAACTAGAAATAAAGTATTTAAATTAAAAAAAATGAAAATGAAAAATCATGTAAAAATTGCATTATTAGTATTCGCTATTAGTTTTGGAGCGGTGGCTCAAAAAGGAGATGGAGTGGTTAATGAGAAAATCGAAGCGGCACGTATCGGTATGATTACCAATAGATTAGACCTTAACCCGGAGCAAGCTATTTCCTTTTGGCCTGTTTATAATGAATTTGAAAACAAAAAGAAAATTGTAAAAAATGAATTACGAAAACACCTTTCTGAAAGCCGCTCATTGGCCTCAACTGATGATAAAATAAAGACAGAATTGAATGAAATGATGACTTTAAGGCAAAAAGAAGTCGATTTGGACAAGGATTATATGACAAAATTTTTGAAAGTACTAAACCCTCGCCAAGTGTCGGAACTTTATCGCACTGAGCAAATGTTTAAACAAATGCTTTTAAGGCGAATGGGTGACCGTGGTGAATTAGAGATAAAAGGACCTAAAGGATTAAAAGGGCCAAAATAAAATAAAAAAAGTTTAAGAGATATTTTAAAAACGGCTGGCATTTTTACTAGCCGTTTTTTTATTCGATTTGAATAAAAGGTTATTTCAAATTTTATTTCGTTTTAATTACCCATCAGTACGAAAGCCTGTCAATACCAATTCAAAGATTGTTAAGCAATTCCATTGCGAGTAAAACCTTGCCAATCCTAATCTAAAACTTCATTTTAATATTTAAAACTTTATTTTTTTTATAAATAAAAATACTTTTTTTTACTCTATTACCAATGTTTTAAGTTTAAATTGAGCAGAATTGAAAAAAAATGAATAAACACCGCAAGTTTTTAAAAGGTATATCATCTAAATGTTTATAAGGTTTTTGAATGGATGAAATCGAATTATTGAGTGCTTTGCAGGCTGGCAGTGAAAATGCTTTTAAAATACTGGTTGAAACCTACAAAAGGAAGGTTTTCAATACTGTGCTGGCAATAGTTCAAAATTTTGAAGAGGCAGAAGATGTGTCACAAGAAGTTTTTATGGAAACTTATCTGTCAATTCAAAAATTTAGAGGAGATTCAAAAATTTCGACATGGCTATACCGAATTGCCACCACAAAAGCATTGGAAATGATTCGGAAAAAGAAAACGACCAAGCGGTTTGCCTTTTTTACAAATTTATTTAATTCTGAAAATGAAATTTTGCACCATCCGGTAAATTTTGTACATCCCGGAGTAGTTTTTGAGCAGAAAGAAAATGCTAAAATTTTGTTCAAAGCAATTGAAATTTTGCCTGATAATCAGAAAGTTGCCTTTACTTTAGCCCATATGGAAGGCCTTAGTTATCAAGAAATTACAGAGGTAATGTGCATCAGCTTAAGTTCGGTAGAGTCCTTATTATTTAGAGCAAAAACAAATTTACGAAAATCGTTAGGAGATCATTATAAAAATCAAAAAATGTGAAATATGGAAAATTTAGACAAAAGGCTTGAAAAGATTGAGTTAACAATGCGTTCGATTGAAAACATTAAAACAGCTGAACCATCTGCCTATTTTTACATAAGACTAAAAGCCAGAATGGAAGCAAAATTGCAAAACAATAAAATAAGTATCCCATGGTTTGCAAAGCCCCAATACGCTTTTTCGATATTGGGTTGTCTCCTCATTTTAAATGCATTTACTTTTTTTGGTTTGAAAAACAGATTTTCAAAAATCACAGAACCTGCTTATACATCTTATTCTTCATACATTTCAGATACGCAATAATTTTCAATTATGAATGAGCAAAATAAATTTCGTACACTTTGGGTAATGGTAATCAGCCTCACTTTTTTAAATTTAATTATGATGGGTTGGATATGGTTTAATGCCGGTCCTTTAGGCCCAATGAATCCAATTCCACCGGAAAAAATGGTAGAAATGCTGCATTTTGATCAAAATCAAAGAGGTGCTTTTCATAAACTAAAAGAGCGACATTTTCATGAGATTGAACCCATTCGGGACAGTATCCGGTTACTGATTGACCAAAATTACGACCTCATTAAAACAGATAATCTGGATGAAAATCTATTGTATACAAAATCTGAGGAATTGGCGAGGGTAATCATTCGTAATGAAGAAAATACCCGTAGACACCTATTTGAGGTTAGGAAACTTTGTAATTCAACACAAAAAGAGATTTTTGATCATGAAGTTTTGGATCTTTTTAAAAAGCAAAGAGAAGATCCAAAAGGGCGAAGACCAAGGGCACCAAAAAACTAGTTTGAATATTTTCAGTGAAAAAAATTAAATACAAAAAATAATATAAATTTATGACTAAATATATTTTTATCTCACTAACCTTTTGTTTTGTAGTGCTTTATGGATGCAGCAAATCGGACGATGAAAATGTAAATCCATTTACTAACCCAGTAGGTTCTTCTACAGTAAGTTCAATTTATAATGATCTTTGGATTCCACCAATAATTACAGGAACAGCTTTTAATCTGACATTGGCAAAATCGTCTAAACAATTAAAAACTGGCGCCAAAACGGCTACCTACGGTTATAATGGTTCTGAGTTTTGGGGTCCAACCCTTATAATGAATAAAGGAGATAATGTTCAGATTAATGTTACGAATAATCTTTCAGAAACTACGACAACACATTGGCACGGCTTTCATATTCCAGCTGTAATGGACGGTGGCCCACACCAAATGATTGAAGCCGGAACAACATGGAAGCCTGCTTTTGAAATAAAAAATAATGCAGGAACGTATTGGTATCACCCACATTTGCATGAAAAAACATTCCAACAATTGACTTATGGAGCGGGAGGATTAATTATTATTAAAGATCCGATAGAATCTGCCTTGGCGCTACCAAGGACTTACGGAACAGATGATATTCCTTTAGTATTAACAAGCAGAAGGTATAATTCAGATAATTCATTTACTATCACGGATCATGCCTATGGTGATTATTTGTTGACAAATGGTACGCCTGATGCACAGGTGAGTTTGCCAAAGCAATTTGTTCGTTTTAGAATTTTGAATGCTGAAACAGAAAGAGGATATAATTTAGGATTCAGCGATAATCGAAGTTTTTATGTTATCACTAATGATGGCGGCTTGCTCGACGCACCGATTGAAGTAAATCGAATAAAATTAGCAGTAGGTGAGCGTGCTGAAATTTTAGTTGATTTGGGAAAAGATGCAGTGGGATCGAGTTTAGATATGAAAGCCTTTAATTCAAATCAGGAATTTGGATTTGGGGGTAGTGAACCTCAAACCTCGGGACAATTTGGGAGTTTACTTAATAATAAAGATTTTATAGTATTACATATAGATGTAAAAACAGCTGTTAGCGGTGCAATTACTTCCATACCAAGCAAATTGACTACAAATACATATTGGAAAGAATCTGATGCAGTAACTACCCGAACCATTAAAATAACTGGCGGGCAAGCAGGTTCCGCTTTTACTTTTGATAACAATACTTATGGATTTACGACAATTAACCAAACTGTGAAATTAAATGCAATAGAAAAATGGTCAATTGTAAACAATAATATTTTTGGGCATTCTTTTCATATCCACGACATCCAGTTTAAAATAGTATCTCGCAGCTCCGGGCCTATTGCTTCTTATGAGTCGGGCTGGAAAGATACTTTTTACATTCGCACCGGTGAAACCGTTTCAGTGGTTGCCAAATATGATGATTTTGCCAGTCCTTCAAATCCATATATGTACCATTGCCATTTTCCTAATCACGAAGACGGAGGACTAATGGGTCAATTTTTGGTAACTCAATAAAAGAGAAATTAGAAGGGTCTCAAGTTATCCTAATTAAAGTTTAGTATTTTAAAAACAAGTTTAAATATGAATAGACTGGTACCATTAATACTTTTTTTTATTCTAAATGCTTGTGGTAATAAATCTCAAAAACCCCCATCAAATATTCAAATTTCAAATATTGATACCTTATTGAAGAAAACAGAAAACGGTTGGCTTTATAAAAATAAACTTCTATCAGGCTATATGGTTGAAAAAGAGAGAGATGGCAGGGTTGTTTATAGATTGCCTATAATTGAGGGTAAGGAAAATGGTTTGGCCAAAGGATGGTATAATACTGGTGAAAAACTGTTGGAACGAACCTTTTTTAAAGGTAAAGTTGAAGGTAAAACTACTCAATGGTGGCCAAATGGCCGCATCAGGTACTTATTTAAGTTTAAAAATGATCAGTTTGAAGGAGCTCAATGGGTGTTTTTCCCAAATGGTAAAAAGAGAGAGTTAAGTAATTATTCATTAGGTGAAAAAGAAGGAATTCAACGAGTTTGGAACGAAAAAGGGTTTTTGATTTCAAATTATACTATCAAAAATAAAAAAACTTATGGTGTTATTTCAGTCAAAAGTTGTATTCCGGTTGTGCATTAATTTAATAAGTATTGTATTTATACTTTCGGGATGCAAAAAAGAAAATAAAGAAACGCTGCCATTTTATAATACATCTAAATTTACAGCTGAATGGATTGACTCCAAGAATACCAGATTTGACAAAATTCATCAGATTGATACTTTCACTTTAACTAACCAATTGGGTCAAACAATCACTAGAGATTCTTTGGAAGGCCATATTTATGTTGCCAATTTCTTTTTCAGTATTTGTCCAAGTGTTTGTCCAAAAATGATGAGGAACTTGTTAAAACTGCAAAAGGATTTTGCTAAAAACCCCGACATTAAATTAGTTTCTTATTCAGTAATGCCTTGGGTAGATTCAGTAGCCCGATTAAAAAAATATGGGCAGGAAAATCATATAAACCCAGTACAATGGCATCTGTTAACTGGAAGTAAAGATGAAATATATAATTTAGCAAGAAAGTCTTATTTTGCCGAAAAAGATTTCGATATTCAAAAAAATAAAAATGAGTTTCTTCATACTGAAACTATGACTTTAATTGATAAAAAATTAAGGATAAGAGGCGTGTATAATGCCACTCAAATAGTTGATATTGAAAGGGTAGCTGAAGATATTAAATTACTTATGAGAGAGCAATAGCGTTAATAGATGGGATAATTTTTTGTCGTTAACGTAAAATTTATTTTCAATTAATATTCAATTTTTCCGCAAGTTTATTTGCCATTTTACATCTAAAAATAAAACTAAATTCAACTAAAAAATGAAAACAATATTTTCAATATCTGCTATAATGGTATTTCTCTCGATTTTCTCCTGCAAAGAAAAAAGCACAGTAGTAACGCCTGATGCAACAAGCAGTGAAAATTACAGTGCCCAAATGAAAAAAGCTTATACTGATTATGCAGCTGCAAATGTTACGGCTGTAATTGATGGTAATTTTCTTGTAGTAAATACAACCACTGTGCCTGATCATAAAAGCCCCTATTTTTCTGATAACTCTACTCAATTTGAAACTTATAATGGTTCAAATTCTGCATTCAGAAAAGCACCAAATACAATAACTGCAGGTAATATTACTTTTCGTATTCCACTAAGCCCAACCAAAACTTCAACGGCAAAGGCTACACCAATGGGGCCAATTGGGGTTTCATTAAACGGCGTTCCGTTTTTTAACCAATATGCGGCAGGTGGGAGCCCACTGGCAGGCGAAATTAATGGATTTGACCAATATGGAGGTCACCCACAGCAGCAAGGCCAATACCATTACCATGTTGAACCGTTGTACCTTACATCCAAAAAAGGAAGAGAAGCATTGTTGGGATATTTACTGGACGGCTTCCCGGTTTATGGACCTATCGAGAATGTCAAATCAGTGACTACGAAAGATTTAGATGCTTATCATGGGCACTCCCATGTTACTGCTGAATATCCAAATGGCATCTATCATTATCATATTACAGCCGACGATCCGTATATCAATGGCAGTGGGTTTTATGGAAATCCGGGAACAGTAAGCAGGTAGCAAATGGTTGTCTTTAAAAAAAATGTCTTCTTATTTTTTTTGATTTTGTTTTTTGGAGCTTGCGAATCGAACATTCCAAATCTGGAAATTGAGTTGTATTCACAATTAATTACAAAGAAAGAAGGGTTGGTTTATTATCAGTTAAAGCCCTTTTCCGGTTTTTTGATTGAAAAATATTTAAATCACAGAATTGCATCAAGAGCAGGTTACCTGGATGGTAAATTGGAAGGAAAACAACAAAAATGGTATGCCAATGGCTCAAAAATGGAAATTCGGTTTTATAATAAAAACCGAAAAGTTGGGCAGCATAACACCTGGTGGCCCAATGGTCGAATGAAATTTGAGTATTTTATTGAACATGATATACCGATTAAAACACACCGAGAATGGTATTCAAACGGCCAGCTTTATTCCGTATTTAACTATAATTTGGATGGACAACCGGAAGGAAGTCAACAGATATGGTTTGAAAACGGCCAAATAAAGGCTAATTATGTAATTAAAAATGGCCGCCGTTTTGGGTTTTTAGGAGCTAAAGGCTGCATGGGTGAAAACGAGAAAAAGCAATCAGGGTTTAAATTAATAAAGAATTGAAAAATGTAATTTACTTTTTATTTTTTCTGGCAAATTTTGCCTGTAAGCAAAATCAAACGTTAAATGGAAACACAAAGGAGCCTATTCCATATTACAATTCCCCCGATTTTACCCCAATTTGGACGTCAGAAAAGACACAAATAGATACTATTCACATCATTCCAAACTTTCAGTTCACCAATCAAAATAACCAAAAAATCACGCAAGACAATTTTAAAGGTAAAATTCATGTAATGAATTGCTTTTTCACAATTTGTCCCAGTCTTTGTCCTAAAATTATGGGAAATATGAAGTCAGTTCAAAGGGCATTTAAACAGGATAAAAATGTTTTGATTGCTTCTTTCAGCGTAATGCCTGATAAAGATAACGTAGATGTATTGCATAAATATGCTGCTGAAAATCAAATACTTGCCAATAAATGGCAACTGATTACCGGTGATAAAAAGCAAATTTATCAATTGGCAAGAAACGGTTATTTTGCAGACGAAAATCTGGGAGTTCAAAAAGGAGAAAATGATTTTTTACATTCCGAAAATTTTATTTTAGTCGATAAAAAGTTGCATATTAGGGGTATTTACAACGGCACATTACAACTTGAAATTGAGCAATTGATTGAAGACATTAAAAATTTGGAAGCGGAAGAATAAGGGTTTTCTTATGGTTAACTTTGTGCCCATTTTTCTCCCTAATGAAAGAAAAAATATTTCAAAACCTGATCCAAATAATAGACGAGCGTATTTCAAACGCCAAAATTGCAATGGATGTTGTTCAGGAAAGCGCCAATACTACTAATATAGAAACAAAAATCGAAGCATTTTCAATTGCGATGTATGAGGCAACTTCAAAAGTTGTTCCTATAAAAGTAGGTTGGGAATATACAATCGTTGAATTTCCTGTTACTTTATTGTAGGTTTGTTTTAAGAAAAGTACTACCCATAATGAAAAAAGTCGGCAAGGTTTAACCCAAAATGGAATTGCTTACCGACCTTAGGAAATTCCTAATCTATTCAATCTCATTTATTGAATTTAATTAAATACATTTTTTTGCTAAAACCAATAAAATATTTGAAATTTAGAATATTTTCAATTTTAAAAAACAAAAGAAATGAAAAAAACATTAGTCTTATTATTGAGCATGGTAGCCATGCAATTATCAGCTCAAAATTTTGCAGCCATTGATAAAAGTATTATGGACGTGGTTTATTTTCCACAAGGTGCACATCGAGTTTATATGGTAAAAACTGCTGAAGATAAAGCCAAAATAATGCCCAAAATCAAAATTATCTACTCAAGACCCTTATTAAATGGCCGAAAAGCATTTGGCGAATTGGTGAAATTTGATGAGGCATGGCGATTAGGTGCCAATGAATCAACCGAAATTACTTTTTACCAAGCTGTAAAAATAGGTGAAGTTGTTTTAGCGCCTGGCCGATATACTTTGTATTGTACACCTTCGGCTAATCAATGGAAACTCAAAGTACATCCCAATTTGGATGGCTGGGGTAGTTTTGGATATGACGAAACTAAAGATTTGGCAACAGTCACCGCCAATACAACTAATACTGACACAAAAATTGAAGCATTTTCAATTACGATGTATGAAGCATCTCCAAAAGTGGTTCATATAAAAGTAGGCTGGGAAAATACGATTGTCGAATTTCCTGTTACTTTATTGTAGGTTTGTTTTAAGAAAAATACTGCTTATAATGAAAAATGTCAGCAAGTAAATCCTTTGCGGGTTAATACTTGCTGACAATTAATTTATTATTATAACTATCTAAAAATCAATACTTTGGCAATTTCCAACCATTATGGTATTTTGCTTTCATAAGGGCGTTGGCTTCTTTATCAGTACCGAAATTGCCAGCTTTGGCATCCCAATATACTGGTCGACCAAGTTTGTAGGCAATATTTCCCATTTGTGCGTTAAGGGCTGCAATACTACCTGTTTCAATACCACATTTGAGAATTTTTGGGTCATTTTTACGAATAGCGTCTACGAAATTCTCAGCGTGCATTTTCACATAATCGTCTTCTGGTTTTTTAGCATATTTTTTGGCCTCAAATTTTTGAGATTTCACACCATTACTTACTTTTACTTCGGGAATAAGCTCCCATCCACCACGGTTGAGCACTAAAGTGCCTTCGTTGCCAATAAAAGCAATACCTTCAGTTCGGCCATAGTTACCACCATCAATACCCGTGGCATGTTCCCAAAGCATATTAAAACCATCATATTGGAAAACGGTTTGTAGGGTATCAGGTGTTTCTGATGCATCGTCAGGGTAAGCAAATTTACCTCCTGAAGCCATTACCGAAATAGGTGCTTTGGCTTTCATAGCATATAGGGCAATATCAATTTCGTGTACACCCCAGTCAGTCATAAGGCCGCCGGCATAGTCCCAAAACCAACGGAAATTAAAGTGGAATCGGTTTTCATTGAAGGGTTTAGTTTCTGCTGGTCCCAACCACATTTTATAGTCGACACCCACTGGTGCTGCCGAATCGGGCATAACTGGCACGGGTTTCATCCAGCCTTGGTAAGCCCATACTTTTACCAACCTGATTTGGCCCAGCATACCTGAATGTACCATTTTTATAGCTTCATCATAATGCGGCCCACTTCGCTGCCATTGCCCAACTTGCACTATTTTATTGAGTTTTTTGGCAGCGTTCAGCATCACATTACACTCTTCCATATACAGTGCAATTGGTTTTTCAACATAAATATGCTTGCCCGCTTCCATTGCGTCTACGGCCATGAGACAATGCCAATGATCGGGAGAACCAATTATT
The DNA here is from genome assembly GCA_031383555.1 of Cytophagaceae bacterium. Lineage (GTDB taxonomy): Bacteria > Bacteroidota > Bacteroidia > Cytophagales > Spirosomataceae > JANMZR01. Next base: position 9,369 of record JANMZR010000184.1, on the reverse strand, counting down.
ACATAATCGATTGATTTATCCTCTAATAGCTTACGATAGTCGTTATATAAAGCAGGTTTTTTACCTTGGATCTTCAACACATCTTCTGCTCTAGTATCCAATACAGATTGATCCACATCGCAAAGTGCCACACATTCAACGCCTTGCAATTTGATATGACGTTGCAAATTGGAAAAGCCCATCCCTTTGCAGCCAATTAATGCACATTTCAATTCGCCAGCTGTATTGCTTTTGCTAAAGGCATTTTTTGCTATAAAACTGGAGGCTGTAATTGAGGCCAGCGTTGCTATGGACGACTTTTTTATGAAATTTCTTCTTGTATTCTTCATTTTGAGAAATATAGTTTAATAGTAAATTTTAATTTGGTAGAAATCGAGACTAAAGTTAAGGATTGTTTTGAAAAAATGTTTGTAAGAGTCGATCAAATATTTGTTTAACCCCTATAGCACCGATATACGGCCCTGGGGTAGTTTCAGTTTCGCTCAGCAATGAGCCAGGCTGCGTATAGTGGATAGCGGGTATTAAATTATTAAAAGCCAATAAAGCATTGTTTCAAAATCATTTTTTATTGATATATTTGGCTCAATATTTTTTACTGAATAGTATTGATAAATCCTCTAAATCCTCTTTAAAATATGTCTCCATCCACCTACCCGATTTTGCTTTTTATACTTTCTATTGGAGTTTTACTATTTGGAATAATAAAGCTGAAAATCAATCCGTTTTTGGTATTGCCAACGGTTGGTTTGATTACGGGTTTAGCCTCGGGACTGCCTATTGAGAAAATAACAAAACAACTCGGAGAAGGCTTCGGAAATACACTAGGAAGTATTGGTTTAATGGTTGGCTTAGGGATTATTTTGGGAAATATTTTAAGCCAAACAGGCGCTACTGAGCAAATTGCGAGGCTTTTTATCAAATGGTTTGGCACTCGATATATTTATTTGGCAATCGGTCTTACGGGGTATGTGGTATGTATTCCTGTTTTTTTTCAAGCGGCTTTTATCATGTTTTTACCGCTCTTGCGTGACCTCAGTAAAAAAGGAAATATTCCATTTATTGGCTTGCTTACCTCACTTACTTTGGGTTGTTTGGCTACACATTGTATCGTAATTCCTACGCCTGGGCCATTGGCGGTGATGGGCAATATGAGCTTACCAACAGCTAGTTTTTTGAGTTGGTCGTTAGTGGTGGCAATGCCTCCAACTTTGGTGGGCGTATTGGCCGCCAGATATTTTGCAAAACAAGAGTTTATGCAAGTGGATGCTGCTGGTATAGGCCAAATTAGTTTGGAAGAAAATAAGCCAAAACCATCTGGAGCTTTATCCCTTTTTGCCTTATTATTACCCATCATTTTGATACTTTTTGGCTCGCTTTTCAAAGAAATGTTGCCTGATGGAAATGCTTTGAGAACGATATTTTCTCTATTAGGTGATAAAAACTTTTCAATGTTAATCGGCTTAATTTTCGCTGTATTTTCTTTAAAAAAATATTTGGTTAAATCGTTTGATGAGACTGTAACAGCCAGTGGTGCGGAGGCAGGTTTATTAATTTTAATTGTTGGTGCTGGCGGTGCTTTTGGTGAAGTGATTAAAGGCACAGGTATTGCCGATGAAATAGTTAAGTTATTAGCTGTCTGGCATTTGCCATTACTTTGGACGGGTTTTTTATTGACTGCTGTCATTAGAGTGGCCATAGGCTCGGCGACGGCCTCAGCGGTGATGGTGAGTTCAATAATGGCTCCTATGCTTGCCAGCAGTAGTGAGAATCCGGTGATGATTGGCCTCGCCATTTGTTGTGGAAGTATGTGTTTTAGTTTCCCCAATGACTCGGGTTTTTGGGTGATTTGCAAGTTTTCGGGCCTCTCAGTGGCTCAAAACTTGCGGATGCTTACGCTTATGAGTGGAATAGTTGGGCTGGTAGGTTTTATTACTGTGTTGATTTTGAATGCGTTGGTATAATTAAAATATTTATTTGCAAAAAATTTAATTTAACACATATAAATATAATATTTGTTAAAATATATCACATGTAAAATGGGAAAGATAAAATTAACTTTAAGCGCTGAAGAAGATATAATTGTAAAAGCCAAGCAAATCGCTCAGCTTAAAAAACAATCATTATCAAATATTTTCGAAAAATTATTAATTGATAATTTAATGGGCAATTAAGATTTATCTAAGAAAAGTTCGTCAAGTAAGCTACGAGGAATAGCTAAATCTACACTTTCAAGTAAAACTGATAAAGAAATTAGAGATTTAATGGCTAAAAAAAGATAAAGAATTTAGTATATTTTTAGATGCCAATGTAATTTTGGATTGGCTTTTGGATAGACAAAATTGCTTTCCGGAGGAGGCGTCAAATATTATTGAAATAACTAAAAATAGGGGCATTAAATTATTTATTTCATCAGGCTCAGTATATACTATTGCATATATTCTAGAAAAATCGGGAAAAAAGGGAGATAATTTAAGAAGTACAATGTTAGAAATATTGAAAATATTAAATATTCCTTCAGCTGATAATATTCCATATATTAACGGGTGTAAAAATGGAATTAAAGACCTTGAAGATGCATTTCAATATGAAATTGCACGTCTTAATAATTCAATTGAATATTTTGTTACTGGAAATACAAAAGATTTCAAAAATGTAGCAGAAAATATATCTAAAGTAATTAACCCTAAGGAATTATTGAAAATATTATGATAAATAAAAAATTTGCAATTGTGACAGGAGCTGGTACAGGAATTGGAAGAGCTGTTAGTCTAGGTTTATTACATAATGGCTGGAATGTGGCTTTAACAGGTCGCAATCAGTCTAATTTGGAAGAAACAGCTAAAATGGCTGGAGAATTTCAAGCCAATTGTTTACTAATTCCTTCTGATATTTGCGACCCAAATTCGGTAATAAATTTATTTAAAGTAGTAAAAGAAACTTTTGGCAAATTAGACTTACTTTTTAACAATGCAGGCACCAATACTAAAGGATTATTAGAAGATATTAGTTTTGAAGAATGGCGTAAAGTACTGGACACAAATCTTACAGGAGCATTTTTATGTACTCAGCAGGCCTTTAAAATTATGAAAAGCCAAAATCCAATGGGTGGGCGAATCATAAACAACGGTTCTATTTCAGCAACTGCTCCACGGCCTAACTCTGCACCCTATACTTCCACCAAACATGCTATAACTGGGCTTACAAAATCTACTTCACTCGATGGACGAAAATATAATATTGCATGTGGCCAAATTGATATAGGTAATGCCGATACTGAAATGGCCTCAGCCATGAAAGCGGGTATTATACAAGCTGATGGAAGTACAAAAATTGAGCCCGTAATAGATTTGAAGCATATTGTTGAAGCTGTTCTGTATATGTCTGGCTTGCCAATTGAGGCCAATGTTCAGTTTATAACTGTGATGGCTACCAAGATGCCGTTGGTGGGGAGGGGCTAAAATGTTAAATGTAAAACAAAGAAATGCACGCAGCCTTCTGTGAATAAAATGTAAAATTGGGCAACCCATACAATTGATAATTTAATTTAACAACTCATTTTTTTTGAAAATTCAGTATTTAATTATGGAAATTATTACTACTATTTTAAATGAAATCAAAGGCTTTTTAGGCTATGAATCGGGTTGGAAAATAATCCAAACTGGGAATTATAGCCAGTTTTTAACCTACGAAGGAGTAAAGTCGGTAATTGGTCCTCTTATTCCTTTTTTGGTGATTTTTGAGTTTTTAATGGGACTTATTTACAAAAATCCGCATGCAAAAGTGTATAAACTCAATTTCTTTATCTATGTGCTTAATCGATTTATTTCTCGATTTATTTCAATTGGCATACTAGCTTTTTTATTGGCTCATTTGCCAAAATACACATTATTTCAAACCTCATTTACATGGTACTGGCTTATTTATGGCTATATTATATGGGAGTTTTCGCATTTTGTTTACCATTTTCTCGCCCATAAAGTTCGATTGTTTTGGTGCTTACATTCTTCACATCACGCCCCCGAAAACATGAATCTTTCTGTTACTTACGCTCATTTCTTTTTGGAAGGGCCATACGCCGACTTTATTAGAGGGTCAATTTGTCTTTTGGCAGGCATACACCCAAAATTACTTTTTTTAATAATGTTTATAGATGGCACATGGGGGGCGTTTATTCATGTGGGTGAGAATTTGATTAAAGATGGCACATTAGGTCTACCGAAACTTGGGTTTATTGGAAAATACATTCTTTCACCATCCGACCATCGGGTACACCATGCTCGCAATCCTTTGTATATAGATACCAATTATTGTAATCTATTGAACATTTGGGATAGAATTTTTGGCACCTATCAACCTGAGCAAAAGGGTATTACTATAGATTATGGAATTACTAGAAAAGTGAATTCAGGAAATTTATGGGATGTTTATTTTGGAGAAATTTGGCTTTTACTCAAAGATATTTGGCATGCAGAAAGTATTAGAAATGCCTTTTTATTGATATTTATGCCTCCAGGTTGGTCGCCTGATGGAAAACATCGCATGGCAAGTTTAATTAGAAATGAGTATTTGAAAAAATAAAATATTAACTAAAAAATACTATTTTTTTTTCAAAAATGATGAAACTTGATTTTTTTTGTAATTAAACAAAATTTAACATCGTCGGCAAAGTTTAACCTGCAAAGGAATTGCTTAGTTATGTTTAAATTTATTAACCTAAGTGTTTTGTAAGATACCAAATCACAAATTCCCCTTTTTAAACTCCGAAATAGCATAATTAGCTGCTCTTGCAGTAATGGCCATATAAGTGAGTGAAGGATTTTGAGTTGAATTACTCGTCATACAAGCGCCATCTGTTACAAACACATTTTTGCAATGATGCAGCTGATTCCATTCGTTTAGCATTGAATTTTTTGAGTCTTTCCCCATAATTACTCCGCCCATTTCATGAATATCAAGACCGGGGTTCCATGTATCACGTTTTCTAGTACCAATTTTAGTGAAACCAGCCAAAGTGTACATTTCAGTCAATTGATCCCTAAAATCCTGAGCCATTTTATTGTCATTTTCATCCATCGCCACCGAAATTCTCACTAAAGGGATACCCCAATCATCTTTTTGGTTTTCATCCAATTTTACATAATTAGTAATTTTCGGTATGGTTTCACCCATGAAGTGAGAGCCAACTCGCCAGTTACCATACTTTCTTTGATATAAATTATTTTTCAATTCTTCTCCCCAACCCTGGCTATTTGTATTTTCCATCCGACTGGCACTAAAGCCCATGGCATAGCCCCTTAAAAAGTCGGTTTCTTGTTTTTTTACGTTTCTAAAGCGAGGCAAATAACTACCGTTGGGCCTTATTCCATCGGTTTTTTTATCCAAATAGCCTTCATATTCACCATAAATGGCGGTTTCGAAGTTATGAAAATGGATATATTTACCCAAAAGGCCGTTGTCGTTTCCTAAACCATTGGGAAAACGGCTCGATTTTGAATTCAATAAAATGATGTTGGTATTTACGGTTGAGCCATTTACAAAAATTATTTTTGCATAAAAATTCATTTCTTCTTTTGTAATTGCATCTATCACTTTTACGCCGACTGCCTTCTTTTTCTTTTCGTCATATAAAATAGAATGAACCACTGAATTATTTCGCATGGTCATGTTGCCAGTAAACTTTGCCCAAGGTAATGTGCTAGCATTGCTACTGAAGTAGCCACCATAAGGACAACCACGAGTACATAAATCACGTTGTTGGCATTGCGCCCTGCCTTGCTTATAATGAATAGGTTGCGGATCAGTAAGGTGTGCACAACGACCAATAATTACCGGCCTTGCTCCATTGTAATGCTTTTGCATTTGGTCTGTGAAATGCTTTTCGACGCATGTTTGCTCATGAGGTTTTAAAAATTCGCCATCTGGTAATTGCTCAAGGCCATCTTTATTTCCAGAGATGCCAGCAAAAATCTCCACATGACTGTACCATGGTGCCAATTCTTCGTATGTAATAGGCCACTTAACATCAAAACCATCTCGATCGGGGCCTTCAAAGTCGAAGTGACTCCATCGCTGCGTGCCACGTGCCCACATAAGCGACTTACCACCTGTTTGGTAGCCACGAATCCAATCGAATGGAAGATCTTGAATATAGGGGTGCTCTTTATCTTTTACAAAAAAATGGGAAGTATCTTCCTCAAAAGCATAACATTTACTTGTAATTGGATTGGCATTTTTAATTTCGTTGGTGATTTGCCCCAAATGATCAAATTGCCAAGGTTCCATCATAGTGGTGGGGTAGTCGCCATGGTTTACAGCACGACCTCTTTCTAAAACAAGGGTTTTTAGCCCTTTTTCACAAAGCTCTTTAGCTGCCCAACCTCCACTTATGCCTGAGCCAATTACTATGGCATCAAAAGTTCTACTTTTTTTAGAATCAATATTAAAGTTTGCCATTGTAATCTATTGAATATCAACGCATCCATGAAAATAGCCTGGTGCCATTTGATAGTTTTTATGTTTTGTTAAATAATATTCTGAATTGGTATAGGCCTGTACAGTAAGTCTTTTTAGCAAAGAAATGGAGCTAAAGTCTTCTGATTTTTTTATTAAAGTTAATATTTCAACAGAATTTATACTTTCAAACGGTTTTCCAAAAGATTTCTCTGAAGCCGATTTCAAATTGTCTATCGCCATGCTAAATTTGGCTTGAGTGGCTTCATTATGGCAGTCTTTCAACATTCTGTTTACAAATAAATGTGCCCCTATTACTTTAGCTCCAGGCGTATCCGTTTGAGGAATGATGGCATCCACAAGTTTTTCAACTATTTGAGCATCAGCAAATTGAATATTTACAAAGCTGTCTTTATTCCAATTTATTGCCCAAGCCGGCAAGGAACTTGCTGTTAAAATGCCAGCTCCCAAATTTTTTATTATCGAACGTCGATTCATATTTGATTTATTTTTTGCTAATTTATTGTTTCTTGATGGCAATTCAAAATTTAGGTGTTTTTTGAATGTGACATTTTTTAATATTATTATAAATGGAAACTTAACAAGTATAAATTTTCAATTTTTTTAATTTTTAGTTAAAATAATCAATTTATGGTTAAAATTTTAATCCATAATTTGCATTAAATATGAATATTCAAATTATGAATAAAAAGGTTGAAATGGCAAGAAAAACTTGCCTTCTAGCAGTGATATGGCCATTGTATGTATGCTTTTTTGTGTCTAAGCCTTGGCCCCACCAGAGGTTAGCCCACAGGATTCTGCGAATGGGTACCATGCCAGTATAAAACATATAAAATATTGCTCCAAAATTCGTAAATTTATAATTGAAAAAAGTCTTAAATCAACATTAAAAAATCGCAAATACCAATGTACCAAGCAAATCCTGCACGTTATGAGCAAATGACTTATCGCCGTTGTGGCAAATCTGGCATTCAATTACCCGAAATCTCGCTAGGCCTTTGGCATAATTTCGGCGGAGTTGATGTGTTTGAAAACTATCGAACTATACTTCATACAGCCTTTGACAGAGGCATTACACACTTTGATTTGGCCAATAATTATGGGCCACCCGCTGGTTCTGCAGAGGAAAATTTTGGCATAATATTTAAAAAAGATTTCCAGCAATTTCGTGACGAACTTATAATATCCTCTAAAGCAGGCTATTATATGTACCCTGGGCCTTATGGCGAATGGGGAAGTCGAAAATATTTGATTGCAAGTTGTGAAGCAAGTTTAAAACGTATGGGCCTGGATTACGTTGATATTTTTTATAGCCATCGCCCTGACCCCAATACGCCGATGGAAGAAACAATGGGTGCTTTGGATTATTTAGTGAGATCGGGAAAAGCTTTATACGTTGGGCTTTCCAATTATTCAGCCACACAAACTACTGAAGCTTTAGCTATTTTGAAAAAATTGGGTACGCCTTGCCTAATTCACCAGCCCAAATACTCAATGTTGGAGCGTTGGTGCGAAAAAAGCTTATTGGATGTGCTTGGTAATGAGGGTGTTGGTTGTATTCCATTTTCACCTTTGGCGCAAGGATTGTTAAGTAATAAATATCTGAATGGAATACCAGCAGGTTCCCGTGCTGATTTGCCTCATGGTTTTCTTCAGCAAGATGTTATAACAACTGAGCTGGTGACCAAATTGAAAAAATTAAATGAAATTGCCCTAAACCGCAATCAATCCTTAGCCCAAATGGCATTAGCCTGGCTTTTGAAAGATGATAGGGTTACCTCAGTACTGATAGGTGCAAGCAAAGTTTCTCAATTGGAGGATTCCTTGGAATGCTTAAAAAATAAGAAATTTTCTAGTGAGGAATTGACAGCGATTGAAGGGATATTGGGTTAAGAAATAGAGTTTTCAGTGAGGACATTTAAAACTTAGGAGGTGTCGTTGGTGAGGACAGTTACTACGTATTAGACAAATTGAGGAAAGTAGTTGTCAGTAAGGATACTGATTGTAGTAAAGGGAAATGAATTTGCAGTTTGGACAATAAGATCTGAAGATAATAGCGATAATTCAGGCAGTGTATCAAATCAGATATTACTTTTATTTTTTTATAAAAATGAAATATTTTACTCTTGTACTAGTATTTACTACCTTAAACTTGGCCAAAGCCCAACTAATTGGTGCAGTTAATAGAGGGGGTGGCGCTACTGAATCCATCCGTGTGGCCAACCGTATGTCACCCAATATTGCCACCAAAAGCCATCTAGGCGGCGACCCAAAAAAACTGGGGCCAGTGTATGACGGCTCAGCCAATTTTAATAATGTAATAGCATTAGCCAATAGAGCCACCATTATGTTTGGCTTAAAAGCCGATGAAAACAATAAATACCTGCATACCATAGGTTACGACCAATTTTTTACACAAAAATGGCATAACGAAAATTTAGTAAATGCAAAATTTGATTTTATAGGTGAGCAAACCGATACTAGTTTTCACTATGCCTTGTTTAATAGGTTAGTACCCAAAAACAAACTACAGCTCATACAAACAGATGTAAATTCTGGACAGCAAAAAATTGTAAGCTGTAGTTTGCCAAGAGGCATTAAAATGTTTACTTATAGGGTGGTGCAAAACAATTGTTTTTTGGCTTGCAAATACAAAGAACGACCTCTGGTTATTCTTTTTCATTTGGCTGATAGTAGTTTTAAAGTGTTGCCAAATTTAGAAAACAGGAAAGCGAATTTCTTGTCGTTATATGCTGATAATGAAAGTTTTACGGTTTTACTTAAGGCCAAAAAAAATGGCGATTTGATTATCAAAAAATATGATTTTGAAGGAAAGCAATTGAATACTTTTGAAATACCAAGTGAAAATAGAAGGTTTAACGAAGCCAAAATCCTACG
>JANMZR010000176.1:0-6658 GCA_031383555.1 Cytophagaceae bacterium | reverse complement strand
CATCCAGAATATTCATAAAATTTCTATTGGCATTTTTAAATTTTGGGTCTTTGTTTTTTATATTTCCATTTTCTTGATCCCTAATTTGTTTAAATAAAGTATTTCCTGAAATTCCATTTAAAATAATTGAATTGGAAGGGTGGCAAATTTGGATTGGTAAAAATGCAAATAATAACGACCTACTTACTCAAAAATATGCTAAAAAGGATGATTTATGGTTGCATGCACGTGATGTTGCTGGTTCTCATGTAATAATCAGAAAACGATCGGGAATGGTATTCCCTAAGAATATCATTGAAAGAGCAGCCGAATTAGCTGCTTTTTACTCAAAACGAAAAACCGATACGGTATGTTCTGTAATAGTTACACAAAAAAAATATGTAAGGAAGCCTAAAAATATGGCTGCAGGTAAAGTTATAGTAGACAAAGAAGAAACTTTATTAGTAGTGCCGAAAGGACCAAATTAACATTTTCTCATTTCTTTATTTTTTTACTTTTCACCATTTTTTCTTCTCAGAATTTTGGTTATTTGGCTTCGAATCGGAATTATAATTTCTGGGTTTGTTAGCGTTCATTTTCGAGCGATTATTGGCAATCTGTCTTCTTTCCTCTTCTAGGCTTGATGTAAAAGCAGATTTTGGTGGTATTGGCTCAAATTTATTATTATTTTCAGGCCTTGGACTATTCTGATTTGAATTGGGATTTCTATTTGAATTAAAATTCCTATTTTGATTTTGTGAATTGTTAGGCCTATTTTGACTCGGGTTTTGACTCTGAGCTGGCTTTTCAATATTGGAATTCCGGTTATTATTTTGGTTTTGGTTTGTATTTGGATTTGGCAAATTATTAGACCTATTTTGATTCGGATTTAGACTTGCACTTGAGTTTACATTTCTATTCAAATTCTGATTACTATTCCTATTCTGATTCTGTGGCAGATTTCTATTTTGATTATTCCTGTTTTGCATTGGAGGTCGTTCTATTTCTACGAAACCATCATCTGTATCGGTTGAAATAAATTTATTAATTGAAACTGGAACCGTTTTCCCAATTAATTTTTGAATATCTTTCAAATAAGCTCTTTCTTCTTCATCACAAAATGAAATAGCAATGCCTGAAGCTCCAGCACGTCCTGTGCGGCCTATTCGATGCACATAAGTTTCGGGTACATTGGGTAGCTCATAGTTTATTACATGGGTCAAATTATCGACATCGATACCTCTTGCAGCAATATCAGTGGCTACTAAAACTCTAATTTTTCTATCTTTGAAATTAGACAAAGCCAACTGCCTAGCGTTTTGTGATTTATTACCATGTATGGCCGCTGACTTGATATTTGTACGTAAAAGTTCTTTTACCACTTTGTCGGCACCATGCTTTGTTCTTGTAAAAACCAAAGCTGACTCAATTTTTTCGTCTTTAAGCAATTGGTTTAGCAATTGCCTTTTGTCCTTTTTTAAAATATTGTAAACCGACTGCTCCACTAACTCAGTAGTGGTTGAGGGAGGTGTAACTTCAACTTTTACAGGATTCTTAAGTATTGAGTTAGCTAATTTTTGTATTTCTGGCGGCATAGTTGCCGAAAAGAACAAAGTTTGCCTTTCTGTAGGAATCACTGAAATTATTTTTTTTACATCATGAATAAAGCCCATGTCTAACATGCGGTCTGCTTCATCCAATACAAATATTTTGATAGTTTTTAGATTAATAAAACCTTGTTGCATCAAATCCAAAAGCCTACCCGGCGTTGCAACTAATATATCAATTCCTCTTTTGAGGGCATCTGTTTGACTTTTTTGGCCAACACCTCCGAAAACTACCGTATGTCGTAATTTTGTATTTTTCCCATATGATTGTAAGCTTTCATCAATTTGAATTGCCAGTTCTCTAGTAGGGGTAAGTATTAGGCACTTAATTTGATTGTTTCTTATTCCTTTCTGAAAATCAAGGAATAATTGTTGTAAAATTGGAATAGAAAAGGCTGCTGTTTTACCTGTGCCGGTTTGCGCACAGCCAAGTAAATCATTTCCTTCAAGTATAGGAGTAATGGCCTGCTCTTGTATTGGAGTAGGGTTTGTATAACCTTCAGCTTTTAAAGCCAATAAAATAGGTTCAATTATTTTCAGATCTGCGAATTGCATAATTATTTTAACGAAATTGTATTTTTTAAAGAATGCAATTTACGAAATACTTGATGCAAATACTAATTTACAAACTATTAAGGAAGCTTTAAACTGTCAAATTTTATAGGAATTTTTTGAAAAGAACACGCTGTTTCTATATTTATTACCATTTTTTATATAAATAAGGTCTCTGTTTTCTTCACCAAAATCCTTCAAATCCTTATATCTCATCTTATTGATAATATGTTGCTTAGTCAAATAGTAAGATCTTGTACTTGTTTTTTACATAATTAGGGCAAATTTATATTTGATAATTTGAAAGGTATACTTTTGATGGATTGCTCCGACTCGATATTTAAAACCATAATCCAATTTGGTTGAATATCTTTTGAGAACGGATATGTTATCATTGTGCCGCTACTGTAATAACCATTTCTTTCTATTTTTTCGCCTTTTTCATCTAAAAAATATATGTCAACTAATTTGTCAAGATCTTTTTCGGCACCTTCTTTAAGAAAAACAACTTCTCGTTTTTCATCTCCCAAATCGCCTAATCCATCAAATATTCCCATTAAAGACTCTGCTAATTTACGAGTTGCTTCGGGTAGTTTTTTTATATCTTCTTCCTTCTTTTTAGCCATATCCGCTTTATATTTTTCCATTGATTCCTTGGTCAAATAAATTAACTTCAACGGGTAATTATTAGGTAATAAGTTAGTTGTAGTCTTCTTGCTAAAATCTTTAATTTGTATTTCGCCTTTATTTGCAATAGTTGGATTATATAAAAATAGGTTTCCTTCTAAAACTTTTATAGTTTGCGCTTTTCTTGATGCTTTTTGGAGTTCTATTTCAACTATTCCATCAATTTCAATTTTGTTATATTTATTACCCCAAGTATTTTCTTTGAATAGATCAATTCCTTGATCGTCCATAGCTTTAGTTACAGCTCCAAGTTTTATTTGCTTGTATTTTCTTATTTCATCGCCCGCAACTTTTAGCTCTATTTTACAATTATTGCTAAATGAACTTTTACCATCTGAGCGATTTTCTTCTATTTTAGAAACAGTTACTGTTTGCGAAAATGCTTTTAAGCTAAGAATAAATAATATTGTTGTAATTTTCATATGTTTAGCATTATTAGATTAATTTTTTCAAATGTAGTTACATTTTTTATTGTTTCAAATAGATGAGTATCAATTGTTTAATAAATTTACTTAACGGTCAAAAAAAAGCCCAGATCTATAGAACTGGGCTTTTTTTGCATTATATTTATTCAATTTATACTTGCTTTACCAACTGAATATTTGCATGTATTTTTACTTCATCACTAACAACTAAACCACCTGCTTCAGTAACAGCGGACCAATTTAAACCATAATCATTACGATTAATCTTCCCATTTAATTCAAAACCCGCTTTTACATTACCCCAAGGGTCTGTAGCAGTTCCTTCATAACTTACAGATAGTGTTATATTTTTAGTGATACCTTTTAAAGTAAGGTCACCACTTAAATTAAATTCACCTTCACCTGTTTTTTTTAATCCCTTTGATTTAAATATTAATTTAGGATGCTTTTCTACATCAAAAAATTCTTCAGATTTTAAATGCCCATCTCTTCCTTCATTATTTGTAGAAATAGAATTAATGTCAGCTTCAAAATTTGTATTGATAGCATCAAAGTTTTCTGAAGCTTCCACATCTCCAGAAAAATTGAAAAAGTGGCCAGTTACAGTTGTAATTACCAAATGTTTAATCTTAAATTGTACTTCTGAATGGGTTGGGTCAATTGACCATTTTGTTAACGTCATGATTGTCTAGCATTAAGTTTTTTAAATATGTATGTACATTATATGTTAAAACATATATAATTAAATTTAAGTTCAAGTTTTGAACTAATTATTATAAGTCAAGCCTTCTAATAAACTTCATTTTTAATTATTTCGTCAATTAATACAATTGATAATTAAAAGGAATATTTTCCACTAGATTTAAAAAATCCGTTTTAAATTTATGTATTTGGATATTCAACAAATATACCTCAATTCCCAAGCTTGGGTAAACCATGAAATTATTCCCCTTAGATTTGGTAAAAAATAATTGAATTTGCAGTTGTTTTAAAAGGTTAATGAAAACTTTCAAGTTTTTCTAATTATCTTCAAAAACAAATTCTATACTTTATGTTTAGGTTTTGGAGTACCAAAAAATTTTAGAAGCCAATAAAAAAAAAGGTTGAAAAGCATTACTATTTATCAAAATTCTGTTTCAAATAAATAGGCTTTCTAAAAGTAAAAGTTTCACCTTTTCTTTAGATAAAAAAAATATTATAAATGAAGCAAACAAAAATATACCAAAACTCGTTATGATTAAAAAATAATAAACGTATGCAGCAATATTTTAAAGGACTTATTTTAGCAATTTTAATTAATTTTCCCTTTTCCCATCTTTTTGCTCAAAATTCTGATGCTATTCTTGGAGTTTGGAAAAATGGAGAGGGAACTGGTATGGTGCAAATTTACAAAAAAGGGGAAAAGTATTTTGGAAAGTTGGTTTGGCTAAAAGTGCCAAATGATGTGCAGGGAAAACCCAGAACTGATATTAATAATCCAGATGAAAATTTGCAATCACGCTCATTGAAAGGGCTCGAAAACCTAAGGGATTTTGTTTTCAAAGGAGAAAACAAATGGGAAGAGGGTAAGGTTTATGACCCAAAAAATGGGAACGATTATTCTTGCGAAATGAATCTAATTGAAGAGAATACACTTGAAGTTAGAGGTTTTATTGGAATATCTCTCTTTGGAAGAACCGATGTTTGGAAACGACAAATCAAAAAAAGTTAAGTTAATTTAACATTTTTAAAAAGGCAAATATATTTTTTACCTTTTTTTATGGACTAACAAAATTTAAACTTAGGTTGAAATATAAGGGATTACCTAATGCATTTGTAAATATAGGTTTTTCATCTTTCACAGGATTTTGATTTGCAAATCCATCAAAACGCCAATTATATCTCCAGCCTGCTTGTGCTGAAACCCAAATAAAGCCTTTTAATTTCTTTTCAAAGGATATCCGAGGTTTCATTTCACCTCTTCTCAAATAAGTTTCGGTATTATTTATGTTTCCAAGATAGTAGGTATTACCTTCAATTTCAAAGCCTACCATGGCAAATGAATTAGGACTGAAATTTCTTCTTAAATTCGCCTTACCAGGTAAAACAGCCTCCACCCCCCATTTTTTATTGAATGTTTTGTTATATAAAATCGAAGGCACATGAATCACCGCTCCTGCTCTGTAAATTCTACTTAAACCAAGACCCCACATAAAGTTGTCATCTTTTTTCCAGCCATAAATAGCTGTTGCACTGTAGGTTAAGCCTTTACTATCTATTTTATTAAGAGTAGAATAATTTCCATTTATGTCAGCGCTTGCTTGAAAAATTAAGAAATTCTTATTATTGAATGGCTTAAAAATCGTAGTATTTATTCCTGTACTATTTAATGTTTTAATAGTTGAAAAATAGTTAGACCTTTCAGGATTTTGAAAATCTAGATTCGTGTTCCAAAAGGACAAACCCAAGCTAACTATCAAATTAGACCTTGAAATTATTGGGGCATTTAAAGCCACCCTAAGGCCTGCAAATCTATTAACATGCGAATCTGCCTCCTTAACGCTTTCTCTAAGTTTATGAGAACCAATTGAGGATAAATGAAAAGGTAAAACAGACTCATAGCCTATCGACACAAACCTCGACGGAGATAAATAATTAACTTTCTGGGTGCAATAGGTTTTTACTTTGTTTTCGTCTGCATTACCAAAATCGTCAAAATTAATTTCGTCCGTTAAAGTCCTGGTTGAATCTGTTTGTGAAAGGGAGTAAAATGGAAGTAAAAAAACAAACAATGGGAATAGAAAAAATTTCATATTTATTTGAATAAAAAGTTTATGTTAAAAAAGTAGAACTTATATTTTATAATAAAAGTTTTAATTTATTAAGAAAATACTACTCATCCAAAAATGTGCTATTATAAACCTATATAAAGGTATTAATCATAATCATAACAAATACCCCAACAGAGAAAACCCAAACAAAGAAAACCTTTGTTTCGTTAGCATCTATAATAGCCGTTTCAGTGTTTTGTGTTTTCTATGTTTAGTGCTCTAAAAGGAGTCTGACTTCATAAAAGCTAATAAAAAGAGGCTTTAGAGCGGTTTTGCAAACGATTTTGTTTTTAAAATAGATGGGGTGATATCATTAATTCTTACATTAGCAAATTAAAAACCAACTTGGATTTCTATTCCCAAAATAAATCATAAAAATGAAAATTACTTCCATGATAATTCTATTTTTTTTATTAGGATTTTTTAGCCAAATAGCTTTCAGCCAAAACTCTAAAAAGCCAAACATCGTCCTCATTTTTACCGACGACCAAAGGCTACAAGGTACTATTAATGCTTTGGGAGGAAATGAAGTAATCACGCCAAATTTGGATGCTTTGGTAAAATCAGGCACCTCATTTACCAATAATTATATAATGGG
>JANMZR010000175.1:0-5636 GCA_031383555.1 Cytophagaceae bacterium | reverse complement strand
GCACAAACATTACCCTGCACCCCCGCATAATTTCCTTAGGGCGAATCAGCAAATTCGCCGTAGGTTCTAAACGAAATTTTAGCTCTTTTACAGTAATCCCAAATAAATCCGTTTCTTGGATAAGCAATTTCTCGCTGTCCTTCATAATCGTAAGAGCCACCTCTGCCTCCGTAACTCGTAACCCAATTTTTCTCTACATAATCGTTGGCATAGGCTGCCATCGACCAATTATGGCCATCAGCTGACACCTCAGCGTCCACATAAAAATTATCCAATAGCACAAAATCATTCACTATTTTATGTTGATTTGGAGTAATATTTTCAGGAAAAAGGCATAGGCTTGGGTCGCCATTTCCGGCTTTCACATCACCCAAAACCTGGTCATAAGTACGATTTTCTTTTACGATATAAAATACATATTTAATAGGTGAAATATCACCAACTTTCATTGGTATGGGATTGCCAGCTTCGCCTTCGGCGTTTAATTCTTTATTTTTGTTATAAGGTGTATTTTCATATACCAATTTGGTGTAGGCTTCCAATTGCGGCTCGTTTGGCATATCAATTATAGAAAGTGTTCCTTTGAATAAGCCTCCTATATATTGGGTTTCGTTTCGGTTGGCTTCAAAGTTGGCTCCTTTATATTGAGGTGCTTTTGAAAGGTTCGGATTTGGCCCTTTTGGGTTTGCCGATGAACTCATTCCCTTACCGTTTGTTACGTATATTTTATCATTAATCACTTTCACTGATGTTGGGTACCAGCCTGTTGGTATAAAACCTAAAGACTTACTTTTCCCTTTATCGGAAACATCAAATACAGCTAAACAGTTATTATCGGCATTGGCGATAAAAAGTTTTTTCTCTGAATTATCCAAAGCTAATCCGTTTGGAGTGGTGCCCACTGGTGCATTTGGAAAAAGAGAGGCCACTAATGTTTCAATTTTTTTATTGGATGATGTCTCAATTACAGAAACGGTATTGTCATTGCCATGCGCAACAAAAAGGTATTTCCCATCTTTTGTCAATAACATATCATTAGGGTTTTTATCAACTGAAATTTCGCCAGTTAAGGTTTGAGTTTCAGTATTAAAAATGGCGATTTTTGAACCTCCCCAAAGTGAAATATAAAGTTGTTTTTTATTTGGCAACAGTACACAAGTATAAGCCTCATTGGGAAGAGCAACCTCTTTTAAAACTGTTTTTTTCAAAGTATTACAGATATAAAGCTTGTTATTGTCTTTGGTAACTATATATAATAAGTTTTTATCTGAGTCCACGGTGAGGCCGGTTGGCGATATTTTATTAGGAAAAGCTTTGCCTAAAACAATTGCAGTATCCTTTATAAGTGTCTGATTATCTGTTGAATATATATTTATTTTATTGTCATTTCCAGCGGATGCATATACCTTTTTCCCATCATTACTGAAAGCCAAACCCAGGTAAGATTTTTCAATATCTTCATTGTCAAGTATGGCTTCAGTAGCCAAATCAACTAAAGTAATACTTTGTTTGCTCTGACCGTTATTGGTGATTGCCAAGTATTTTTTCGAAGGCGAAACTACCATATTCAATGGGAAATCATATTTCAAATCCACCGATTTACCAGCTGGGGTTAACGACCAACCATTGGGCAATTTTACTCTTTTTGCTGATAAATTATTGATAGTTTCAGCAAATGTATCATTGTTGGTTGTCGGCTTTTTACAGCTATTTAACAAACTAATAACTATTAAAAAAGAGAGCGTTAATTTTTTCATTTTGTTTTATTTTTTTTCTTCTCAAAATTATTTAAGATTTTGCAAAAATCATTTATCTTAATTTTAAACAAAATATTAAATAATCTAATCAACTGTTAGCTAATATTTGTTTACGACTTTTATTATTTAATCTGTAATTGGCCTTTAGGTGTTTGCGTGCTATTTCATAATAAAAACCAAGATCAGGAATATGCTCGTTGGGTATTTTGGCTTGGTCGTCCCAGATACGTAGCAGAAGGCTATTTTTAAATTGGCTTGTTCTTTCAAATGCTTCCATTTCTAGTTTTTCCATTTTACCACCTTGTATAGTTAAGGTTTCAATACTTGCCTCAGAAAGCTTTTCGAAATAACTCGGAAATTTGGTCACTAAATACCTTTTTGCCAGAACATGATGGAGTATCAATTCGGCAATTTTTTCAGAAAAGCCCAGTTCTAAAATTTTATTAGCACCAATTTTTTCATGCGAAATATGACCAAAATTGCCCATTTTTTCTTGCTCATTTTCAATCAATAAATGGCCAATATCATGCAGAAAAGCTGCCAATATTACATAATTTTTACTTTTTGTTTTCTGGGCTAAAATTGCAGCCTGTACACTATGTTCTAACACTGAAACCGGCTCGCCATGGTATTCAGTATTGCCATGGTTAATATATAAATCAAAAAGGAAATCGAGGTTTTTTCTTATACTTGTTTCAGTTGTGTTTTTCATAAGCGATTAATTTAATTATCAATATTTAAAGTATCATAAAGAATTGTAAAACAAGATATTGTTCCAAAGTTAGTTGAAATTTAAGTGGATTTTTGATCCAATTTAATTTCGTTTATAATTGTTTTTAAATCTTTTAGATCAGAATTTGATTATCAAAAAAAGGTAATAACTATCCTAGTTGTAATTCTTGTTCTCGATATTTCTTGTTCATTTTTCGTTGAAAATAAATAAAGGAAATTATAACACAACCAATAGATATAATTGGTAACCAAATGGCCATATCTGTTATTAATTTTAACCAAGAAATATTCTTTTTCTGCAAATAATTTTGATAAATCATCACACAAAGTGAGCCCAAATATCCACAAAAATCAGCTAAGTAAAAAATAAAACCAATATTAGCTTTCTCTTTCAAAACCGCCAAAAGTCTATCAAATAGTACAGCATTGAATGGAATATAGGCTAAATATATACCCAAGCCACTGAGCACCATCCACCAAAATGGGCTGGTAAAATTATTTAAAAACGATTGAGTTGAAATAATAATTAATAGACAGCCAAATACAATAAAAAATAGATTGAAATAAAAGGCTTTTGTATTGTCTTTTATTAAATAACCAAAAGCAATATTGAGGCTGATGATTAGGCCAATTATTAATTCAGTTTGGGTTAAAAGTGCACCATTAGAAATACCCATTGCTGCCCAAATTTCAACACTAAAATTGTCTCTAATATCTCTAAAAATAGTCATGCAAATATATACCACAATTAGGAAAAATAAGCCAATACCATATTTATTTAAAAAGCCTTTTCTTTCAGCTGAAGTCATTGGCTCTCTTGCCGAACGGCTCTCTATATCGCTTTCAGAAGGTTTTGGGGCCATATTTAAGGCTAAACTGGAAAGGCAAAATACTGGAAAAAATAGTAACCCGACAATAAATGGCATTGTACTTTCATCAATATTTTGTTCAATTAAATACCTACCAATTGACTTCATAAAACCTGATGAAACAATAAAACTTACTACCAAAAATGCAGACAATATTTCGGTTACTTTTCTGCCCTCCAAATAGCTAAATACCAGGCCATAAATCATACCTAAAGCAAGTCCATTAATATACATAAATGGCCAATTGTCGGGGGCGGGTACTATTGAAAATATTAATAATGCAGCCAATGATAAAGCCACCAAACCAATAATATATTTCATCCGATTTTCGGGCTTTGTTTCCGATACGAATTTTATTCCAATTGCTTTGGCGGTAGTATAGCCCAACAGTTGAAAAAATACTAAGGCCACTTTATAATCTATACCAAATATTTCTAAATTGGCAAATGTACTAGCTGTAAACGGTTTGCGAAAGGCATACATACTTGAATAAGTACAAAATGCAGCTAAACCTAAAAATATGGTTGTAAATAATTGGCTTTTTTTAGCCAATTTATCACTAATATTCTCACAAAATCTTTCGAAAAATTGCATATTAACAAACAAAATCACTTAATTTACAACAATTTTAATCAATTAAAACCATTCAATTTTGATTCTGAAAAATGGTAACAATTTCTTAACTATACGGACGGAAAAGTATTGCTAAATTTGATTGATAATAAATTTAAAAACTCGCCAAAAAAATGATAGAATTAGTAGTATTTGATATGGCTGGAACCACCGTTCATGATAACCATGAGGTGGAAGCTTGTTTTGCTAAAGCAGCTTTTGAAACAGGTTTAAATGTTAGTCCTGAGAGGATTCTAGAATTGCAAGGGTACTCAAAAATTGAGGTTTTTAATATGCTTTGGAACGAGGCGTATCCCAATTTGGCTGAGGCAGTTTTAAAAAATAAAGTGAGCAATTCTTATTCGGTTTTTTGTAATATCCTTGAAAGCCATTACTTAATTAATGGAGCAAAGCCAACCATCGGCTGTTTGGAATTATTTCAGTATTTAAAAGAAAATAACATAAAAATTGGCCTAACCACAGGTTTCTACAGAAAAGTAACTGATATTATATTAGCGAAATTAGGTTGGTTGAAAGGCCTAAATTCGAATTATATAGGTTCAAATGGAAGTATTATTGATGTTTCCATTGCCTCGGATGAGGTACAGCATGGACGGCCTAAGCCAGATATGATATTCAAAGCGATGGAGTTACTTAACATAACAAACCATGAAAAAGTAGCAGTTATTGGCGATACCCCCTCCGACATTATTGCTGGCGACTCTGCAAATGTTGGCTATGTAGCCGCCATCACAAATGGAACCCACTCTGCTGAACAATTGAAACAGTTTTACCCCCAAATTATGGTTGATTCTTTACGAGAATTTCAGGATTATTTGGCAAATCTAATTAAAACAGACTCAGGAATTAGCTAAAAAATTTTAAATGAAAAAATTCGATTTAATTGTAATTGGTGCTGGTAATTTGGGTACTTTTCACGCCCTGCATGCTTTGAAATTAGGCAAAACTGTGCTATTAATTGAACGAGATTCAGCGCCTAAAGAAGCCACGGTAAGGAATTTTGGGCAAATAGTGCCTTCAGGTCAATCATTAAAAAAATGGTTTGAACATGGCCGAAAATCAATAGAAATTTACCAAGATATTCAAGAAAAAACTGATATTACGGTACGAAATAATGGCAGCTACTATTTTGCCTCTGATGAAGACGAACTCATGCTTTTGGTGGAAATGGCTACTATTTTTGAACAAAGGGACTATGATGCTGTGTTAATGACGGCCAAGCAATGCCTCAACAAAGTTAAAGGGTTGAATAGTAAATACGTAAAAGGGGGGCTCTATTTTCCAAATGAGCTTTCAGTAGAGCCAAGGTCAATGATTCATATGCTAATAGATAAATTAATTCACGACTATCATTTGAATTACCTCAATAATACAACGGTTATTCATTGTGATATTAAGAAACAATCGGTAGAAGTTACCACCGCATTTGGAAAAAAATATAGTGGCGAAAAAGTAATTATTTGTAATGGGTACGACTTTAAAACTTTGTATCCGACCTTATTTTCCAATAGTGAAATGACTATTTGCAAGCTGAATATGATGCAAACGTATCCTCAAAATAATTTTACCTTACCCGGAAATATACTATCAGGTTTGAGTATACGACGTTATGAGAGCTTTCATTCTTGTAAAAGTTATAAAAAAA
>JANMZR010000280.1:0-8183 GCA_031383555.1 Cytophagaceae bacterium | reverse complement strand
TGATTTTGACCTGCATTTTGATTTTGACGAACATTTTGATTTGAATTATTCATTGTATTAATTTTTATTTGGTAGTACCATTACTACCATACAAATTTGAAAATATTGATAAAGTAATATGTTATAAAATTTTTCAAAAGTTTTACAATATTCACAGATTCCGACATGGGTTTGGCATGATGTTGGGCGTAACTAACTCGTCTTTTTGTGCCCTATTCTGCGTTATTTCCAAAGGACGTAAGTATTTTGAAGATTAATAATTAATTGAACTTTTCTAATTTCAATGGGCGAAGGTTGCAGGCTGACAGATTACAAAACCCAGCACCACGCCAAGCCCTAACCAGTTGAACTTGGTGAATACTTTGGTATAATGTGCAACCCTATGGAGCGACAAAGCGACCATCAACGGAGAGCAATAAATTATCGGCTATTTTTGTATTTTTGTATTTTAGTATTTGCTTAAATAAGAAACTTTTCTACCTTTACTCTATGGAAGACTTCAATTGTATTAGACAACAGGCGGACACTAAACAGATTTTTCGCTGTAAGGATAGAGTTTCAGAACTCAATGGCTCGTTTGATACTTTATCAAGCGGACTTGAATTGGCGGGCAACAAAGTAAGACTAAAAATTCTGTTTTTACTCTACGAAGAAAACCGACTTTGCGTTTGTGATTTGAGCGACATTTTGGGTATGACAATTTCAGCCATTTCTCAACATTTACGAAAACTAAAAGACCGTAAGCTTATTCAGTATGAAAAAGAAGCACAGACAATTTTTTACTCATTGACAAAGGAATATGAAAAAATGCTCAAACCATTTTTCAAAATACTCGACAACAATAAAATTTTAGAAACAATATGAAAACAGACAACAAACTCATTAGTGCAGGACTTTTGACAGCAATTGCATCGTCTTTGTGTTGCATTACGCCCGTTTTAGCAATCGTTGCGGGTTCAAGTGGCCTTGCATCTACGTTTTCGTGGCTCGAACCTTTTCGACCCTATTTTATTGGTATAACTATTTTAGTTCTTGGCTTTGCTTGGTATCAAAAACTAAAACTACAACAAAAAATTGACTGTCATTGTGAAACTACTCAAAAACCAAATTTTATGCTAACGAAATCATTTTTAGGAATTATTACCTTTATGACGATTCTACTTTTATCATTCCCAAGTTATGCCCACATCTTTTTCCCAAAGACAGAAATTAAGGCAAATATTACCCAAACTTCCGAAATTCAAAAGGCGGAGTTTACTGTTAAGGGAATGACTTGTTCGGGTTGCGAACACCACGTAAAGACAGAAATTAGCAAACTAAAAGGCATCGTTGAAGTTCAAGTTTCTTACCAGAAAGGCAACGCCATTGTAAAGTTTGACAGTAAACAAACGAGCATAAAAGAGATCGAAAAAGCCATCAACTCGACAGGCTACAAATCACTAAAAAGTAAAATCATATCATAATGGACGCAATTTTAATATCGGAAATCACTTGCCCAAACTGCGGACACAAGAAAGAAGAAACAATGCCGACAAACGCTTGCCAATATTTTTACGAATGTGAAAATTGCAAACAAGTTCTTAAACCAAAACAAGGCGACTGCTGTGTGTATTGTAGTTACGGAAGTGTTGCTTGTCCACCAATCCAACTAGACAAAAAATGTTGTTAAAAGACTAAAAACAAGGAAGCCCAGCCACTAATGGTTTATAGTATACAAATCATTCAAACCACCGTTTTAGCATATGGCAGACATGTCACGAAATCGGAAACTCAAGTGGCTTTTGTGCTGCAAGCCACGGGCTCGATTTTTGTTTTTGGTTGTATAATTCACAGGTAGACAAGTAAAGTCTGGAGCATTGCAGGCTAATTTAAATAAAAGACATTTTTATTTTTTAAATTTATTTGGAAATAGTAGTTTGTTTTTCAACAAAGAATGTCATTTGTAATATTTGAGTAAATCCTGCGTTTTTTTAACAGACAATAAAATATATTGCAAAATAATCACTAATCATTTTCCATGAAATTTATAATCCTACCACTTTTTACAATACATCTATTTTTTAGTAATTTAAAAGCCCAAGAGTTGCCGAAATTGATTTTGCCAAATGGCATTGAATGGAATCTTTTGAAAGAGGGCAAAGAAATATCCTTTCTATTAGCTATTGAAAACAAAGGTGCTAGCAACTATTTTTTCAAAATAAAAGATGGCCAAAATTATGGTATGAAAATAGACTCAATAGGTAATTTTAGTTGGACTCCTCCCTATTCACTGGTTGAACGACTTGAAAACCCTAAAATTTATCCAGTTATATTTGAAGCTAAAAATGATTCAACAAACGAATCAATTACCACTAAAGTTGACTTTAAAATTATTCATGTAAATCAAAAGCCGATTGTAAATGAATTAAAACCCTTTTATATTCAATACAACACTAATAATGTATATAAAATTGACTCAGATTTTTTAATTGACCTTGACAATGACCCTGTTGTGGTTTTGCCATCCATTGAAACATTGCCTGAAGGGATGAAAATAAGCTCGCAAGGTGAAATCACTTGGACACCCTCACTAACGCAATTCAATAAATTGAAAGCAGGTAACAATATTTTTATTGATTTTTTGGTAGAAGACCAACCAGCCAAAACGCAAACAAAAGGGAGGCTAAAAATTGAGGCAACTCAGCTGGATTTACCTCCATCCATTGTATTAATACCTTATGAAAATGTATTTTATTTAAAAGAAAATAGAAAGTTAAATTTGCGCTTTTATTTAACTGATCCAAATGGCGATGAAGACATTCAATTGTTCGACTTCATAGCTGATAATGAGCAAATTAGAAAAAATAGTTTGATTAAAAATACTTCCAATCAGTATGAGTTCAGTTGGCAACCCGATTTTAATTTTGTTAAGGATCCATTAGATTCAGCGGTAGTTATGATTGATTTTTTCGCATTGGACAAAACCCAAAGACGAGCTGTAAAAAGTATTAAAATAGTAGTAAAAAATGAAATAAATGAAGCTGAAAACGATTTGAAATATTATTATTTATATAAAAGCTCGTTACAAAAAGGTTGGGAGTTAATGGAGCAAATGCGAGAAAAAGAAACTGAGCTTAAAAAATCCTATAATCGAGCAAAAAAAGGCAAGAAAAGCAGGTCTATTGTAAATGCTTCATTGGGTGCAACCACCAGCCTTTCGTCGGTTTTTGTGCCAGTAGCCAGCAAACAACGCCTAATTTCAACAATTGGCGGCACCACAGTGTTAACAATTGGCACTTTAGAAGCAACTGAAGTAATTGGTAAATCAATGAAAGATATTATGGATCGACTTAATTATATAGTTGAAAAAAAGAATGAGATTCAAACCAAAGGCGATATTTTTTCAAGAGATTTTTCATTGAAATCGGCACGTAGGTCAGCGGATTATATTAGAAAAGTTGATGATTTTATGGGCGCAATGAATTTAAAAGGCCTTATTGTGCTTGACCTAGATGCGGCTTGGGAGCCAAAAGTAAAGCCAACCAACGGAAATATAAAGAAAATTTTCAAAGATTTTGTTGTAGAATAATTTTATTTTTTTTTGTAATATGGAACGTTGGTCAGTGACAAAAAGAACAATCTAAAAATCAGTGTCTTGTGTGCAACAAGCCACGGAAACGAAAATTTGCCTTTATATGCTGTGGAAAGTATAAATTGATTGAATAAAAAGCCCAAAATCCCTCTCACGCTGGTATATAAATATCGAACTGAGCCCCATTATTAAGCTCACTTGTTGCGGTGATAAGGCCATTATGGTTTTCAATAATTTTTTTGACAATAGCCAAGCCAATGCCTGTGCCTGCATATACTTCCTTTCCATGTAGTTTTTGAAATACCTCAAATATGCGCTCGTTGAAATGCGGTTCAAAGCCTATGCCGTTGTCTTTCACGGTGATATGGCAGTAGTTTTTTTCGGGCGAAAGTGATTCAATATTTAGCTTGTTGCCTTTAACAATCCTGCTCGATACTTGAATACGGCAAGGCACATCGGGTTTAGAAAACTTGAGTGCATTACTAATCAAATTGTACATCAATTGCCTAAACTGAAAAGCAATAATATTGACTGAACACAGCTCAAACGTCTCAATATTAGCCTTTATCTCTAAAATAGTATCTTTCAAATCGGCTTTTACTTCTTCAATAATTATGTTCAAATCTACTTTTTCAAAAATAAGCTCCGTGGTACTTATGCGTGAAAATGCCAGCAAATCGTCAATCAATTGTTGCATTCGGCCTGCTGCTAGTTGCA
Organism: Cytophagaceae bacterium; assembly: GCA_031383555.1. Taxonomy (GTDB): domain Bacteria; phylum Bacteroidota; class Bacteroidia; order Cytophagales; family Spirosomataceae; genus JANMZR01. The sequence goes on along the minus strand of JANMZR010000280.1, from coordinate 3,895 downwards.
TCCTTTGGAAGTTCTGTTTACCGTTTTCCGTTAACGTTTCACTTTCCAAAATAATGGTTGCAAAAGTCTGAATTTTACGTAAAGGCTCCTGCAAATCGTGGCTTGAAATATAGGTAAAAGCCAGCAGCTCTTTATTTGCGATAATCAATTCTGCGGCTCGTTTTTCTTTTTCCTCATTCTGAAAGGCCAATTCTTTGTTGGCAATGTCCAATTCAGCCGCTCGTTTTTCTTTCTCATCATTTTGGAAAACCAGCTCTTTGTTGGCAATGTCCAATTCAGCGGCTCGTTTCTCTTTTTCATCATTCAGAAAGGCCAATTCTTTGTTTGCAATACGCAAATCTTTTGCCCATTTTTGCTCAGTAACATCACGTGCCGCTGCAAAAACACCTAGCACTTTTCCCATATCGTCTTTATAAACAGTTGCATTGTACAATACATCGGTCAATTTTCCATTTTCATGTTTTATAGTCAATCCATAATCGGCCACAAAACCTTTTTCGAAAGCCTGTAAATAACCTTTTTGAGCTTTTTCAGGGGAGGTGAAATAATTGGAGAAATTGGTTCCTATTAATTTTTGTCTTTCAACACCTGTAACTTTTATGGATGCCTCGTTTACGTCTGTAATTTTTCCTTCGGCATTTATCGTAACAAGGGGGTCCATACTTGATTCGATAAGGCTACGGGCATAATTGGCATTGATTAATTCTGAAGCTCGCTTCTCTTTTTCAATGTTCTGAAATACCAGCTCTTTGTTGGCAATGACAAGCTCTGCAGCTCGTTTTTCTTTCTCATCATTTTGGAAAACCAGCTCTTTGTTAGCAATGTCCAATTCATTTGCTCGCTTTTCTTTTTCATCGTTTTGGAAAGCCAATTCCTTATTAGCAATGTCTAGTTCGGCCGCTCGTTTTTCTTTTTCTTCATTCTGAAAAGCCAGCTCCTTATTGGCAATGGTAAGCTCAGCCGCTCTTTTCTCTTTTTCATCGTTTTGAAAGGCCAGCTCTTTATTGGCAATGTCTAGCTCATTTGCTCGCTTTTCTTTTTCATCATTTTGGAAGGCCAATTCCTTATTAGCTATGGCCAATTCGGCCGCTCTTTTTTCTTTTTCTTCATTCTGAAAAGCCAGCTCCTTATTGGCAATGTCAAGCTCAGAAGCACGTTTTTCCTTTTCATCATTTTGGAACATAAGCTCTTCGTTGGCAACGCCCAATTCGGCCGTTCGCTTTTCCTTTTCATCATTCTGAAAGGCCAGTTCCTTATTGGCAATGGTAAGCTCATCAGCCCGTTTTTCTTTTTCATTATTTTGAAAAGCCAGTTCTTTATTTGCAATGGCCAATTCAGATGCTCTTTTTCCTTTTTCATCATTCTGAAAGGCCAGTTCCCTATTTGCTATGGCCAATTCTGCTTCTCTTTTTCCTTTTTCATCATTCTGAAAGGCCAGTTCCCTATTTGCTATGGCCAATTCTGCCGCCCGTTTTTCCTTTTCATCATTCTGAAATACCAGCTCTTTATTGGCAATAATCAATTCCTCGGCACGCTTTCCCTTTTCTTCATCCTGAAACACTAACTCTTCATTGGCAATAATTAATTCTTCAGCCCGTTTTCCTTTTTCTTCATCCTGAAAAACCAGCTCTTTATTGGCGATAATTAGCTCCTCAGCACGTTTTCCTTTCTCATTATCTTGATAAGCCAGCTCAATATTGGCGATACCTAGCTCAGCTGCTCGCTTGCCCTTTTCCTCATCCTGAAAAGCCAGCTCAATATTGGCAATACCCAATTCAGCAGCTCTTTTACCCTTTTCCTCCTTTTGAAAGGCCAGCTCATTATTGGCTAGGCGAAGGGCTACGGCCAGTTTTTCGTTTTCTTCTTTTTCAAAGGCCAGTTCCTGAAGAGCATTTAACAGCTTCTCGCCTTGGGTTTTGTTTGTATTTAACATATTTTATTTGATAAATAAGCTATTTTGAAGGGTTAATACAAAGTTTTCTCGAGAGGACTTTGCAACATCTTTTTCCAAAATAAGGGACACTGTTTTTTCAATTATTATTTTCAATTGTGAAAATTCGGCAGGTTTTCGCATAAAATATTTTGCCCCATTTATAAAAAGCTGATTCACCACTTCATGTTCGTAAGAGGTAGAAAATATGATAACTGGCAGGTTTTTAAGGGTTTTATCTTGCCGAATTTCTGTTAAACACTCGAAACCATTTTTGCGTGGCATATTCAAATCCAGAAATAGCACATCTGGCAGGTTCTTTGGATTTTCGGCCAAATACACCATCAATTTTTCACCATCAACCACGGTTTCTAGCTCGGTTGGGGTTGAAAGTGCGTCTAAGGCCATTTTAAAAAAAAGTCGATCGTCTTTGTCGTCATCGGCCAATAGAACATTTAGGGGTTTTGTCATGCGTTGAGGATGTATTTCAATGGGCCTTTTGAAAATTTATGTTCTAAGGCTATGGGTAATGAATTCAAAATTACCTGCTTAAGTTGCCCCATATCGCTTGGTTTAGCTATGTAAACATGGCTACCCAATTTGAAAACCAAGTTTATTTTATCTATTGCTTTTAAGGTTGAAAATACTACAACAGGCAGATCTTTAAATAAAATATTTTTTTTGATTTCTGCCAAGCATTCCAAACCGTTTTTACGGGGCATGTTTATGTCCAAGAAGAGTATGTCGGGCAGGTTTTCTGAATTATCTGATAAATATTGCATCAATTGTACGCCGTCATTTACGGTTTTCAGCTCAGTTTCTTGTGGCAACGAATCCAATGCATTTTTGAAAAATTTGCGATCGTCTAAATCGTCTTCGGCCAAGAGGATATTTATGAGTTTTGATTTCATTATAAATTATGTTTTAGGGTTAATTAATCATTTAAGTTTTTTTCTTTATTGGCTTTCAATAAAGATGTCATTGTTTTTTCAAGTATTAGTTTTAGGCCTTCAATACTATTTGGTTTTCTGATATACTCAGTAGCACCCATACTTAATAGCATATCTTTTATACTTTGCTCATAAGCATCATTTTTAGTATATGATGTTGATAGCATGATAATTGGGATTTTTTTGAGTAATTCATTTTCTTGAATTTCTGCCAAACATTCAATACCCGTTTTACGAGGCATACTTATATCTAAAAAAATCATATCAGGCAGCTTTCCAATATTTTCAGTTAAATACTCCATTAATTGTTCACCATTGCTTAATATGGTAAGTTTGCTTTTAATTGCAACATGTCTTATTGCTTTTTCAAAGAAAAATTGGTCATCAATGTCGTCCTCAGTAAGTAATATATTGATAGTTGAATTTGAGTTGTCGTTAGCCATTATTTTTGTTGAGTATTACTTTTTCTTTATTCTGTATTCTTGCTCTCACTGGAAGAAAACCCCTTCCGTCAGCCGACTAACGTCAGGCTGCCACCTTCCCAAGGGAAGGATTTGCACTCCCCAAATCCACCAAACGAAGGCTGAACAAAATCTGGCCCATGCCTGGTCTCCTGATCCTTGTCTTAATTTACTCATATTGCAAATTTCGCCGGGGTTTGGCCTTTTCGGCCAACCACCCAACGGAATTTTATAATTCATGCCCTTTTTATTCTTCATTATATTGTGCTTTTAATTTGACTACACTTAGCATCATTGATAATTAACTTTATTGGTGTGGTTGGCCGAAAAGGCCAAACCACAGTACAAGTTACTAAGTAGGATTCGGTCTATTTTTAAACCTATAAGGTTTTTCACCGAATTAATTCTAAGCAGAGATTCTGTGTTATTATCCTAAAAAAATCTTAATTTTTTTTACCTTTGTTCTAAATCAGCCTAGAGCTAGATTCTAAAGAGTAGCAGCTTCTTTTAGTTGCACTCTTTTTTTGTTTTCATACCCGTCATCAAAAACCGTT
>JANMZR010000213.1:0-2145 GCA_031383555.1 Cytophagaceae bacterium | reverse complement strand
CGGGCCACCAGAAAGCACAAAAAAGGCAGTTGCTGAGGCAGTTGCTGGAGGCAACAGATATTCATGGAAAGAACTGGCCACTTTAGTTGATAAAATCGCAAATAAAGAGGGGGTTTCTAAAGATAACATTATGATGGGCCCAGGCTCATCTGATCTTTTAGAGAAATTTGCTATGACTCTTTTCATGAAAGGTGGTAACGTTGTTTCAGCGGACCCAACTTATATGTCGCTCATAAAAGTGGCTGAAGCTGTGGGAGCCACATGGAAGGCAATTCCTTGTAAATCAGACTGGAGTCATGACCTTAAAGCCATGGAAGCAGCCATTGATTCAGAGACTAAAATGGTGTATATATGTAATCCTAATAATCCTGTTGGTACTATTACAGCTGGCAAAGAGTTGTTGGACTTTTGCTCCCGTGTTTCTGAAAAAGTGCCAATTTTTATTGACGAAGCTTATTTAGAGCTTGCCGAAGGTGCTGGTACACAAAGTATGGTATCGTTAGTTTCAAAAAATAAAAATGTAATTATTGCTCGCACTTTCTCAAAAATAATGGGTATGGCTGGCTTAAGGGTAGGGTATGCAGTAGCGCCGACCGTGCTATTGGATAAAGTTCAAAAAATCACACGTGGTGGCATGGGTATATCACACACATCAGTTTTAGGAGCTATTGCTAGCTTTGAAGACACTGATTTTCAAGCAACAACCAAAAAACTAAATACTGAATGTAAGGAATATTTATATAAAAATCTGAAAAAGATGAATTATAGCTACATCCCTTCTTATACCAATTTTGTTATTTTTCCAATCAATATTCCAGGAAAAGAGTTTTTAACGAAAATGACCTCAAAAGGAATAATGGTTCGAGCTTTTGATATTCAAAATAAGCCATGGTGCCGAGTGAGTATGGGAACAATGACCGAAATGGAAATGTTTGTAAAAGCTTTGGGGGAAATTTCTTAAAGACAAACCATGCCCCCTAACCCCCGATGGGGGAATTGTTGTGGCCCTTAGTCTGTGTTCTGTGGCAGAAAAATTACAGTAATTGTGTCTTATGTTAAGTAGCCATAAAAGGGTGTAATAGAATAGCAATGGCTTTTAGGCCATTGAAATTTTATTGCAAACAGAACACGCATTAATTTAAAATGTGGTTGGTGAGGACACCACGGGAGAAGAAATTTGAGAATATGGAAGTCCCATTAAAATATTTTCCACTTTCACCTATTCAAATGGTAAGTGGATATTAAAGATTTTTTATCATAGGTTTTTTGATTGGGGAGAGTGTTTTACCTCTCCCCAATTTTTTTGATTTTTTTTGATTTTTTTTTTAAAATCGTTATCTGGTTCAATTTGGGCTTTAAAGCCCTTAAAACTTAAATATTATATGTTTGAAGCTATACAAAAAACATTAATCTTACTTTTTTTGATAGGAATAGGCTTTGCGCTGAGAAGTAAAATCAAAAATAAAACTGAAATAAACGGCGTAAAGGAAATTATACTTTCAATTGCCTTGCCGGCTACTGTTTTCATAGCTTTGATGGGTATAAAAATGGATATTTCGTTATTGATTTACCCATTTGTAATACTAGCCTTTAATTTTTTTATCTATTATTCAACTCCTCTTTTTTTGCCTATTTTCAGTATAGATAAAAACAGCTCAGCCGGCCGAACTTTACAAATGTTACTACCATCCTTGGCGCCAGGACTTTCAAGTTTTCCTTTTATAAACGAGTTTTTGGGTGTAAAGTCACTTGGCCTTGCCGCTATGGGCGATGTAGGAAATAAATTTTTCGCCTTAAATTTTCTTTATTTTGTAGCCATGAATATGTATTTGAAAAATAATAAGAAGGAGAGCAAAAATGAAAATGGTAAAACTAAAGAGCTGCTATTAAGCCTCATAAAAGAGCCCATAAATATAATAATGTTACTATCAATTTGTTTACTATCATTTGGGTTAAACTTAAATTCGCTTCCAATTTTAGTGACAGAATTATTTACAAAAGCCAGTAGTTTAATGACTCCGCTTGTGCTCATTTATATTGGTTTGGCCGTTCAATTTAAAGAGGGTAAAATTAAATTGGTAAGCTCGATATTGTTTTTTAGGGCGGGCATTAGTTTATTATTTAGTTTGGCAGTAATTAAACTAG
>JANMZR010000119.1:0-19717 GCA_031383555.1 Cytophagaceae bacterium | reverse complement strand
GTGTCCGTGTGCCAGAACCTATACAGATTACCGTGAACTGCTCAAAGCCGAGCAAGATCATATTGATTCCGTAAATGTTACGGTTCCAGACCACAATCACTTTGCGATTGCTGTTCAAGCTATTAGAAATAAAAAACATGTATATTGCCAAAAGCCAATGTGCCATGATGTAGCAGAGGTACGAGCTTTAACTAAAGTAGCAATCAAGGCTGGGGTTACAACGCAGTTGGGCACTCAGGTAGCCGCTACGATGGGAGACCGAACAGGTGTTCAATGGATCAAACAAGGGATTATTGGCAAAGTAAAACATGCTTATTTATGTTCAAATAGGCCAGGAGCCGTGGCGAAATACCGCCTAGTAGGTCCCAGGCCTGCACAAGCACAAGCGGTTCCCTCACATTTACATTGGGATCAGTGGATAGGAACGGCACCAATGCGGCCTTATGCCCCCGACATTTACCATTCCTCTATTTGGAGAACTTGGCAAGATTTTGGTACGGGTTGGTCAGGCGATATTGGTTGTCATATTTTTGATGCAGTATGGAAAGGTTTAGGAATGAAAGCACCCCTTTCAGTGGTTGCAGAAGTACAAAAGTCCTGGCAAAATTCGCCTGAACGTCGTGCAGACACATGGCCACAAGGCAATCATATAACATGGCAATTTCCAGGAAATGATTTAACGGAAGGCGAATCGTTTCCTTTGGAGTGGTTTGATGGAGAATTTTATCCACCCAAAGAGATTATGGGTTTATTTAAGGATGGAGAATATCCAGCTGAATCAGCAATGCTGATAGGAACAGAAGGTGCCTTATTAATTCCACATGGAAAAATGCCTGTTTATATACCATTTGGAAAGCCTAAAGATGTTAAAGTGCCAGCCTTAGCGGAAAGAAACCATTATCATCATTTTGTTGATGCATGTTTGGGGGGTGAGAAAACCGAATCTCATTTTGCCCAGTCGGGACCTATGACAGAAGCTGTATTACTTGGCACTATTGCCATTCGCATTCCTGATCAACTTTTAACTTGGGATTCAGCAAATATGAAATTTCCTAATTTTCCTGCGGCAGAAAAATTATTAAAGAGAACTTATCGAAAAGGATGGATATTAAAAGGATTTTAAAGAATTTAGTTTTATTATTAGCAAGGTTCACTAAAAAGAAAGCAGTAATTTCGAGAGGGTATTAAGCCATCCTAGCAAGTAATTTTTTATCAATAATTTCTTTTTTTGTACCAAAAAACCATCTATAAACATTTTATTATTCGGTAATTCAAATATCTCTGTGCTTTTATATATTTGTAATAAACTATAAACCCAATAAAACCGTGGAAAAAATTGAAAATATTACCCCAATTACTAGCAATAATGCCGATACCGCCAATACGCAAAACTGGCAAAATAAAATTGTATATTGGCTAATTGGAATGCCCACTTTATTAATCTTACTATTTATTGCTTTAGCTTCTCGTCAGGTTAATCAATTCAATAAATCTATGGAAATAAAGCCCGATTCGGTGCTAATGGCAAAAATATTACCAATGTTGGCTACCAAAAGCCAAGAAAAAGCGAGTGAAACCAACCTCAAATGGGCAATACTGGCACAGCTAGAGCAAGAAAGTATTTTTAGACGCTACAATCAAGGAGGGCTACTAATAATGTCACGAATTTTTGTAAAATATTTAGGATTTTTAACAGGTATGATACTTACAATTTTAGGTGCAGTATTTATTATAGGTAAGTTTTCAGAAAGTTCCTCTACCATTGATGCCAGCTGGGAGGAAAAGATAAAAATTAATTTTGTAACTGCCTCTCCGGGTATTATTTTTGGGGTTTTGGGTACTATATTGATGCTCTCAACAATTTTGCAACATAATGATATTGTGGTACAGGATTCCCCTCTATATCTGAATGTACATGGTATTAATTCGATCACTGCAGGCGATATGGTATCGAAAAAAAATAGTGATAAGACCATTGTCGATGATACATCGGCAATAGAAACTATTTTAGATGACAGTACTCAAACCAATAAATGATGAAAAAGATCTTACTTACCTTAATCGTTTCTGCTTCATTTATTTTTACTGAAAGTTTAGCACAAAATAAAATAGATTGGAACCATTACAAAGCACTTTTAAAAGAGAAAAATTATAAAAAGGCCTATAACGATGCTATGCTTTTAAGAAAAGAACCGTATGGAAAATGCTTTCAGGTAGACTATATAATTACCAAATGTATTTGTGGTAGTAATAAGCCTGAGGTAGCTAAAAAGTGCTTTTCATTGTTAAATAAATACCCGTTGACCCCAAAACTGAAACAATTGGTAGCTATTGAACAAGATAATTGCTTGAAAACAACTATTGTAAATATAGATGATGAAATATTGGCGATGCTCAATATAATTATTAAAGATAAAACCGTTTTGCCTGAGGCCAAATCAAGCGGTAAAATGGGTTATGTGCTTAATTGCAAAAAAACGACAACCAACCCGGGAGATTTTGATCTGAAAATTGAACTTTCTGAGGAAGAATTTTCTAAAAGAATTTTTGCTGTGAACGAAAAATCAAAAGCGTTGTCTTATTATAATCAAATGTTAGGTGCTGAATATAAGATAGATACTGTTGGCAGATTTGTGTTAATCACTATGGAAGACCATGGAAAAACACCGTCAGACATTATACGTGCTGCCGAAAATCTGCAAAAAGCCTATAATTTTTACGCCCAACATTTTAAAATTAGACCCCCCGATAAGCTCATTACAGTTTATCTGATGGGTAATAAAAATGATTTGCAAGACGTAGCACTGAAAATTCACCGATTAAATCTTCCTTCTGAAAATATTGGCTATTCAAGCCTGGCCGATTTAAGTGTGCTTGGCACCTCCAATTCACGGCAAATTGGCACTATTTATCACGAGCTTTTCCATTTGTTTGTGCGTGCTGACGTGGGGGATATTCCCGCTTGGCTTGACGAAGGCATCGCCTCACTTTACGAAACAAGTAGCTGGAAAGGCGACTCATTGTTAGGCGATGTGGCCAATTGGCGAACTATGGTAGTTAGGCAATTTTTGAGAACATCCCCCAACCGCAGTTTGGAATTTATAATAAATAAAAATTGGGAGGGTTTTTCTATTAATCCCAACAATGACCTCTGTGACCTTACCGTAAATTATGCATATTCAAAGCATTTTGCCATTTTTCTTCAAGAAAAAAACCTGCTCTCCAAAATGCTAGCAGCTTTTCGTGATCAAAAAAATGTGTTTGTTGATAGCACCTATATTAATCAAACGGATATTGAACTTGTGGAAAGTTGTTTTAATAAAAAAATGGAGTTCATTCAAATGGATTTTGAAAATTGGTTTGATCAAACTTATAATTTTAGTCTGAAAAATAAAGACCAAATAAGTCAAATAAGGATGATTCATAATTATTTGGATGTACTCAGATATAATAACCTTGACCCGGAGGCAAAAAAAACCTTAACAAATCATATTATAACTAGCGATTTAATTGAAAAAACCCTGGAGCAATTTAAAAAAGATTCTGAAAATACTAGTTTTATTAATGCCCCAATACAACAACAAAACCAGAAACAATTAACAGACCAGCAGTATAATGAGCGAAGATTAACCAAACTGAAAATTGAGGAATTTATAAATACAGCCAATAAATTTATTGCTGAATGGTCAGATAAGCATTAAAAAAGTCAACTAATGTGACCGTAATTAACGCTACTTTCCCTGTTAAATCGAACATATTCTATTATTTTTCTGTTAATTTCTTTTTGAATTTTAATGAGGTTTCGTCATGAATTTCTTGAAATAACAATAAATTGCCTTCTGGCTTCCCAAGCAGTGTCTCCCATTTTTTAGGGGACACTGCGTATTTCGAAGATAAAAAATTTGAGGTAAACAAAAAATAGAAAACCGAATCGAAAGCAGTCCGCAGTGTCCCCGAAAAAGGAGACAATGCTCGAGATTAGTTTTATCATAAGGCGGATTTTAGAAGGGTTAATATATTTTAAAAACCGAAGAAATATATATTCAATCATTATTTTTTTAGAATAATATTTACCTTTTTGGCGGTCATACTTTTAAAGTGTGATCGTCTTTTTATTAGTTATTTATTATCATAAATAGGGGTTTAAAAATAAGGAACTCCGAATTCTATTTACATCGGACTTATGGTATGCCCACCATCCATTACAATGCTTTGGCCTGTCATAAAATCGCTATGTTTTGAGGCTAAAAATACTGCGATACCTTCCATATTCTCCAAAGTTCCCAATTTGCCATTAGCTACTCTTCTCATTACAGCATCTTTAAAAGATTGAGGGGTGTTTATCGACATTTCTGTTTCGATATAACCGGGTAAAATGGCATTGACTTGGATATTATTTCGACCCAATTCCACTGCCAAAGCCCGAACCAAGCCGGTAACTGCTGCCTTGGTTGTGGCATAGCCAACTGCATAACCCATTCCTAAAAGTGCTGCCACAGAGGACGTTACAATTAACTTTCCTCCTTCTTTTCTTCCTACTAAATGGGCAATTACTGGCTTGAAAGTATTTACTACTGAGGTCAAGTTCAAATCAATTGTATCGGCCCAATCTTTGGAGCTGGTTTTATGAAAAAGGCCTTGAGCACCACCGCCGCCCGCATTGCCGAAGCAAATATCTACTTTCCCAAAATATGCTATAGTTGCATCAAAGGCCTGATTTACAGCAGCTTCATCGGTTAAATCAGCCAGAAAATCCTTTGCCTCGCCCCCTATTTGGTTAAGCTCTGCAATTGCTTTTTGATTTTTGTCGTTATTTCTACCCCAAATTGCAACTTTACAACCCGCTTTTACCAAACCTTTGGCATAGGCTAAACCCAGACCGCCATTTCCGCCTGTAATTAATGCTACTTTCCCTGTTAAATCGAACATATTTTATTATTTTTCTGTTAATTTCTTTTTGAATTTTAATGAGGTTTCGTCATGAATTTCTTGAATTAACAATAAATTGCCTTCTGGGTCACGGAGCTGAAATTGACAATTCTTTGCTTTTGTTGGTTTTTGTAAAATTTTAAAACCCAAGGCTTTTAACCTTTTATACTCTTCTTTACAATTTTCAACCTCAAAGGAAATATAAGTGTAGCCAATAGAATTTTGTGCTTTATTATCAGCTTTCAAATTTGGCTTGGGGTTCAAATATTGCCAAAACTCAAAAACCATATTTTCAGTTCGAAACCAAGCTCCTTTCAATCGAATATTATCAATATCACCAATTGCATCTAATTTCGGATTGTCTTTACTTACCTCCGATCTTCTATGTGTGTCTTTACCCAAAAATTTAGTGTAAAAATCAACCATTTTATCAATATGAGTACAGGCAATTGCCACATGCCCAATCCACGTATCTTCCTGAAAATGAGGTGTGTCCATCTGTTCATTTTCGAAAAGTATTTGATTGGGGTCACGCACATAGGTATAATATATTCCATAGCCTCCGAGGTCAACTGGGGCATTTCCTCTACTTAAAATGATTGCTCCGTTTGGTTTAAAATTACTATAAACTGGCTTTGTGCTGGGCACTTGGTAGCAAATATGTGTGATACCAGGGCCTACAATTGGGTCAATATTTTCTAGGCCTTTTTGGTCAAATTCTGTCAAATGAATATTGGCATTAGGGCCTGAAAGTATGGCTAATTTTCTATTTACAAATGCATATTTTTTAAAAGATTTTTTATAAATAATTGAATCGACTTTTTTCAAACCAAATACTTTTTCATAAAATTCAACTGATTTATCTAAGTTTTTAACCGTTGCACCTATATGGTTAATTCCCAAAATTTTTGGCTTAGAAATTTTTGTGAAATCAATTTGTGCAATTAATTTTTCAGTAAAAAAAAGAAGAGCCAAATTTAAGAGAAAGGCTTTAATCATAATCTGTTCATCTTAAATAATTTAACTTACCTGATTTGCGTTTATTCTAGTTTTTGATCTTAAAAGCGATTAACACATTTCCAGCCTTTTCACCAAATTTGGCATAACCTGAATTCACAAAGAGCTGATTACCCACCACAACTGGGCCCGTTGCGTCAATTGTTCCCCCACTAGCTTTTACATTATTTACAGCTTCAAACTCTCTGTCGGTGTTATATTCCCAAAGTTTTTCGCCCGATTTTGCATTATAGGCATGAAGTCGCCCATCGATTGAGCCTCCAAAAACGATACCAGGAATTAATGTAATGGCTGCCGAAATACCTGGGGCACAAACATAATTCACTGTTCCACAAATATCCTTTTCAATTATAGACCAAATAGGCTTTCCATCCGCCACATTCACGGCATGTAAACCTGGAAAAGCAGGTTTATCTTTGTCTTTTGGGTATACATCTTTGTCATTTATAGGCACATATAGCGTTTTTGAGTCGGTTGCCATTCCCCAATGTATACCTCCCATCATGCCACCACGGCCAACCTGCTTCTGCCAAATAATTGCCCCATCATCAGGATTAAGGCCAAAAGCGATGCCCGATTTTTGCCCTGCCAAAATGATATCTTTGCCTTTTTCATACTCAACCAAAATTGGTGGCGCTCCAAAATCATAGTCAGGGCCATTATTTTCTGGGCAGTTAGCGCCTTTTGGGTTAGTAACACAGCCAGCATTCCAAGCATCTTGTTGGATAGTTTGTTGGGTCCAAATAATTTTTCCAGAAACCATATCAAGTGCAATAATCGCATCACTTGTTGAGGTGGTTGGCTGTGAATAGTTTTCGCCAGTACCAATATAAATTCTTTTCCTTTTTACATCAATTGTTGGATTAGACCAAACTGGGGCACCTGACGGGCCAAAATTTTGAGCACCTTCACTATTTTTTACAGTTGATTTTGGTTCATCAACTGTATATGTTTTCCAAATTGATTTACCAGAATTTGCATTTATCGCAACCACTGAGCCTCTAAAAGTACAACATTCATAGGTTGAATTATAAGCCGAAATCACCTCTCTAGACGAGACAGGCACATATAAAACCCCTTGATTAAGTGCCATAGAGCCAGTAATGAGTGCTGCTGGGTGGTCATCTACCTTTTTTTTCCAAACTAATTTATTTTTTATAATATCAACACAATAAACTTGTGCATTCTGGTCGGAAAAAAAAATTTTATCTACCAAATTACTTTTATTTTTACCTAATATTATGGCTGAACGCACTTCGTTTTCGGCTTGGTAAGTCCATTTTATACAGCCTGATTTTTTGTCTAAAGCATAAATTAAGCCTTGTTGGCTCGCTGTAAAAATAGTATTGCCTGCAATGGTTGGTTGCGTTCGAGCGCATGTAGCATCAGGGAAGGCAAATACCCAATCAAGCTCAAGTTTTGAAATATTTTCTTTATTAATCAACACATTGTCAGAAATATAGCGTTGATTTCCTAGGCTATTGCCCCAGTTTCCAATAGTTAATTTCTGAGGTTGGTACGATTTTTCTTTGCCACATTTACCTAAAATAACCTTACTTTCTTCCTTTTTTGAAGAAATAAATTCTGCCAATAGCTTTTGATTCATTGCGGAAATTGCAGCGCCTTGCACTTTCATCACACCTGCTTGTAATGCCTTTAAAATGGCTTCTTGAGAAAGTTTTTGTAGAGATACGAAACTTGGTGCTTCTTTTACGGCTCCGTTATGGCATGCTGCACAATAAGCTTGGTAAAGTTTTTGACCGGAAGGTAGGCTCTGTGAATAACTTTCGGCATTAATAAGAAGGCCAAATAAAAGGTTAAAAATTATGTTTAAAGATTTAAAAATTAATTTCATGTCTCTTAATATTTTCTTACTCAATACTTATTTCCGAAAGTTTAATGCTTATCACTGGCAAAAATCCCCAGGTATTTTTCGACTCAAAACTGATTGATTTTATTGGGTTATTATTTTTTCTACCAAAAAAAAGATCCAAATCGTTATTGCTATTAACTTTTTTATTGATAATAACGCCGCTGTCAAAAGTGGGTACTATGGCCCTAAATCGTTTTTTTGACCCGTTGGCATAGGATAGCATACAATAGACATAAGGTGCTTGAAAAAAATACCTGCTCAGAAGACCTAAAAAGGAATATTTGAAGTTAGTTTTCAGCATAATAATATTGTTGGTTACTATTATTGGAAGCTCTTGATTAAAGGTAATACTGAGGCTATCTATTTGTTTTTCAGTTACTAGTATTTTGTTTTTTCTCCTTTTATATAACGATATCGTATCATTGATAGAAGTATTACTGGCAGCACGAAATTGAGGCATTTTTATAGTGCTCCTTTTTTCATAATTACTAATTATAGCCAATTTAGTACTAGTTTCCTCCCAAATAAAATTTCTCCCATTTGTTGAATAAAACTGGCTTAGTAAGTATTCGGGTGCTGTTTTTGAATTGTATTTTGCAGCGTTTTTCTGGTCTAAATATTCACCAACTGCTTGGTTACTTTGTATTGTTGGCCTCGGATTATAGTTCAAATTATTATAAAAAATATAGGAGGCTTCCTGTGGTAAAATATCTACAGAATTTTCACCAATTTGATCAGTAATTCCTTTGGGTAATATTCTATTTTGCCTATTATATTTTGGGAAATTAGTAGTAAACTTATTGTCCATCAGGCTTTTAACATATCCATAGGGTGTATGTAATTTAATTATGTTTAAAAAATCCATTAGAGGTTCAACCCCTTTATTTTGATTTTTTTTAGCTCCATATTTTGCATTAAAATATACTACTTCTTTAGGGAAAAAACCCTGCCAATAACCGTTTGTTGTTTTGCTAATTTCAAAGCGCAACAATTGAAAAGCCAGTATAGATATCACCAATGTACTTATGGCGAGCCTCGAAAACCATCTATCGGAATCACGCAGAAAAATCCACAGCAACGAAATGAGTGGTGGAATAAACAAAAAATAGGCCATCGCATTTTTGGCATTCAGATCCGTAAACTGCTGTTTAAACGATAAATACATGGCTGAAAACACCATTAAAAAGGTAAAAAGATAATCTTGCCGATTATAAATTTGTTTTACATTCTTAAAAAAAACAACCAAAGTAAATAATGTAATACTTATTGAGATTACTAAAATAGTATAAAAAGTATTTAAAGTTAAGTCAATATTTGCCTTGGAGTCGTCATAGTTTTCGATTATATGTATACTGGAAATCAGGTAGTTATAAATATCAACTTTGAGTTGGTAAGCACCCCAATAAATAAGAAAAAGATGAGTAATTACAACTGCAATTAGCTCCCTCCATGAAAACCGTTGGGTCAGCCACAAATAAATTAGGGATGCATATAATAATAATGTAATGACTAAACTGAAATTTACTTTTATAAAAAACATTAATGCAGCAATAAACACTGCATTGTAAATGGTAAAACTTCGACGGTTTTCGTTGGCATGAAAAAGATTGAAAAGAAACAAAAATAAAAGTGTAAACGTGGCATCTGCAATAAAACCCCAAGGTAATATCATGGCCATAAGTGCCAGTACCGCCACCCATTTTACTCTGGCTTTTTTTAATGCATAATGTATTACAAAAAGGAGGTTAAATAACAGATATAAATCAAATAAAAGCTGTGCCACTACATGAACACCTTCTGGCAAAAAGCCGCTTTCTAAAAAACCCAAAGGCCCGTACCTGAAAATAATATCAGTGCCAAAAACCATTTTTTGATCCAATGCCATTGCCAAGGCTTGGTGCCAGCTTGCTTCCAAGCCAATCCCAGCAATTGGTCTAATTGAAGCAGTCGGCACTAATAAAAAAGCAAAAAATATCAGTATTATTGAATGGGTTAGCTTGGGAAATTTTAAAGAAAAATTCATTTTTTTCGAGGTTATTTATCAATTATTAACCGATTCCTTATTGTGCTTTTACTTTCGCAAACTGCTCAGCCACTACTTTTATACCTTGGTCGAAAGTATGAGGTTTATAACCTAAAGTGCTGGCTGCTTTTTCTATGATAAAACCAGTTTTAGGTGGCCGTTTTGCTGGCTGGCTGAAAGTACTGGAATCGGCTTTGAAAATTAGTGACTTATCTAATCCGAAAAAATCGGCTGTTTTTATAGCCATTTCATATGGGGTCAATAAGTCTTTACCTGAAATATTAAAAATACCAGTGGCCTCATTATCAGCTATTTGCCAGCATCCCATTGCTAAATCTTCCGCTAAAGTAGGGGTCCGAAATTGGTCAGTTACTACTTTAATAGTTTTGCCATCTTCCAATGATTTTTTCACCCATAGTATAATATTTGTTCGACTCATATCGGACACAATTCCGTAAACCAAAACGGTACGAGCAATAGCCCAGCGAATATTTGAAGCCAATAATATTTCTTCAGCTGCCAACTTACTTTCACCATAATATGATATTGGATTCGGCGTGGCAGTTTCATCATAAGGACCTTCTTCACCATCAAAAATAAAGTCTGTAGATAGATGAATCAATAGGCAGTCGATTAGTTCACAAGCGCTTACTAAATATTCAACCGCATTTACATTCATTTCCCAGCAAAGCTCTTTTTCTGATTCACATTGGTCTACGTTGGTCATAGCGGCTGTGTGAATAATTACATTGGGCCTTACCGAGTCAATTACATTAGCCACTTGAATGGGATTAGTTATATCCATTTCAATAAAAGTATAGCCTGTTTTTATTGATAACCTGTTCCCGTTTTTTGCAGTTGCAAAAAGCTCAATAGTAGGAATTTCACTAATAAGCCCGACCAGTTTTTGCCCTAATAAACCATTTGATCCAGTGAGTAAAATTCGCTTCATTTTTTTTATTCTATTCTTATTTTTTGAGAGAAATTATTTTACTATTTATTGAAATGAAAATTGGATTGACTTATCAGCATATTTTTTAATAATTTTCTTTTTCCTCATTTTCTCAGCTGATATTTTCATAGCAATATCAACTTTTGGTCTATCTCTAGGCCCTTTTTGAGCTGCAATTGAATCTAAAACGGCAAAACCTTTTATGAGTTGACCGAATACTGTATAATTCCCATCCAAATGTGGTGAACCACCAATTAATTTATAAGCTTGCTTTTGTTCTTCTGAAAATGTTCTGCCGCTTCTTTTTATCTGGGCTTCCAAGTCTGGCTCATTCCAAGTTTTACCTTGCACTATATAAAACTGACAGCCCGACGACTCCTTTTGAGGATTATTGTCACGAGCAGCTGCCAAAGCGCCTTTTTTATGGTAAAGTTCTGGGAGTATTTCTGCAGGAATTTTATAAGGAACTGTTCCACCTCCTAAAGATTCACCTTCTTTAGCTTTTTTTGAATTAGGGTCACCCCCCTGAATCATAAAGTTTTGTATAACCCTGTGAAAAAGCGTGCTATCATAAAATTTATTGTTGACAAGCTTCAAAAAATTCGCTTTATGTTTGGGTGTTTTATCGTATAAAATTAAGTTCATATCACCATATTTCGTATGAACTGTTACCAAATAATCCTTTTTACTTTGTGAAAATAGTTGAAAGTTTACGACAGTTAATACACTAATAATAAGTAAATTAGCTGCTATTTTGTTATTAAATTGATTTTTAAAATATTGCATTAGGTTTCATTTTATTATGTAAATATACCGTAAATTTTTGAATGGTCGAATCAAAATAGCCCTTTAAATCGGATTAAAGCTTATTGCAATTTTTATGGTATTTTTGTATTCAAATTATAGTTATATATTCCGAAACTGGAATAAATCCCCAATAAATGAATAAGATTGCCTTTACTATTTGTTCAATAAATTATTTAGCCCAAGCTAAAACTTTAGGAGATAGCCTTTTGAAATATAATCCTGATTATCAATATTTTATCGGATTGGTTGATAAACTGGAATCTGTAGAAATTGAGAAGAATAGGCTTCCAAAATATGAAATAATTGAAGTAGAAAAACTGAATATTGAAGGCTTTGTTGACATGTTTGATCGATACAATATAACTGAATTGAACACAGCTGTAAAACCGTTTTTTTTGCAATATTTTTATGATAAATATCCTGAAGCTAGCATTGTCAATTATTTCGACCCTGATATTGAGGTATTCCAAGCATTTACAGATTTGGATAAAAATTTGAAGCTTTTCAGTCTTGTTTTAACGCCTCATACACTTTCCCCCTACCCCGATGGGTTGGATCCCAAGGAAAGAGATTTGTTAAATACGGGTGTTTTTAACCTAGGTTTTATTGGTACTTCTCGAAGCTCAACTACCATGGAATTCTTGAAATGGTGGCAACAAAAGCTTCGTTTCGAATGCTTTATCGACTTGGCCAATGGCATGTTTGTAGACCAGCTTTGGGTGAATTTCGCACCAATATATTGGGATAATATACTTATATACAAACGCTTAGGTTATAATATGGCCTACTGGAATTTGCACGAAAGGCAGCTTAGCAAAAGGGAATATGAATATTTTGTAAATGAAAAAGACCCACTAGTGTTTTTTCACTATAGTGGCTATAACCCAACCAAACCCACGGATATTTCCAAATACCAAAACAGGTATACTTTTGAAAGTAGGCCAGATATTAAAAACTTATTTGACAATTATGCGTCTACTTTGAATGAGAATGGATTTGAATATTTTCAGCAGTTTCGATGTGCCTATATGAAGCCACCCGAGCCTTGGAGCTACCCTCCTCGAGGTCAAAGGCCAAGGAAGTTTTTGATTAAAATATTGAATAAATTGGCGAAAATTGTAGAGACTGTTTAAACACCTCCTCTAATTTCCTCCAAAATTTCCTTGCCTCCGCTTTTAAGAATATTTTTTCCTAATGTTTCACCTAAAAGATAAGGGTTTTTGCCAGAAAGTTTTTCTTTGATTTCTTTGGTCCCATTTAGGCTAATGATACCGCCCGTCAAATGAATCGTTAATTTTTCATCCAAAGTTGCTAAGCCAAAAACTGGTATGCTACAGCCTCCATTCATGGCTCGCAAAAAAGCTCGCTCGGCCAAAATACAAGTTTCCGATTCGTTATGGTTACAAGCCGTTCGTATTAATGATTTTACTTCAGCATCTAGATTTATTGCGCATTCAATTGCAATAGATCCTTGCCCAACAGCTGGTGTAAATGTTTCATTGTCCATTGTTTGTACAATATATTTATCATAGCCCATGCGATGTACACCTGCATAAGCGAGCACCATGGCATCGGCCACACCGTCCTCCAATTTCTTGAAACGAGTTTGTAAATTCCCCCGCATATCTGTCGTAATGATGGCAGGGAAATCTCTTTTTAACATAGCCACTCGTCGTGTTGAAGAAGTAGCTACAATTTGTAATTTAGAATTTTTCAGCCTGAAATTTTCATCAAAACTTATCAACACATCATTGGCTTTTTCCCGTTTTGTAAAAGCTATTATTTCTAAACCTTCGGGTAACGTAGCTTGCAAATCTTTGGCTGAATGTTGTACAATATCTATTTCACCTGACAACAGTTTTACCTCCAACTCTTCAGTGAAAAGTCCTTTTGAGCCAATTTTTGCAAGAGATTTTGTGAGTATCTTATCGCCCTTAGTGTCAATTTTTACAATTTCAACTGCAATACCAACTTTTTCAAGCATTTTCTTCACCTCTATTGCTTGCCACATTGCCAGTTTGCTGGCCCGAGTTCCCAATTTTATTGGTTTCATTTATTACTAAGTTTTTGAGACAAATTTGTCCAATTTTTATAAATCCTATTTTTTAATTACCCTAGCAATTCTAAGCGAAAGATCCAAAAACAATATTTTTGCATTGGCATTTCGCTCCAAATGATAATATGTTTCGCTTAATTCATTGGTGATAAACTCTATACTATTGGGGTTAATTACTCCTCCAAATCGCTCCACAAATTGCAATTCATTTCCCTCTAATCTGATTAGTTTATCACCGCTATTTATCCACAAAAATATATCCCTAAACATGGTGAGGCCGTATTCAAGCAATTGTTTTTGTGTAGTTTTGGTCATTACGAAAAATTGGTCAGCCAATTTGATAAGCCCAGCTATGTCAGGTTTAAAGCAGAGGCGCATCCAACCAGCAAAGTTTTCATGAATATCCTCATCAGTTTGGTCCAAAATTTCCATCGCTTTCGATAAATTCCCTTCTGCCAAATAAGCAACCTGTCTGGCTCGAATATTTTCTGATAAGTTATTGGCTACTAGATAATCAACTACATCGCTGTCGTCAAAAAGCGGGATATTTACAAGAATAGTTCTTGATAAAATTGTTGGTAAAAGCTTATTTGGGTCGTTGCAAACCATCAGAAAAAGCGTTTTGGCGGGAGGCTCTTCCAATATCTTAAGAATAGCGTTTGAAGCTGAATTATTCATCAACTCCGGCAGCCAAACTATGAGGACTTTATATTCAGCTTCATATGCTTTTAATGATACTTTTTGAATTATTTTGCGAGCCTCTTCTGCTGGTATTATTGCTTGTTGGTTTTTTTCAGCCCCAATATGTTCATGCCAGTCGGCTAAAGTTTTATATAAATTTCCTTGCAAAAATGTTCGCCAAAGAGGCATAAATCCATCAACAGAAGTATTTTTTTTCTCATCATCACCCCCTTTTACTTTTGCCGATTTTGTTGTGGGAAATATTTGGTGAAAATCAGGATGTGCTATTCGATCCATTTTATGGCATGATGCACAAGTGCCGCAGGAATCAAGCTCAGTTTTATTTTCACAATTGATATAGGTGGCATAAGCCAAAGCCATGGCCAGTTGCGCTCCTCCCTCCGGGCCATAAAAAAGCTGGCTATGCGATACATGACTCCTTTTTACTGATTGCAGTAAGGCTGTTTTTATTTGAGAAAGGCCGGGGATATCACTGAACCGCATTTATTAATTATTGAAAATATAGGTTAATATTTCTATTTCAGCATCACTTATAGTTATATTTCGCCGACTCATTGTGGCCTTTATTACCTCTATTGCTTTCTCCAATCGGTATATTTGAGAGGCTTCCTCAGAACCACCCCAATTAAATGACGGTATATATTTGGCTGGAAAACCCTGCTGAAATATATTTGAACTCACCCCAATCACGGTACCTGTATTGAATTGTGTGCCAATTGCCGTTTTACAAAAATCACCCATCATAGTGCCAGCAAAAAGCTGACCTGTAGAAGCTAATCCATTAATAGATTGGTCGTACATACTCACTAAACCATAATCGTTTTTAAGATTTGAGTTATTAGTGCCAGCACCCCAATTACACCACTCTCCAATAACGGAACATCCCATAAAGCCATCGTGGCTTTTGTTGGAATTCCCAAATATAACAGATTTACTAACTTCGCCACCTATTTTACAATTTGGGCCTATTGTGGTGTTAGGTCTAATTTTAGAACCCAAACTTAATATTGAGTTTTTTCCCAAATATGCAGGGCCTTGAATCAACGACCCTATTTCTATTTTTGCGTTTTCGTCAATAAAAATAGGGCCCAAACTTGCGTCCAAAACAGCCGCCTTAATATTTGCATTTTTACCAATAAAAATATTAGCTTCATTGTATAAAACCGTGAATGGGTCTTCTATTTTTGTTGAGCTAACACTACCAGTAATACGCTGAAAGTCAGCTTCCAATAGTTTACCATTGTAAATGAATATATCTGATAATTGCCGAATGGCAATTGAACTTGTTGAAATTAACTTATTGTTAATTTTTGTGTGATCTATATTTATAGGATAGGTAAAATGCTCATTTGTAAATACTGCAACCAATTCTTCACCATCGATGAGTGCTTCATTTGGCTTGAGTTGAGTAATTTCAGTCGCCAAATTTTCTGAAGAAATATAGGCAGAATTAATATATAAATTATTAGATTGGTATTGGCATGAAAATTTTTTAGAAAGATAATTTTCTGTTAAGAAACTAGCCTTCAACCCCAATATTGCCTCCCATTTCTCAGTTAAGGTATCAATACCAATTCTAAAGCCAGCAATTGGTCTTGTAGCTGAAAGCGGCCAAAGTTTTTGCCTTAAAGTTGGGTTGTCAAAGAGAATTAAATTTTTCATCATTTACTTTTTTCAAAAAACAATAAAAAAGCCTTGAGGTGGTCCCACAAGGCTTTTTTTGTATACAAAATATTGTATTATTTCTTGGCATAACGCTTCATAAACTTATCAACTCGGCCAGCTGTATCTAACAATACATTTTTACCGGTGTAGAAAGGATGAGATTGTGAGCTCACTTCTATTTTCACAACAGGATACGTTTTTCCATCAGTCCACTCAATAGTCTCGTTTGATTTCATTGTGCTTTTTGTAAGAAACTTATAGTCGGCTGATAGGTCCCAAAAAACTACTTCGCTATATTCTGGATGGATTCCTGCTTTCATGTGTAATTTATATAATTAATACTTTTTTATTGCTTTTTTTAAATTGGATTGCAAAGGTACATAAAATAAATAAATTTTCAAAACGCTTACATAAATACTTTGATATTTTCCTTAGAAAAAAAATATTTTAAAAAAAATAAAAAATTTACATCCGTGAATTAATATGAATTTTCCCATAAGAGACACCGTAGTATGCTGATTTTGCTTGACTTGCATTGTATGTATCTAATACGGTATAAAAAAACTGTACATTTTCAAGATTTTGAGGGCTTGCATTTTCTGTTTTCATTACTTAACTTTAAGCTCGATTCTAGTATAAATTTTTTTTCAATACCCCTAAATCAAAATTGAAACTTGTAATCGCACACCGTTTATTTGGTTTGAATTTTTCATAAACCAAATTGTTCAAAATAGTATATCAATTCATACACTTAAAATGAGAGAGTTTCGGCTCTATTTGGGATAATACACCCCCAAATTATTGAATATTATTTTTTTGTTATTTTGGTTTGTTTTTGAGTTTTTGGATTAAAAATTGCTTTATGTAATTTAACCATCATTTTCAAAAAGAATAAAGACTAACCAAGAATTTTAATAATTATTAAAGTTTGTTATTCAAATAAAAAAATGTACGTTATCAAAAGAGACGGACGTCGTGAATCCGTAAAATTCGACAAAATTACAGCACGTATTGAGCGCCTTTGTTATGGCCTCGACCCATTTTACGTGGAGCCACTTGAAATTGCCAAAAAGGTAATTACAGGTATTTTTGATGGGGTTGAAACCTCTAAATTGGATAATCTAGCCGCTGAAACAGCTGCTTCCTTAACCACTCGGCATTCTGACTACGCTGTGTTAGCAGCCAGAATTGCCATTTCGAACTTGCACAAAAACACCAATAAGTCCTTTTCAGGCACAATAAAAAGGTTATATACCTATATTGATTCAAAAACTGGACAAAATGCTTCTTTAATTGCTAAAGACGTTTATGATGTGGTAAAAAAGCATGCCGCTCTTTTAGACAGTACCATTATATATGATAGAGATTTTGGTTATGATTACTTCGGCTTTAAAACCCTTGAAAAATCATACCTATTAAAAGTTGACGGCAATATAGCTGAGCGACCTCAACATATGCTTATGCGTGTGGCCGTAGGTATACATGGTGCTGATATTGACTCGGCTGTTGAAACTTACAATTTGCTTTCGGAGCGATGGTTTACACATGCTACACCTACCCTTTTCAATGCGGGTACGCCGAAGCCTCAGCTTTCGTCGTGTTTTTTACTTACCATGAAAGACGACTCCATTGACGGTATATATGATACTTTAAAACAATGTGCTAAAATATCGCAGTCGGCCGGAGGTATTGGCTTGAGCATACATAATGTACGGGCAACGGGCTCCTACATAAAAGGAACAAACGGAACCTCCAACGGAATTATTCCGATGTTGCGAGTATTTAATGATACTGCTCGCTATGTTGACCAAGGTGGAGGAAAGCGCAAAGGCTCATTTGCTATTTATTTGGAGCCTTGGCATGCCGATGTATTTGAGTTATTGCAGCTTAAAAAGAATCACGGTAAAGAAGAAATGCGTGCCCGTGACCTTTTTTATGCGATGTGGATGCCCGATTTGTTTATGAAGCGTGTTGAAGACAACGATGTTTGGTCATTAATGTGCCCTAACGAGTGCCCAGGCTTGTCTGATTGCTATGGTGAGGCATTTGAAGAATTGTACACTCGTTATGAAAGAGAAGGCAAAGTTCGTCGTACTGTAAAAGCACAAGATTTGTGGTTTGAAATATTGGAAAGCCAAATGGAAACTGGTACACCTTATATGTTGTTTAAGGATGCCGCCAATGCAAAGTCGAACCAAAAGAACTTAGGTACCATAAAGTCTTCGAATTTATGTACCGAAATAATGGAATTTACCTCGCCTGACGAAGTAGCCGTTTGTAATTTGGCTTCAGTGGCACTTCCTAAGTTTATTGAGAAAAATGAGCGAGGTTTCTTGGAGTTTAACCACCAAAAGCTTCGTGAGGTTACCCACCAGATTACTAAAAATCTTAATAAAATAATCGATGTAAACTATTATCCTGTTGAAGAGGCTCGTCGCTCAAATATGCGTCATAGACCCATAGGGATTGGTATACAAGGCTTGGCCGATGCATTTATTATGCTGAGAATGCCTTTTGAAAGTGAGGAAGCAGCAAGGTTGAATAAGGATATATTTGAAACATTATATTATGCTTCAATGGAAGCTTCGATGGAGCTTGCCATCAAAGAAGGACCGTACGAAACATGGAAAGGTTCGCCAATATCGCAGGGTATATTCCAATTTGATATGTGGGGAGTAACACCAGAAAGTGGTCGTTGGGACTGGGAGTCATTACGTGCCAAAGTGATAAAAAATGGAGTGCGTAACTCTTTGCTTTTAGCCCCTATGCCAACCGCCTCTACCTCACAAATATTGGGTAATAATGAGTGCTTTGAGCCTTATACGTCTAATATATATGTGCGCAGGGTGCTTTCAGGTGAGTTTGCTGTGGTAAATAAGCACCTTTTCAAAGACTTGATTAAATTGGGCCTTTGGAATGAGTCAATGAAAAATAAATTGATTATTGCCAACGGTTCGGTTCAGGAAATTCCTGAAATACCACAGCATATCAAAGACCTTTATAAAACCGTTTGGGAAATTAAGCAAAAAGTAATTATAGATATGGCTGCCGACCGTGGTGCTTATATTTGCCAAAGCCAGAGCTTGAACATACATATTCAAGAGCCAAACTTTGGTAAGCTGACTTCGATGCACTTTTATGCTTGGAAAAAAGGCCTAAAAACTGGTATGTATTATTTACGTACAAAAGCGGCTGCCGATGCCATTAAATTTACTGTTGACAAAAGCGAAAGCAAAGCTACTCACCAGTTAGAAAAACAGGCCGAACTTGCCATGGAGCAAGCCAATGTAGTAAATGAGCAAGAAATGAAATATGAAGTAACCGCCCCACCATCAGCCACTTGGAGCGAAGGTGACGACTCCCAAAAATGGAGCGACTTGAGTTGCTCCCTCGATAACCCTGAGGGTTGTGAGGCTTGTGGTAGTTGATGAGAATAATTTCTTGAAAAAATAAATAAAATCCCCCTTGATAACTTGATAAGCGTTGTTTTGGGGGATTTTTTGAGATTTAACTCCCTAGCCGAGTCTCCCCTTTTTTGGGGGACACGGCGACCTTCGGAGCTGAAACATTAGTGGTTTCATATATGTAAAAAGCCACTAAATGATTAGAAAAAAAATGGAAAGTAAGTGATTGAAAATCAAAAAGATAGCCCCTCCAAAAAACGCAGTGTCCCCTGCGGGAGACACTGCTCAG
>JANMZR010000117.1:0-9103 GCA_031383555.1 Cytophagaceae bacterium | reverse complement strand
TACAACAAAATTGTAACTATCTAAAAATACACTTTTCACATATTTTGAAGGTTCTAAATACAATTCCTTACCATTAAGTTCGAATAAAAATGCATCATCTACAATATTATATTTCATATTTACATTTTTAAAGAAATCCTTGCTTGTTTGTACGTTTCCTGAGCTAAATTTTTCTTGCAAAAAAGGACTTCCATTGATGTTAGAATAATCATAAACATTATTCAAATTTGCTCTAAGATTTACATCTAATTGAAATATTTGCAATATTCGATCATTATAGGTACCAAAGCCAGTTTGCCCATTTAAAGCTGTTTGAGCAAATAAAAACAACAAAATAAATAACCTTTTCATATTTAATCTGTGAATAAAGAATATGGTTACAAATAAAGATATTTTTTTTGTATTTACAATTTTTCTGATTTCGCTAGCGCCATATTTATAAATATACCTTAGTGAACTTGTCAAAATAACTTCAACCATATACTCATTCTTTTTCCGATTTTCTTCGTTGCGGTACGCCGCCCAGTAAATCCTCATTTAACTAGGCTAGATTGCGGTTTTACGTCTTGAAAATCAAAAAAATAATATCGTTTATTAGGCTGAACTTATTTTGAAAATTTCACTTAACAACAAAAGCGCTACCTTTGTGAAAATAAATATAAATGACTTTCGAAGAATTAAATCTTACAAAACCACTCCAAAATGCACTTTCAGATTTAGGTTTTGAATTTCCAACAACCATTCAATCAAAAGCCTTTTCGGTAGTAATGTCGGGTAAAGATGTATGTGCTACAGCTCAAACTGGTACTGGAAAAACGATTGCCTATTTACTACCCTATTTACAAAATTTTAAGTTTCAAAAAGATAAAAAGCCGAATCTTTTGATACTCGTGCCTACTCGTGAGCTTGTAATGCAAGTGGTAGAAATGGCAATAAATTTAACTAAATATATGAATGTGGAAACCGTTGGTGTTTATGGAGGTGCCAATATTAAGGTAAATATAGCAGATATTCGGGAAGGTTGCGATATATTAGTGGCTACACCAGGCCGTCTGATTGACCTTTTCAATAATGGAACTTTGAAAGGAAAAGGCATCAAAAAAATTGTAATTGATGAATTTGATGAAATGTTGGAACTAGGTTTCAGGGCCCAAATTAACCAAATATTAGAGAAGGTTTCCGAAAGGAATCAATTTTTGCTTTTTTCAGCAACCATTACACCTGAATCTGAAAAATTCGTTGAGTCCAACTTCAAAAATCCAGTAAGAATTGAAGCAGCACCTGTTGGCACACCGCTGGAAAACATTAGTCAAATTAAGTACATTTTACCCAATTTTTTTTCAAAAATCGATGTAGTAAACGAGCTTTTGAAGCTGCCAGCATTTGAAAAAATTATTTTATTTACCTCTACAAAAGCCCTAGCTGATAAAGTTTTTGAGGAATTTTCATCGGATTATGAGGGAGAAATTGGCATAATTCACTCTAACAAAGCTCAAAATTTCAGGTTCAACTCTATCAATTCATTTCAAAACGGCAGTCTAAAAATACTCATTGCAACAGACATCGTAGCTCGTGGAATTGACGTGGCCAATGTTAGTCATGTTATTAATTTTGATATTCCGGATAGTCAAGAGGCCTATACTCATCGAATTGGACGTACTGGAAGAATTGGAAAAATTGGTAACGCCATCACACTTTTGACTCATAATGAAATTGATAAATTAGCCAAAATAGAAGCTTTTATGAATTTAAAAATTGAGGATGGAATATTGCCAGATCAAATTGATCTCGATAATTATGCAGTGGAGGAAGTGGAGCCCGAAATTTCAACTAAAATGGTAAAGTTGAAACTGAAAAAAGCAGAAAATTTTGGAGGCGCTTTTCATGAGAAAATTGATAAAAACAAGAAAGTAAATGTAAGGCGTAACCATATGGAGGAGAAAATGTTGAAATATGGCAGGAAAATTAAGAGGTCGGGAAAGCATTAATATAGATGTTAGATATTAGATGCTAGATATTAGATGTTAGATATTAGATTTTAGATATTAGATGTTAGATATTAGATGGTAGATATTAGATGGTTGATATTAGATGTTAGATATTAGATGTTAGATGTTAGAAACTGTTGAAAAGATAAATGAATATGCCAAAAACAAAATCCCTTTTTTGTTTATTTTCGACTATAATTTAAAAAATATTATTGTTGAAAAAATTGAAGATTGTGAAAAGCAAAAAATATTTTTTAAAGTAAATGAAAAGACTAATTTCCCTTTTGGGAATACACCGAAAAAGGAAATTCAAATACTGAAAAAACCTATTTCGTTTACCGAATATAAAAAATCGTTTGATATAGTTCAAAGCCATATTCGGCGAGGTGATAGCTTTTTGGTAAATCTTACTAAACCGACCAATGTTGAAATAAATTTAAGTCTCCAAGAAATATTTCAATATAGTAGAGCTAAATATCAATTGTATTATAAAGATGAATTCGTTGTTTTTTCACCTGAAATATTTATTAAAATCACAGACGATGTCCTTTCAGCCCACCCAATGAAAGGTACTATTTCAGCTGCAATACATAACGCCAAACAAATAATATTGAGTGACGAAAAAGAGTACGCTGAGCACACTACAATAGTTGACCTCATTAGAAATGACCTAAGTATTGTTTGTGAAAAAGTATGGGTAGAGCGGTTCAGGTATATTGACAAAATAATAACACATAACGCTGACATACTGCAAGTTAGCTCAGAAATAAAAGGTCAACTTTCAACTAATTGGCAAGAAAAATTAGGAGAAATTATATTTAAATTATTACCAGCTGGTTCAATTTGCGGTGCACCAAAACCAGAAACTTTGAAAATAATAGAAGAGGCTGAACAATATGAAAGAAGCTTTTACACAGGTATATTCGGTATTTTTGACGGTCGAAACCTTGACAGCGGTGTAATGATTCGCTTCATAGAAAAAACAAGATCTGGATTAAAATTTAAAAGTGGCGGAGGCGTTACTGCCAAATCAAAAGCAAAGGATGAGTACCAAGAAATGATAGATAAAATATATATACCAATAATGGAATGAAAATGAAGAGTTTATTTCTTCTAAATTTTTGATTATATTTGTTTATATTGTTAGAAAAAATGGAAATTATTAGCATTGAAATTGTAAATCCTGAAGCTATAAATCTATTATTAGATATGGAGGATTTGAAGGTGATTTGATCTAACTAAAGACTTGTTGATTAAA
Organism: Cytophagaceae bacterium; assembly: GCA_031383555.1. Lineage (GTDB taxonomy): Bacteria > Bacteroidota > Bacteroidia > Cytophagales > Spirosomataceae > JANMZR01. Next base: position 5,857 of record JANMZR010000117.1, on the reverse strand, counting down.
ATCAAATTATCTCACTTTGAAAATATTTCAAATTTGAAAATTATTGATTTGCTTACTTTATAAATGCCAACCAAGCCAAAAATATCAATAGAATACTGCCCAAAATGCCATTGGCTACTGCGAGCTGCCTGGATGGCACAAGAATTGCTCACTACATTTGAACAAGAACTCGACTCAGTAGCATTGAGGCCATCCGAAGTTTCAGGATGCTATCAAATATTACTAAATAATGAAATCGTATTCGATAGAAAAACGGCAGGCCATTTCCCAGAAATAAAAGAATTAAAACAAATGATAAGAGACTTAATAGCGCCAGAAAAATCACTTGGCCACTCTGATAAAAAGTAAAATTAATGACAGCAAGATTATTAGAAACAATAAAAATTCAAGACGGAGTACTTCAAAATATAATCTACCACAACCAAAGGTTTAATAGATCAAGAAGGCAATTTTGGCCAAATACAACACCAATTGACCTATATGAGCATATTACAATACCAATAAATTATAAGCTTGGCACTGTAAAATGCAGAGTTTTATATGGTGAAAACATAGAGGAAATACAATTTGTTCACTACCACAAAAAGGCAATAAATCGAATAAAAATAGCAAATACAGATATCGATTATTCTTTTAAATGGGAAGATAGGTCTGCCATAAATGACATATTGGCCGCTAATCCTCATTATGATGATGTACTTATGGTGAAAAATGGATTTATTACAGATACTAGTTACGCTAATATTATTTTAAAGAAAGACAATGAATTTTATACGCCTAAAATACCTATGTTAAAAGGTACAAAAAGGCAACATTTAATTGATGAAGATATACTTATTGAAAAAAATATAAAGCCCTCCGACTTAAAAAAATACAGCTCATTTGCACTTATTAACTCTCTCAATGACCTTGATTTGACTAAGTTTATCCCAATAAAAAATATTATACTAAAATAAGGCCTTTTCGCATTTTTTTGTTTAAAATATAAATCTTTAGAAAGCCAAAATATGCCAGAAAAGCCCTCAGAACTACTCAAAAATCGATTTCCATTTGAGCCAACATTGGGGCAAAGAGATTTTTTTGAGCAAATGAATGGCTTTTTAGACCAAGATAAATGGGCCCATCAAGCGTTTGTATTGCGTGGATATGCGGGTACCGGAAAAACTTCATTAGTAGCGGCACTTATAAAAGTGCTTCCGAAGTTCAACTATAAATCAGTTTTGTTAGCACCCACTGGAAGAGCCGCCAAAGTAATGTCAAATTATTCCGGAAAAAAGGCTAACACTATTCATAAAAAGATTTACAAACAAGTTGCAAACCCATTTTCTGGTGCTTTAGAATTTAAAAGAATGAAAAATAGCAGTTCATTGACAGTTTATATTGTCGATGAATCATCAATGATTTCTGATGATGCCGAATATGGTTCTGCTGGCCTACTTACTGACCTTATCGATTATGTTTTTTTGAATGAGGATGGCGATATGGGCAATAAAATCATATTTATTGGTGATACAGCCCAGTTGCCCCCTGTAAAAACAAATATGAGTCCAGCCTTGGATATTACCTATTTAAAAAGCCAATTCCATATGGGAGTTACAGGTATAGAACTTACTGAAGTGATGCGTCAAGAAGCCAATTCAGGTATATTACATAATGCTACCAATCTTCGAAACACCATTAACATTGCTAATCAGCTGCCTTTAGACGACCAGAATAAAGAGATTTTGAAATTAAAATTTCAAACTAAAGGCTTTAAGGACATGTATAAAATGGCTGCGGATCGCCTTGAAGACGGCCTTAATTATGCATATGGAAAGTTTGGGCGTGAAAATACCATAATCATTACAAGAAGTAATAAGGAGGCTGTTGCATATAATCGCTATATTAGGCAGCGAGTGTTTTACCTGGAAGATGAAATTGCAACTGGCGACTTGCTCATGGTTGTACGTAATAACTATTTTTTTTTAGAAGAAGACTCTGCAGCTGGCTTTTTGGCTAACGGTGATTTTGCGGAAATTATGAAAATAAAAAAGCAACAAGAAATGTACGATTTTCGGTTTGCAGATGTTGTATTAAGACTGGTCGACTATCCGGATGAGCCGGAATTTGAAGCTAAAATAGTGCTTGATGCGCTATATAGTGATACACCTGCACTGTCAAGCGACCAAAATAAAAAACTTTATGAAGCTATAGCTGAAGACTTTAGTGAAATAGTAAATAAAAGAGAACGATTAGAAGCAATTCGAAAAAATGAATATTTGAATGCGTTGCAAGTGAAATTTGCCTATGCCCTAACCTGCCATAAAAGCCAAGGTGGTCAATGGGCGGCTGTTTTTGTTGATCAAGGCTATTTGACTGACGACAAAATAAATACCGATTGGCTCCGCTGGCTATATACTGGCATCACTCGATCGCAAGAAGAGCTATATTTAGTGAATTTTAATCAAAGTTTTTTCTAAAATTGTCAAAAATACATACAGTTCATGATGATAGGTGCAAATAAAATCATTATTTTTGCGGCTAAATTCAAAACATAAATCAAAAAAATAAATGAAAATGTTAATTAGAAAAATAGCTTATTGCCTTATTGTTGGGTCTGCGCTAACCTCATGTGTAGCAAAAAAGAAAATGACTCACTTACAACTCCAATACAATGATTTAAAGGCTGATTTAGATCGTAGGGGTCAATTAGTTGATGAATTCACTCAAAAATACAATGATTGTGAGCAACAAAAAGTAGTTCTAAATAAAACCATTGAGGGAAAAGATGAATTAATAAGTAGTTTAAGATCGTCACTTGCCGCTAACCAAAATATGCAAACCAAGCAAATAGAGCAGGTTGGCAATATGGCAATTTTGAATCAAAAAGCCAATGACAATATTAATAAAACTTTAGATCAATTGGCTAAAAAAGAGCAATATATAGCCTATTTGCAAAAAGCAAAAAACAAAGCTGACTCTTTAAACTTGGCACTTTCGGCTAACTTAAAAGGTACGTTGAACGATGGCCTTGCTGATGAAGACATTGATGTAAAAGTGGATAAAACAGTGGTAATGATTAACTTATCCGACAAAATGTTGTTCACATCAGGCTCATATAAAATATCGCCAAATGCTTATGATGTATTAGGTAAAATAGCCAGAATAATAAAATCACGACCTGAGTTGGAAGTAATGGTGGAAGGATATACAGATAATGTGGCCATTAAAACAGCAATTTTGGATGATAACTGGGACCTGAGTACCAAGCGGTCGGCAGCGGTTGTGCGTTTATTACAAAAAACCTTTGCGGTAGATCCTAACAAATTGATAGCGGCTGGTCGTGGCGAATTCAACGCATTAGTTACTAATGATACGCCTGAAGGTAAGTCAATTAATCGCCGAACTAGAATAATTTTGATGCCAAAAATTGATCAGTTTTATGATTTATTAGATCCTGATAAAATCAAGTGATAATCTGATATTTCTCAAAAAAAACCGTTATTCAATCAATAGCGGTTTTTTTTATGTATTTTTTTGTAAAAAAGTGTTAAATACATTAAAGAAATGTTAAAATTAACTAAATAATTAGTTTTTGAATTTGTGCGATAGTAATATTGATAATTATTAAAACTCGAATCAAATCCCAATTATGAAAAAGTATTTCTACAATACTTGTTTATTGCTTTTGTCTGCTTTTTCTTCATTTTCACAAACACCCAACAGAATCACTATTAAGGGTATTGTGTCAGATACTACTTCCGAAAAAATGTCTTTTGCGTACGTGATGCTATTGAACACAGCAGACTCAACCATGCTCAATTATATTCGGGGCGATGAAAACGGAGCTTTTGAATTCAAAAACATAAAAAATTCTAAGTATATTCTTAAAGTTTCTTATATCAATTACCTACCGCTTTCAACTACAATTGGTCCATTTGAAAATGAAATGAATGATTTGGGAAAAGTAAAAATAAAACCCATTTCAAAAGAATTGATGGAGGTTGTAGTACGGACAGCAAGAGCTCCATTAACCATTCGTGGCGACACAATTGAATATGATGCACGTGCTTTTAAAGTGCCAGAGGGCTCCACCGTTGAAGATTTGCTGCGGCGCCTGCCAGGCCTAGAGGTTGATGCAGATGGAAATATTAAGGCACAGGGTAAAGATGTTAAGAAGGTTTTAGTGGATGGGAAAACCTTTTTTGGCGATGACCCGAAGTCGGCTACGAAAAATCTAGGGGCAGAAACTATTTCAAAAGTGCAAGTTTATAATGATAAAAGTGAGCAAGCTAAGCTAACTGGGGTTGATGATGGCAAAAAGGAAAAGGCTATTAATTTAGAACTTAAAGATGAGTTTAAAAAAGGAAGATTTGGGAAAATAACAGGTGCAATTGGCAATGAAGGTCGATTTGCAGGAAAAGGGAATATGAACAAATTCAATAAAAATGAACAATTTTCGATAATTGGATATGGGAATAATGTGAATGAAACAGGCTTGAATTGGAACGATTATGGCGAGTTTAAAGGCAGCACACAATGGCAAAATGACAATGGCGATTTTGGCTTTATCAGTTGGGGCAACCGCCAATTTTTCTTTGAAGGTGACGGTTTAGGTTTTTTTGATGGTCGGGGATTTACAAAAAACGCTGGGGTTGGCATAAACTATAATTTTGATAATAAAAAAACAAAGTTTACAAGCTCGTATTTTTATAATCAAACAAAATTGGACTTAAATACCATTTCGAATCGGGAAACTTTTCAACAAAATGGATCATTTTTCAGTAAAGACACTACGGCACAAAACAATTTTATGGGCAACCATTCAATTGGAATGCGCTATGAAAAAATGATTGATTCAAGCAACACGATTATTGCAAAAGCCAATATTCGTGCGGGTGCCAACGATCGAAATAATAGCAATATTAATGGTCTTTACAGGCAAGAAACCGTATTGGATAACCTTTGGGATATCAATAACATTTACAATTCAAATAGTTTACGAATCAATACATCAGCCATTTATCGTTATAAATTCAAGAAAAATAAAGCGAAAAATTTTGCGGCGAGTATTGGTTTGAATATGAACAATAATGACAATGATGAAGCCATAAAATCAAGAAATACGATATTTAATTCCAGTAATATTACTGATATAATTCGTGCTACTAGTTTGGTGAATTTGACAAACCTGAAAACAAATCAGCTGAAATCCAGCTTTTTATTTCTAGAACCTTTGAGTAAAAAAGTATTTTGGGAAACATTTTACAATTTTAGTTCTGACAATAATAAGACCTTCAGAGAAAGTAAAAATGTGCTGGAAAGTGGAAGTAAAGTTGATAGTTTAAGTTCCTATTTCGAGAATAATATTACTTACAATCGAATTGGTTCTAGTTTGCGTTATTCTTATGATGGCAAAAATATTTCAATAGGCCTTGCGGGTGTGCAATATAATTTAACTGGAGATGTATTTTTGGATAAAACATCCGCTTTGCTACAAAAAATAGATAAAAAATATAATGGAGTAACTCCTTATTTCGACTCTAATTTTGCTTTTAATAATATCTACTTAAATGTATCTTACATTTACGGCCTAAATGCTCCACAACTAAATGATTTACAACCAGTTGTGAATAATTCCAGTCCATTTTACATTACAAAAGGAAATCCAAATTTATCTCCTGAGCGCTTTCATTTGGTAAGCATGTATTTTCAAAAATTTAACCCTAGCAATTTTGCCTACTTTGGCATAAGTTACAATTTTAAATATTACAATAGCCAAATCATTTATAATCAATCGATTAATAATAATTTTGTAACCACAACTACTCCGGAAAACTTAAAAGGCGGTATAAATCATGAAATACAAGCACACGGA
>JANMZR010000081.1:0-3856 GCA_031383555.1 Cytophagaceae bacterium | reverse complement strand
AGCAAAAATAATTTCTAGAAAAATTTTCAAATAACACAAAAATGAAATTTATAAAAATATTAATATTTGCACTTTTCCTTTCAAATTTAAGCTTTTCACAGTCGACAGAAGGAGTTATAAATTACACAGTTACACACAATTGGGTAAAAAAAATAAGAACTCTTAATTATTTGAGCAAAATCAGGCGAGAAAAATATGAGTACCAATACATGAGTAATGCCGAATGGAAAATGAAAAAGACACTATATTTCAACGAAAACGAAAGCAGATATATTGATTCGGATGAAAAAACTGAGGATGAACTAAAGTATGGATATGCTTTCAAAAAAGAAAAATATGAAATCAGGAAAAACTACAAACAAAAAACCCAAAACGACATTATTGAAATGCTGGGCAAGGTCTATTTAATTGACGATTCTCTGAAAACACAAAGCTGGAAAATCAAAAATGATATTAAAGAGGTGGCGGGCCATATTTGTATGAATGCTGTGCGGATGGACACTATTAAAATGCAAAAAATCACAGCTTGGTTTGCACTTGATATTCCCATTCCAGCTGGCCCTGAGCGCAATTATGGCCTTCCTGGTCTTATTTTGGAATTAGATGTCAATGAAGGTGGAATGCATATTGAGGCCACAAATGTAAGTTTCAAGAAGCTCACATCTGAAATGGATTTTCCTAAAAAATTAAAAGGGAAGAAAGTTACCGAAGAAGCCTATCAAGCTATAATCACTAGTCATATAAAGGATAAAATCAATGCTGAGGAGCCGTTGTATTGGGGAATTCCCTATTGAGTTTTCACCGCCAAACTTCTCCATAAATAAAATACTAAATAAGCTTCCCAGCCTTTAAAATCAGCAAAAAGGTTTAAAATTTGTTGCTTTTCAGGGCGTTTAGGATATCCTTTTATTGCGGCCAAAGCATTAAATAGCCCCACGTCTCCATGCGTTATACATTCCATGCGACGAAGAGATTTCATCAGTAAATAATTGGCCGTCCACTCCCCTATTCCCCTAATAGCAGTCAATTTTTTAATGGCCTCTTCGGTAGAAAGCTTTGATAAAATTTCTTTTGAAATATGTCCATTTGCAAATTGATTTGCTACTTCAATTAAGTACTCAGCCTTTTTTTGAGAAAACTGAAAAACTCTTAAATCTTCTGGCTTCAACCTTGCCAAAACTTGAGGTTCGGGAAAAAACCAATAGCTTTTATTCTCAAATTCAATTTTTGTACCAAAAGCTTGTGTAATCCTTCTTTTGAGGGTATAAGCAAAAGTCAAATTGATCTGTTGCCCAATTATACACCAACAAAGTGCTTCAAATGCATCAGGAATTCCTAAAAGCCGCAAACCGTTAAAATCTATTGCCATAAATGCAAAATCTTTGTCCTTATTCAATTTATTGTAAAAAGGGATAACATCCCGCTCTAAATCAAACCATTCTTTTACAAAATCAGCTGCACGCTTTTCAGAAATATTTCCTTTTAAAATATTGATTGTTAGTCTATTATCAAATTCTCCTATTTCAATTAACGCAATATTCTCATCATCAGCAATCACTTTTCTAACAAATTTATCCTCTACAGAATGCAAACAATCATCATAATTTCTATCTAAAAACCAAAGGCATTCGGCGAATGAGAAGTTGGATGGCGTGGGAATTGAAATCAAAATAATGTGAAATTAAAAACGTATAATATAAAATGTAAAAATATGTCAAAAATTGAATACAAAAAAAATAGAAAACAACAAAAGCAAATATCAGATTCGGTTTAAAAGTTTTAGGGATTAGATTTGCATAGAAAATAATTATAAATTCAAATGCAAGCAACTGACAACCAACAAGAAATCGACTATTCAAGAATCGAAAAAGCTATTAATTTTATTGAGCAAAATATTAAAAACCAGCCCAGCATCAAACAAATGGCCGATTTTGTGAATCTATCTGAGTTTCATTTTGAGCGCATGTTTACCAAATGGGCTGGTACTTCACCACAACGATTCATGCGGTTTCTAACCAAAGAATACGCTAAAATAATACTTAATAAATCTGACGACATTCTTCAAACAACATTAGATTTGGGGCTATCAAGCACGAGTCGATTGCATGATTTGTTTGTAACATTTGAGGCCATGAGCCCTGGTGAATACAAGAAAAAAGGCTTGGGGTTGACAATCAATTATGGATTTCATGAAACCCCCTTTGGCCTTTGTGCACTTTTCACAACCGAAAAAGGAATATTAGAAATGTCGTTCATTGAAAATGGTACTGAAATCGATGAAATAATTAGGCTGAAAAATGAATTCCCTGAAGCAGATTATATTAAAAATGAAGAGATTACTCAGCTGATAATTGATGAAGTTTTTTCATTAGATGAAAAAAATATAGGCCAAAAACCAATTCAATTATTACTCCGTGGTACCAACTTTCAGATAAAAGTTTGGGAAGCTTTATTGAAATTACAAATTGGCCAATTAGCTTGCTATGAGGATATTGCTACAGAAATTGGGCAAATTACCGCCCAACGTGCAGTAGGTTCAGCCATTGGTGCCAACCATATTGCCTTTATAATTCCATGCCATAGGGTAATACAAAAAGTTGGCACTTCAGGTAATTATCGCTGGGGAAGTGTACGCAAACGGGCAATGATTGGCTGGGAGGCAAGTAAATTTTCTGAATAAAATTAGTAAACCGTTCTAAATTCCTCCAATTCTGCATCTCCAAAGTCCAAATGTGTTACAAACCTTACTTTATCCTTACCAAAAGTAGCTGCTAAAATTCCTTTTTGCCTTAAATTCTCAACATAATCAAATGACAATAAGCCCTTTGCTAATTGAAAAATTACAATATTAGTTTCCACAGGCAAAATATCTATCACTTCTGGTTTTGAGGAGATAATTTTAGCTAGTTCTTTCGCACGAGCATGGTCTTCTTTTAACCTATCTACATGATTATCAAGCGCATATATTCCAGCAGCGGCTAAAAAACCAGCTTGTCGCCAGCCGCCACCGAAGCGCTTTCGAACTCTGCGAGCCTGTTTAATGAAATCCTTTTTACCCAAAAGTAATGACCCAACAGGAGCGCCTAAGCCTTTTGAAAGGCAAAGTGAAATTGATTCAAATACCTGCCCAAAATCATGAAAAGATTGATTGGTTTCCACAATTGCATTGGCCAATCGGGCGCCATCCAAATGTAAAATCAATCCGTTTTCATTACAAACTTTTCTTATTTTCTTTATTTCTTCAAAATCATAAATAGCCCCACCACCTTTATTCATAGTATTTTCCAAAGAAACCATGCGTGTAATCGGGTAGTGAATATTGTCAGGATTGATGCTTTCCAAAACGTGCTCGGCTGAAATTCTGCCTAAATTACCTTTCAAAAGATTAACTGAGGCATGTGAATTGGCCATAGTTCCACCACCTTCGTATAAATAAATATGTGACATTTCATCACAAATGATCTCATCACCAGCCTTGCAATGCACATTTATGGCTATTTGGTTGGTCATGGTACCAGAAGCACAAAAAAGGGCAGCCTCCATTCCAAAAAGTTGAGCGGTCTTTTCTTCAAGCGCAATTACAGTTGGGTCATCACCAAAAACATCATCCCCCAATTTGGCTAAAAACATGGCTTCTAGCATTTCAGGAGTAGGTTTTGTTACGGTATCGGAACGGAGATCGATTTGCATTTAGTTTAGTTTAGTTTTAATTATTACATAATAAAAATCTTTCAATAAATTGTTTTCGAAATAAGAATAATAAATTACTTCACTTTTTCCAACAAAAACTGATATTTCAACTTATCTCTTCTTGTACTTTTTTTTAAAAAATTAATATTTAATTGGGTAACAGGAT
>JANMZR010000041.1:0-1917 GCA_031383555.1 Cytophagaceae bacterium | reverse complement strand
TGCAAAACCCACCCCGCCGACTGCGTCAGGCACCCCTCCAAGGAGGGGATTTGGCCAATCCTTCCCTTGGGAAGGTGGCATTCTGGCAAAGCCGAATGACGGAAGGGGTCTTTTTGCAGTCGTTTTTATCATGTATTCACTTAAACAAAGCCTTTAAGAATAAGCTTAATGTTAGTACTGACCTAACCAAAAGGACTCGAGTTTTAACTGGAGCCTATTAATATTTTCAATTGGTTAAAACCAAATGTATTTGATTAGGGCATTATATACAATTAACCTATTATCGAAACTTTAATAACAACTATGATTTTACAAATATTTAGAAATAAAAAATAATTGTAATAATTAAATTAATGATTTATCGCTAAATGGCTAATTTTGTAAAAAAAAACGCCAAATGAATAAAATTGAAATAGGTAACATTAATGAACTGCTATCAAAGTATTTAAATGAAACCACTTACACTAAAGTATTCGTAATTGTTGATGAAAACACCAAAAAAAATTGTTACTCAAAAGTTGAGAGGGCAATTGGTATGCATGAAATATTTATAATTGAAGCAGGTGAAAGAAATAAAACTATTGCAACTTGTTTGTTAATTTGGGCGGCTATGACTGATGCCAAATTAGATCGACATGCCTTGCTTATAAACTTAGGTGGTGGGGTAATTGGTGACATGGGAGGCTTTTGTGCTGCTACCTACAAAAGAGGAATTGATTTTATACAAATACCAACTACATTATTATCACAGGTAGATGCAAGTGTGGGTGGAAAGTTAGGCGTTGATTTTCAAGCATTTAAAAATCATATTGGTGTTTTCAAAGTGCCAAATAGGGTATTGATAGATTCCACATTTTTAGCTACTTTGCCAATATCAGAATTACGGTCTGGTTTTGCGGAAGTTATAAAACATTGCTTAATTGCTGACCTTACAATGTGGAATATTTTAATAAAAAATAGTTTCGAAAATCAAAATTGGGAAGAATTAATTAGGCATTCAGTAGCCATTAAATCGAAAATAACTGAGTCAGATCCAACTGAAAAGGGCATTAGAAAAATTCTAAATTTCGGGCATACTATTGGCCATGCTATTGAAACCTTTTTCTTAGGAACGGCCCAGCATTTATTGCATGGTGAAGCCATTGCAATTGGCATGATCTGTGAGGCATTTCTGGCATTTAAAATGAATAAGTTAACAAAAAATGAACTTATACAAATTCAAGATTATATTTTATCAAACTATAGTTTTGCAAAAATTGACAATCTTGATTTTGAAAATATAATAAACCTTACCTTCCAAGATAAAAAGAATAAAGGAGACCTTATTTTGTTTTCATTATTAAACGGAATTGGGGCTTGCGACTATGATATTTCCATTTCAAAAGCTGAAATGATCGAGGCCTTGGTGTATTATTTCGGTTTAAAAAATTAAAAAATGCCTTTAGAAAAAGTATAGCTGCCTTGTTATTGGAGCACTAAATAACGAAATCCTGCATTAAGATCTCGAGATATTAAAATGAAAATATGGTTACCTATTAAAAAACATTAGCCATGAAAAAAGGTATTTTCATTGACCAAATAAGCGGATATTCAGATCATTGTCATATTCACTTAACAGTAGATGCAAATCAGAAAATAAGTGATGAAATGCATTTAATAAAATGCGAATCCCCAAATTGGATAAACAATGAAAACTAAGAGGTTTGTTTGCCTGCATTTAAAACTGAAGGCTTGTTGATTAGGTCATTAGTATTTTCAAGGATTTCCTATTCAATTCGCATTTAGTTTCAACCAAATGCGAACAGTAATAAATTAAAAAAATGATCTAACTGAAATATCAAAATTTAAAGATTGTAAATAAAACAAACCAAAAAACTACTAAAATCTTGTTTTTAATGGTTTTTTAATGATTTTAGT
>JANMZR010000444.1:0-2749 GCA_031383555.1 Cytophagaceae bacterium | reverse complement strand
GCTCAAAATACCTATTCTAAAAAAATTTCAACCCCTTAACAAATTCCTCAAACCCAATCAAACCCATATCTTTTTCTGATACTTTTGGGTTGGTAATTCCCCAGTCGATTCCTAAAGATTTATCATCAAACTTCACCCCTCCTTCACAAGCTTTGTTGTAATAATCGGTGCACTTATAAGAAAAGATAGCGTCTTCAAGTGTAAGGAAACCATGCAAAAATCCTGGCGGCACGTAAACCATATTATTTCTTTCGGCATCCAAAACAAACTTTTCATGCTGGCCAAAAGTTGGAGAATTTTTCCTAATATCAACCACCACATCCAATACTTTTCCAGCTATAACCCGTACCAATTTGCCCTGCATATGAGGCGTATATTGCATATGTAGCCCACGTAAAACTCCTTTTTCAGAAAAAGATTGATTATCCTGCACAAATTTTAAATCGATGTCGTTCTTTGCCATCAAATCTTCACGAAATGATTCAAAAAATACGCCTCTGGAATCGCCCCAAAGCTTTGGGAAAATTTCAATTAGCCCTTGAATTTTGGTTAATTTAAACTGCATTAAATCGTAATTAATTAGGTAATAAATCAAATATAAATCTGCTAAAAGAGCAAAATAAAATGTAAATATACTTTAGGAATGACGAAAGCTATAAAATTCAAACAAAAAAACGTAGTTTTGAGCAAAATTAAAATCTAAGTTTGAGCTCGAATGAATAAGCAAAATCTATTTGAAAATATAATAAAAAAGAAGTCGTATTTATGCGTTGGTTTGGACACCGACCTCAATAAAATTCCACAATATTTACGTAAAGAAAAAGACCCAATTTTTGAATTTAATCGGCAAATTATTGATGCGACAGAAAAATATGCAGTTGCCTACAAACCTAATATTGCTTTTTATGAGGCATTGGGGCCAGCTGGTTGGGAGTCGCTTCAAAAAACTGTTAATTACATCCCTAAACATTGCTTCACAATCGCCGATGCTAAAAGAGGCGATATTGGTAATACATCTGACCTTTATGCTAAAACTTTTTTCGATAAAAATTCGTCAGGTTTAAGTTTCGACTCAGTTACCGTGGCACCCTATATGGGGTCTGATTCTGTGTTACCTTTCTTAAAATATGAAGATAAATGGGTGATACTTTTAGCGCTAACTTCCAATGAAGGTAGTGCCGACTTTCAAAATATTACCCTACATAGCGGCCTTGTAGATAAAGTCGGCGTGGTGGGCAATCCCCTCTTGGGAGGGGTGCCTGACGCAGTCGGCAGGGTGGGTTTACAGCTTTTCGAAAAAGTACTCCAAACCTCCAAACAATGGGGAACCGACCAAAACCTTATGTATGTAATTGGAGCCACTAGAGCTGATATGTTACTGAAAGTGAGAGCAATAGTACCAGATAATTTTCTATTAGTTCCCGGAGTTGGTGCACAAGGAGGCAGCTTGGAGGAAGTTTCAAAATTTGGTATGAATAGCTCTTGTGGCTTGTTGGTCAATTCATCTAGGGCAATAATATATGCTTCAAATGGTCTGGATTTTGCTCTAAAAGCAGGATTAGAGGCTGGAAAAGTACAGTTGGAAATGGAAAAATATCTTGAATTGTATTTGAAATAATACCAAAAAACAATGAACCAAAATCCAATTATTTCTGAGAAATTACTTCACTATATTTGGCAATTTCAACGATTTGAATCTCAAAATCTAACAATAGATGGAGGCGAAAAACTACAAATAATACAAATTGGCCAACTCAATACAAATGCTGGCCCAGATTTTTTAGAGGCGAAAATAAAAATCAACGAAATCATTTGGGCTGGTAATATTGAAATTCACATTAATTCATCAGATTGGCAAGCCCATAAACATGACCAAAATTTGGCTTATGACAATGTAATATTGCACATAGTTTGGGAAATAGACCATGAAATTAGAAGGAACAACGGTCAAGAAATTCCGACTTTAAGCTTGAAAAATATAGTAAATACTAAGTTATTGTATGATTATCAGGCCTTAATGAATAATCCTGCAAGTATACCTTGTTACTCGCAATTTCAAAAAGTAAGCAGCATAACAAAAATGCTAATGCTTGAAAAAATATTGGTAAATCGACTTGAAAGAAAGGCTGATTTGGTGCTAAAAATGTTAAATACAAATAATGGAAATTGGGAAGAAACAACCTATCAAATGCTAGGTAAAACTATGGGTTTTGGGCTCAATTCTCTTCCTTTTGAACGCCTAACGCAATTAGTTCCTCTGAAAATATTGCAAAAACATAGCAACAGTCTCAATTCAATAGAGGCAATACTTTTTGGCGCTGCAGGTTTTCTTGAAAATCCAATTGATGAATATAGTGATTCATTGGAAAAGGAATATAGATTTATAAAGGCAAAATATGGAATAACACATCAAATTGCTAGGCATGAATGGAAATATATGAGACTTCGGCCCTCTAATTTTCCAACAGTTAGAATTTCACAATTTGCACAAATTATTCAAAATACAAAAAGTCTTTTCTCCTATTTTCTTTTGTTTGATGACATTGAAATATTGAAAAGAATGTTTAAAACTAAACCCACAACTTATTGGGAATCAAGGTATAACTTTGGCGAAAGTAGTAGTGAAATACAAAAGGGAATTGGAGAATCGACCATAGACAATATTTTAATTAATGCAGTTGCGCCTATATTAGTTGCTTATTCTATTTCAAAAAATGAACCAGAATATATTGAAAAAGCATTGAGCTTG
>JANMZR010000439.1:0-3440 GCA_031383555.1 Cytophagaceae bacterium | reverse complement strand
AGCAAAAGCAAGCTGAAATGGTTCTTGTTTATGGGGCCAATTAGTTTGATAATATTTTGGTGCCTTCCTATTATAGTGCCACTAGCTCCCCCAACGGACATGAAACCGGAATTATTTTTGGTGATAAATTTCCCAATTGTTTTCCTATTATTAGGCTTATTGTTTGAAGGTATTTGTTTCACTTTTGCTTTGAGCTATCAAAGTAAATTAGTATTTGTAGAAAGAAATCGGATTCAGGAAAAGCAGGCTCAGCAATTAGAAACTGCGTTAGAAAACAAAACCATAGAATTAATCAATCAAAATAAAATTGTTGAATCACAAAAAATAATTCCGGTTTCATGTCCGTTGGGGGAGCTAGTGGCACTATAATAGGAAGGCACCAAAATATTATCAAACTAATTGGCCCCATAAACAAGAACCATTTCAGCTTGCTTTTGCTTTTTGCCGCTAGAGTGGCCAATATTATATTCAGGATTATTATTGAAAAAGGTGACAGAAAAGTACCATAATAATTGGGGAATGGGAACCAACTAAAACGCACTTCTGTAAATTCTAAAATCATTTGAAATAGGCAAACAATAACTAAAATTTTTACCAAAAGCCAACCTTTTTTAAAATGGATTGGGAATTCTAACATATTCCCGATAAAAAAACTGTACAAGACAGGGATTAGGTAGAGGAAAATTGAAAAAATAATATCATTAATTAATAGAGGAAAAAGGTTCATTCCCAACCTAATATCCATCCAATGTAAACCTGAAAAAACGGCTGCAATGGTATATAAAATGTACCAGAAAAAAGAAGAGTTTCGGTATAAATAATAATGATAGGAGGCGTAAATGCCAATAAACAAGAAGCAACCAGTAATCATCGCCAAAATCAAAAATAAGTATCTTGCTTCGAAAGTGCTTTTTAGTTCTTCCTTTATTGTCACATATTGTGTTTGCAAAAGCATTTGAGGTGGTATCAATTGGTTTTGCCGATCTTCGGTTCTTAACCAAAATGTAGTGGTCGAAAAAGGAGCAACAGTTATTGGTAAAATTAGCCGATGAGTTAAACTTGGATTGTTTTTATTATTTAGGTTTTTCTCGTAGGCGCCACTTTTTGCAATAAGTTTATCTGTTGTATATAAGCTCGTTAATACATGAACCGTATTTAAACCTAAATTTAATGTGTCGGTAAATGAAGTATTTTTTACGGTGAATCGCAACCATTGAATTATAAGTGGCCTATTACTGAATTTTTGTTTTCTATAAACGCTATCAAAAAACACAAATTTTTGTTTCTTCGCCTCTTCAAATGTCAATGGTTTGTCCGAAGTTTCTTCATAAATATGGCAATTATCTGATATGTCCAAAGCCTTTTCCCAATTGGGTTGGCCGTTGATTTCAATTGGCTTTTGGGCGAAAAGATTGTATAAACCAACCAGTAATGTCAGAATAATTAGAAGAACACTTTTTTGCATAATTAATTTTTGCATTTTTTAAAATTACGCTAATAAAATCAAATTAAAGAGGCTATGTGGTAAATGACCATATTTTTGAGGGAATGGTTTTTATATCGTAAAAAAGTGCTTTACATACAGTTTTGGATTACTCACTCACAAAACGAGCTTTTCACCATTTATCGTTTTTTTTCGATTAAAAACAGGTTCAAATTTGTTTCATTCAATTTTTGGTTAACCAATAAAATTAATTAAAACCATTATGACAACCCATCAAATAACAAGTAATTCAAACAAAAGTAGCACTATCACAAACCGATTAATTTATTTTTTTATATTTCTACTTCTAATAAGTGTTGCGGGCTTTTATAGAACTTATCTGGTGAAATTTCCAAATTTTGAAGGCTTTAATTGGGCACATCATTTTCATGGAGCGATTATGCTTTTATGGATTTTTATGTTAATTGCCCAGCCAATTTTTATCAGAACAAAAAACATGAAGTGGCATAGAATTGTTGGAAAGGCTTCTTATTTCATTTTTCCTTTGTTAATTCTTTCATTTTTTCTAGTTGGTAGGGCTGCTTATTTTAGAAATTTTGCTGAAAAAGGCGAAATTGAGGCATTGGCTGGAATGGGCTTTAGTGGTATACCTGATATGTTTTATATCAGTATTTTGTATGGTTTGGGCATTTATTACAAAAAGAGAACTTTCTATCATCTTCGCTTTTTTGCTTCGATTGGCCTAATGATTTTAGGGCCGGGCTTAGGTCGTTTTTTAATTGCAGTTTGTGGATTTTCGCCCAATATTGCCATTCCAGCAATGATATTTAGTATTGCTATTATATCACTTGTTTGGATGATAGTAGATATTAGAGCAAAAAAGTCTGCATTTCCAATGGGTGTTTTTTTAGGAATAATTGCGGTCACATTTATTGTGGGACCCAATTCTCATTCAGCTTGGTGGCAGAGTTTTGCAAAATGGATTGCTACGCATTTATTTTAAAAAATTTCACTCAAACATTGAAAACCATACAATTATGAAAAATCAAAACAACCCAAATACCACAAAATCAGAAAAGCCAATTGTATGCATTTCTGCAATATTTTTAATGGTAATTTGCCTGATTTATGTTATTTATTTTATCTTGTTTCCTTTTTCAGTCGAAATTATTGACAATCTTTCACAAAATATAGTTACAATAAATAGTAAATTAATGCAAAGGTATTAGTGGATATTTTTCTATTAAGTGTTTGATTATATGTTTATTATGTCAAAATATCACTAAAATGCCTATCAAGTTTGATCCACAAACCAAAAACCACAAACCATCATTTCCAAACCTCATCCACCTGCTTTTGCAAAAAGTCTTTACTCATTTTACCAATATCGCCAACATTTTTCCAGCGGCCTTCAATGACTATTTTATTGTGATAACCTATTTTTGCAAGCTCTATTAAATAGGGCTTAAAATCGGTACCAACAACACCAGGAGCTGTTCTGCCTTCTCGTTCAGCAATTTCCACATGCTTAATATATTTCTTTGTTTTAGCAATTATTGCAGGCCCCTCGTTGTCTTTCATCATATGATAGATATCCACATTCAATCTCAAATTTGGTTTGTTTACCCTTTTTACTACATAAAGGGCATCTTTCACTGTGGTAATAAAATTGCATTCTGTTGTATTTAAGCTTTCCAAAATGAGTGTAATTCCATGTTTTTTTGCAATTTTGGTAATTTTTTTTGCAATATATATAAATTGTTCAGTAGCTATTTTTCTATCAAAACCATCTGGTAATCGTCTGGAGCCACCTGAGCCCCAAATGATTGTTTTAGTATCGGTTTGGCTAAGTCGTGCCATTACTTTTTCAACATAATCTAATATGGCAGGCTCGTTTATTTTTGGGCCAACTAATTTTAATTCCCCAAGCATAAATATATTAAAGGCATAAATAGGTGTTTTTAGTTTTTTAAATGCGACCAAATTTTGGGTAAAT
>JANMZR010000432.1:0-11088 GCA_031383555.1 Cytophagaceae bacterium | reverse complement strand
CAGTCTTCAATAAAGCTTCCATACTCAAAAATGTATCCTCACAATAGCTATGGCTATTGTTCCGGTAAATTTTTTCCGTGTGTTGCTTTCTTTTTGCCTGATTTTCCTTCACTACAATACCTAATGCGTAATCTGGGTTTAAATAAAGTATAAAGTTGAAATTATTTTTAAATAAAATCAAGCGTATTATTACCTATTTTTTCTTTTCCAGGTAAAAACACAGATATTACTTATAAAAAAGTCGAATTCGTTTTTTTTTAAAACTTTCCGGAGAAGAATTCAAGAAGTAAAGGATCATTTTTAATTAAATCACAAAATTGGCTCAGTGATTCAATTTTTCCATTTTTATAATAAATTTGACCGACAAAGTTTATTCAAATTTGTTTAAAATTTTCTACTATTTTAAGCGAAATCTTTGGTTAATTTGCTTAATTTTTTAAGTTATTCAAACTGTATTTACCTGCTATACCGCTAATTGTATAGCCTGATGATGTTTTTGAAGTATAATATTTATAATTTACATCATAAAGGCAACTCGCCCCTAGGTTTTCGGCTTTTTCAATTAAAGCTGCTATCAAAACTTTTTTCTGGTCGGCCGATTGCCCTCTAAGTACCATTCTGTCTTTTACAATTTGTAAACTTTTCGGATCAAAATCTTCCTCATTCAGGCTTACTTCTTGAATAGATTCCACCTCAAAGCTTGGTTTTTCGGGTTTAAAGAATACATCTATTGGATATTTTTCTTTCATTTGGGGCAAGGCAATGCCATTTCGCTGAGCTGTTTGACCTGTCGCAAAATTAGTTTCATAGTAAGAGCTAGTTTGCAAAGGTTTTTTGCAAGAAATTATTACTGCAAAAAAGCTGATTATCAAAACGTTACTAATATAATTTGCCATATTTACGAATTAACTTATTAACAAAATTCCCTAAACCGACTCCGAATCAAATATTACCACTTTTTCCCAAAGGTGTTTGCAATCATCGATAAATTTTAAGTGTACAGGTACTTCTTGGTAGAAGTCATGGCCTACAATATCATCGAATGTTGTTAATAAGCAATAATCATAGGACTTGTCAATTACAGGCCTATCGGTATCGGCTGGTGTACCCAAATTGAAAGTTCTAACAGTTTCAACGGTGCCCAAAGTTTTCACTCCAGCTACAAATTGTGCTCTTTCGGCTTCCGAAAGCCCTTTTTTTAAGTAAAAGTTTACTACGTGTACGAACATTGTTTAGTATTGTTAAATTGTTGCATTGTTAAATTGTTGTATTGTTTTATTGTTAAATTGTTGTATTGTTGATATGTTAAAATATTGAAATTTCACTCTGATAAATATTTAACCATTTAAACAATTTAACCATACAACCCTTTAACCATTTATATTAATCGGTCGGCAAGTAACGTTGCCCGAATTTTCTCAACCAATTCATCGGAGGCTTTAAATACAGGTAAGCGAACATCATTGCTACAAATGCCTAATATTTTTAGAATAGTTTTTACGCCAACGGGATTTCCTTCTTCATAGAGTAAAGGATCAATGGCCAAAAATGATTTTAAATGTTGGTTGGCTTCTTTCAGATTTCCGTCTAAAGCTGCATGAATCATTTGGGTGAATTTAGTAGGTATCGCATTGGCTATCACAGACATAACGCCCACTCCACCGTTAACAATTATAGGAATTCCTTGTACATCGTCACCAGAAATAATTAGGAAATCTTCTGGCTTGTCTCGTTCAATTTCCATTACTTGCTCAATTATGCATGAGGCCTCTTTTATACCAATAATGTTTGGGTGTTCGGCCAATTTAAGGGTTGTTGCCGATGACATATTGATGCCAGTTCGCCCAGGGATATTGTACAAAATTATAGGTAAGGGTGATGCATCGGCTATGGCCTGAAAGTGAGCAATAACCCCACGTGATGATGGTTTGTTATAATAAGGGCATACCGAAAGTATAGCTGAAACACCACTTAAGTCAGTTTCCTTCACTTGCCTTACTATTTTGGATGTATCATTACCGCCTAGGCCATAAACTAAATCTAAATTTTTATAATTATTTTCTTTTACGAAATCTAAGATTTGCCTTTTCTCTGATAATGAAGTAGTTGCAGACTCGCCAGTTGTACCATTTACTACTAAATAGTCGACCCCACCTTCAGTTACATGGGCAATTAATTTTTTCAATCCATCAAAGTCAAGGCTGCCATCGGCATGCATTGGAGTTACTAAAGCTGGCGCTACGCCATGAAATTTTGGTCTCATTTTTTTGAAATAGGCAAAGAGTAAAATTAGTCAAAGAGTATTATTAAACTTGTACGCTATTTGGCTAATCAGCTTATTGTCTTTATTTATATGAAAATTGATTTATTTGTTTATTTTTTTAATATTATTGACTATTGCCTCCTTGCCTATTTTTACTTTTCCAACATCGCAATAAACTCTTCCTCACTTATCATTTTCACACCCAGCTTGTTGGCTTTGTCGAGTTTTGAAGCACCTGCTTTTTCTCCTACTATGAGATAATCAAGCTTTGAACTAACGCCGGAAACAAATCTTCCTCCATTGGCTTCAATCTTTGCTTCAAGCTCCTCTCTTCCAAAATTAACGAATGTTCCTGTATAAAGAAATGATTTTCCTTCTAAAAGGTTCGATTCTTGTACAAAATCTTCCTCAATGGCTGTTAATTGAAGGCCAGCCGCTTTTAATCGCTCGATTATTTGGATATTTTCTGGATCTGCAAAATAGTCAATAACTGATTGAGCTATTCTCTCGCCTATTTCTGCTACCGAAAGGAGGTCTTCTAATGACGCATTGGCCAAGTTTTCAATTGTTTTAAAATGATTGGCCAGCTTTTCAGCGACAGTAGCACCCACAAACCTTATTCCCAAGCCAAAAAGCACAAATTTGAAAGGAATCTTTTTCGATTCTTCAAGAGCTTTCAATATGTTTTCAACTGTTTTTTCTTTGAATCCAATCTTTTTCGATTTGCCTGTTTCTTCGTCAAGGATTGTTTTTTCAAGGCCAAACAATTGTTCATATTTTAAATCATATAAATCCGCAGGATTTCTCACCAAATTTTTATCAAAAAGCAATTCAATTTTCCCTTCTCCCAAGCTATCGATATTCATTGCTTTTCGATGAATAAAATGCTCTAATTTGCCTTTTATCTGAGTAGGGCAACCTTTTTCATTGGGGCAATAATGATTCGCTTCACCTTCTTTTCTAACAAGATCTGTCTGACATTCAGGGCATTGGGTAATATATTTATAAGGTTTTGAGCCTTCTTTTCTTTTTGATAAATCAACAGAAGTAATTTTAGGGATAATTTCTCCCCCTTTTTCTACACATACATAATCGCCCTCATACAAGTCAAGCCTTTCAATTTCATTGGCGTTATGTAACGATGCCCTCTTTACTGTTGTGCCTGCCAATTGTACAGGTTCTAAATCTGCAACTGGAGTAATAGCACCTGTACGACCCACTTGGTAGCTAATTCCTTTTAATAATGTCGATTTGTTTTCCGCTTTATATTTGAAAGCTATAGCCCAACGGGGACTTTTAGCCGTAAAACCTAGCTCACGTTGCTGCTCATAATTATTAATTTTAATTACAATTCCATCGGTATTTAAGGGTAAGTCATGTCGCTTTGTTTCCCAGAAATTTATAAACTCAAAACATTGTTGGATAGAATTGCATTTTTTCCATGAATTTGAAATATTAAATCCCCAACTTGAAAGTGTAATTAAACTTTGTTCATGGGTAGTAAAGTCTTCATTATCAGATAAATAGGAGTAAATATAGCAGTCTAAATTGCGTTCGGCTACAGCGGAGGAATCTTGCTGCTTAAAAGTACCTGAGGCTGCATTTCGTGGATTAGCCAATAATTGCTCGCCTAGTTCTTCTTTTTCTTGATTTATTCTATTAAAAACGGAATAAGGCATAAATCCTTCGCCACGCACTTCGAAATTTTTAGGTATATTTTTTGAGTTGATTCTTAATGGTAAAGTTCTGATTGTCTTAACATTATCTGTAATATCATCTCCTTTTGTGCCATCGCCACGAGTGACCCCACGCACCAAAAGACCGTTTTCATAAGTAATTGAAAGCGCAACCCCGTCAAACTTTAACTCACAAATATATTCATATGGTTTGCCCAAAAGACCTTTTTGTACACGTTCGTCAAAGTCAATTAATTCTTGTTCAGAGTAAGTATTTCCCAATGAAAGCATTGGATATTTATGGACAATGGAAGCGAATTCTTTATTGATTGTACCACCCACTCGCAAAGTAGGCGAATCTGGTAATTTCAGTTCTGGATTTTCGGCCTCCAATTTAATGAGTTCCTCCAATAATTTATCAAAAGTATAGTCATCAACTTCAGAAACACTATTTTGGTAGTATTGAAGATTATAGTGATTTATTTTTTCAGTAAGTTCCGCTATTCGAATATTGGCAGGCATATTTGTAGAAAATAAAGGTTTATTTACAAAAATAATTGAATAGTTTGAAAGTTTGGAGGTTTAAGAGTTTAAAAGATGAGGCATATTCCCAAATAACTTATCTATAAAGCACAAACCAAAAACAACAAACATCACATTTCTATTTTGATTATCTTTGCATCATGAATACTTTTTTAATAGCACCTTCCTTGCTTGCAGCCAATTTCGCTAATTTATTGCCTGACCTTCAAACGGTTGAAAAATCAAATGCAGATTGGCTTCATTTTGATGTGATGGATGGTCATTTTGTGCCAAATATCAGTTTTGGGATTCCGGTTTTGGAGGCTTGTAGAAGAAGTTTCAAGAAACCAATAGATGTGCATTTGATGATTTCGAATCCAGATTTATATTTGGAAGCTTATAAAAATGCTGGAGCCGACTGTATATCAGTTCATTATGAAGCCTGTCCTCATCTTAACCGAACAATCAATCGGATAAAAGAGTTGGGTTGTAAGGCGGGCGTGGTGCTAAATCCTGCAACGCCGATTTCTGTTTTGGATGATATTTTACCTGAAGTTGATTTCGTGCTTTTAATGTCGGTTAATCCTGGTTTTGGTGGGCAAAAATTCATTGAGAATACCATAAATAAAACCCAAAATTTGCGAAAAATGATTGAGGAAAAGGGATTAAAAACATTAATTGAAATAGATGGTGGAGTAAATGCTGAAAATGCAATTAGATTAAAAAATGCTGGTGCTAATATATTAGTAGCGGGTAATTTCGTTTTTAGTGCAGCTAATCCTTTAGAAACTATAAATTCTCTTAAAAATATTTAAATACTATTGATCTTGAGGTTTCTATTTTTTTTACTAAGTATTTCATTATCAATAATTTGTATCGATTCTTTCGGACAGAAAATGAGATGGGCCGCACGTGTGGTTGGCTTTTCATCGCAATATTCCATTCCCAATCAAGCAAGTGAATATTCAGCAAGTCAAGTTTTAGGTACACCAAGCAAACTGCCAGCTTTTGGCACAAGTGTATGTGCTTGGCAACCTGCCATTGCCGACAATAAAAATGATGATTTTATTACAGTTAGCTTTGATACCTTAATGGCTGTACGACAAATTGCCATAGCCGAAAATTTTGGTCAAGGCTGTATCATTCATGTGTATGGGATTGATAGTAAGGGGGGGGAGAATTTGATTTTTTCTGAAAATAAAAATCCAAGTAAAGAAATTGGCAAAATGTTAAATATTATTTTGGATAAGCCAACTGATTATTTGCTGAAAGACCTAAAAATAGTATTGAATACTGCACGAGTTAAAGGTAATAATCAAATTGATGCTATTGGTATTAGTGCTGACAGCGAGCCTTTTGAAGCAAAAATAAATGTTTCAAAATCAGATTTGATAGTTGCTATAAAAGAAAACTTAGGTAAATCGGTCAACTCAAAAACCCATGATGTAGCTCCTGTGATTTCTCCAGATGGTAAAAACATCTATTTCACCCGATGGGACCATCCCGATAATCTGGGTAAAGATAAAAAGCAGGATATTTGGACTTCTGCTTACATTGGAAACCAGTGGCAAACGGCAGTTAATCTGGGTAGTCCTGTTAATAATGACGATAATAACGCTGCTTGTTCTATTTCGGGAGATGGACGGACTTTATTTTTGATTAACGTATATAACAAGGATGGTTCCATGGAAAAGGGAATGTCGGTTTCAAAGCGGGGTACAAATAGTTGGAGCTACCCCAAGCAAATGAAAATTAAGAATTATGTAAATTATAGTCAATATACTGAATTTGCGATAGGAGGAAACGGTAAAGTGCTTATAATGACGGCTCATAGGCGTGACACTCGTGGAGCGAAAGACCTTTATGTTTCATTTTTGCAACCAGATAGTGTTTGGTCAGAGCCTAAAAGTTTAGGTAATGTAGTTAATACTGCTGAAGATGAGTTCACCCCGTTTTTAGCCAGTGATAATAAGGCGTTGTATTTTTCAACTAAAGGTCACGCCGGATATGGCGATAATGATATTTTTATTAGTCGTCGTTTAGATGAAACTTGGACAAAATGGTCGGAACCAATTAATTTGGGACCTACCATTAATTCATCAGGTTGGGACGGCTACTTCACTATTCCTGCATCGGGCGATTTCGCTTATTTATGCTCGCAAAATGAGTCATTTGGGCTTGAGGATATTTTTAGAATTAAACTTCCTGAAGCTGCCCAGCCCGATCCAGTGGCAATAGTGTCAGGTTCAGTTTTGAATTCTGTAACAAATAAACCAATGTCTGCTACAGTTTTTGCTAATGTATTAGGCGAAAAATCTGACTCCATTAAAATCGATTATTCGCCTTTGACAGGCGATTATAAAATGATTTTGCCATTAAAAAAGAAGTATGTTCTTTTTGCAAAACAGTCTGGCTTTTTATCGATAAACGAGTCACTCGATTTATCAAAAGACATAAAATATCGAGAAATAAAAAGGAATATTAATCTGATGCCAATTGAAGCAGGTCAAAAAGCTCAACTGAAAGAAGTAGTGTTTAAGCAAAGCAGCTATGAATTATTGGTAGAATCGTATCAAGAATTAGATAAAATGGCCGAAATGATGCAGGAAAATAAAAATATAGAAATTCATTTGGATGGCCATACGGATAACCAGGGCGATTGGAATCAAAATATTAAGCTTTCAGAAAGTCGTGTAAATGAGGTAAAAAAATATTTGGTATCCAAAGGAATTGCTGGAAATAGAATAACAACTAAAGCATGGGGTGGCTCCAAAGCACTATTTAGTAACGAATCAGAAACAACCCGAATGAAAAATAGGAGGGTGGAGTTTACGATTAAGAAAAAGTGATAAATTAAATTAGAAATTAGAAAAAAATGCCATGTCAACAAATTTTTTTAACTTTCAAACTGCCAAACTCCTAAACTTTTTTAAACTTCCAAACCTTTAAACTTACCAACTCTCAAAATCCCAAACTCATATACTATTTTGCCTAAAACATTCATTCATAACTCTTTATTAATAGCATTGATAGTCTTTGCTTGCCTAATTCGTTCCATAAATATTGGAAAGTTTGGGCTTTATGGCGATGAAAAATATTCGTTAATGGTAGTGAATGGGGTGTCGGCAGAAGGTGCCACACAACCTGAAATATTCAAACGAAACGCAGAAGGAGGGCTGCAGACCAAATATTTTACACCTAAACAGTTTTGGGAATCGCTTACCTTTTCTGATTTTGATGAAGCAATAATTAGAACCGATAACGGTAATTCATCAACCTATTATTCGCTTTTATTTGTTTGGAAGTCAATGTTTGGGCAATCTGATGGTGCCTTGCGATGGATGGGCGTTTTTTTTGATTGCCTCACAATTCTTTTGATTTATTTATTCTGTAAAAACATTCTCAATTCGGCAATAATAGGACTTTTAGCTAGCTTTTTTGCTGCCATCGAACCTTTTTTAATAGCTTATTCCCACCAAGTTCGTAACTACCCAGTTGGAATATTTCTTATTTTTTTATCCACTTTTCTTTTTTTTAAAATACTTAAAAATGAAGCTGTTCACAAGTATAATTTCAGGCTATATTTTTCTTATGGCCTAACAGTTTTGCTTGGAATTTTATGCCATTATTATGTAGTTTTATTTATTTTTAGTCAATTCATCTTTTTGATTATCAGGTATTTAAAGAACTTTATTGTTTTAAAAAGATTTGTTATTACCTACCTCATTACTTTTTCTTTTTTGGCACTTTGGTTCACCATAGGTAGCGGTAGAAATACCTTTCAGACTTTCAAAGAGAAAGATTTGATTTTTTTAAATATGATTAAAAGTGAAGGAAAAAATGCGAAAGAAATATCCTTTATTACAGCAGCTAATTATGACAATATTCAAAGTAAAATAGGCCCTATTTTTACTGATTATTTTTTGTTTTCAAATAATATTTTATCAAGGTATTCTGGTTGGGTAAATTTGATATTTTGCCTAGTGCTGTCGAGTTTACTATTATTGATTTTGGATATTTCAAAAAATTGTGGTAGGCTAAAAAAGAATCTTTCTTTTTTGGGTTTTGGAATAATTGCCTGTGGAATATTTTACCCTGTATTTTCACTTAATCCCCTGTATTATATCTATTTAGCTATTTTAATAGTGTTTGTTTTTAATTTAATTAGGTTTTATTTACAAAATAGAAATTGGAACAACGGCTATTTGGAATTTTCATTTATTCTAATTTTATTACCAATAATTATCACTATTATAACTTCTGTTAAGTCGGGCCATACTGCCAATATTTATCAAAAATATATGAGTTTCGGCTTTCCAATCGCATTTATTGTTATGGCTATTGGTATCAATGAACTACTAAAATCCAAATCATTTTTGGCATATGGTTTTGTGATAATTTTTGGAATTTATTTGATAAATATTTATAAAATCGATACAGATATATTATTGGATAAAAATTCGAAATACAATATTTTGGAAGGAAGAAGGTCTAATCCTTATATTTTTATAGCGGATGAATTAACGAAAAAATATAAATCAGGCGATACCATAATTTTTCCAAATACAGGCCATACACCTTTTGATCAATACGACCCTCAAATGCGTAACGATTATGTTTCTATAATTGATGCACAATTAACCAATATTTATTTGCCTAAAACTGCTAATTTTATACAAAGAGTTGAACCCAATGAACCTAATAAAGTTTATTTGTATCAACAGGCTACACAAAGAAAACTTTTGATTTTTGACTTCGAAAACAGAAAATATAGGTATTAAACCATGAAAAATATTTGGAATATATTGAAGCGTTTTTCTTGGCTTATAGTGTTGATTCCCATCTATTTATATTTTTATAATTTATATGTTTACGGTCAAAATATCCCTCATTGGGATGATTACGCCATTCGGACAATTGTTGATAAAATACATAATTCAAGTAGTTTTTTTGAAAAGTTAAGACTAGTATTTGCTCAACATAATGAACATAGGATTGCATTCACAAGAATAATGGCTTTAATCACTGTTCAAATTGGTGGTCAGATAAATTTTTTATGGATGCAATGGTTGGGTAGTTTTGCACTTATTGGAATGCTGTATTTGTTCTTTAAAGTCTTAAAAGCAAATCAATTATCAGGTAATTATTTAATTCCGATAGGTTTCTTTTTATTTCAATTGTCTCACTATGAAAACACATATTGGGCAATGGCTTCGGTACAAAATTTTTGGGTGGTTCTATTTGTATTACTATCATTCTGGCAAATAGCCAATGGTAAAATTCCTTATCTATGGTTTACATTGGCGGCCTTTACATCAGCCAATGGAGTTTTATTTGTGCCCATGGTTGGACTATTAGCTTTCGTTTTTTCGGGCAACTATAAGAATTTAATCAAATTTTCGATTCTCAGCTCCTTCGTATTGTTAGTTTACTTTGTTTTTTACCAAAAACCACCTGATAGTCAGCCAATTGACCTCTCTAATTTACTTTTAAATTTCAAAGCTACTTTTGTGAATTTCGGCTCAATTGCAGATCTGAATTTTACTCAAAATATTGATAAACGAGTTTTGACAACTCTTATAACAGGTTTAATTATTGGCTTTGCTTTTATAGTAATTTGGCTTCAAATGTATTTTGAACCAAAAAAATGGAGGTTTTCCAATAACAAAAATTTGATTTTTTTTGGTTCAATTTTACTATTTGTATTGGCCACATGCGCTGTTACAACATTATCACGCATTCAATATGGCTTTTACGTATTTTTGGTAAGCCGCTACAAAATTTATTCTATTATAATTATTTGTAGTTTGTACCTATTGCTCATTATAAAGTACCGATATTTTGGTAAAACCTTTGTGTTCTTGGCTTTTACTTTTTTATCAGTTTATACTTATTGCATTAGCTATTTTTATTCAATTGGTGAAATTAAAAATTACCATAAAGCCGAAATCGCAAGTTTTTACAATGGCTGGCACAAGGGAGAAATTAGTTTGCCTAAGGCATCAACTTCATTATTTAACTATAAAAATACTTTTCTAGATATTGCACCGGCTATGGATCTGACCCCAAAAACATATATTTTAGGGAAAGTTTTAATGGATAGCGTTGCGATCAATATTCAAAATAAAGACTTTCATATTGATGAATCATCGCCTAGTAATGGAGTCTATTTGGAAGTTTCTTCTGAAAATAAAAGTTATATTTTTGCCACAAATCAAGAACGTTTAAATAATAAAAAACAGTTTTTTTTTAAAAATGGGAGGTATTATGGGAAGGGGTTTACTGTAACAATTCCACTTGAGGAAATTGAAACTGGTAATTATTTTATTAATATTTTAGAAAAAAAATCAAACAGTTTTGAGCGTATTCTTACTAATTATTATATTGAAATTGAGGGTATTAAGAAAAAACCTATTTTGCAAAACTGGTGATTTATCCACTCATTCCAAAGCGTTCATTCGTAAGACTTTTTATAAAATGGTATCTTTGAGCTATTATTCCGATTTGTTATAAAAATGATATTTAACTCATTTCAATTTATTATATTTTTTATTGCGGTTTCATTAACTTATTATGCCTTAAATCCAAGGTTTAGATGGTTATTATTGCTAGTGGCATCCTGCTATT
>JANMZR010000429.1:0-30576 GCA_031383555.1 Cytophagaceae bacterium | reverse complement strand
ATTTGGCACAAGCAAAAAACTATGTTAAAGCCTATAATTTACCAATTGGACTTTTGATTAATTTTGGAAATACAAGCTTACAATTTAAAAAAATTTATAGATAAAAAATGCCTTAAAAGAATTTTCAGAAATTGAGAATTTTATATTTATAGGAAAAAAAATCCTAAAAATCAAATAATCTTGAAAATCCTGATTCAGACAAAAGGAATAAACAAACATTCAATGCATAAAAAATTAATAGTTTTAATTACGATTTTATTTTTTGGAAATAGCCTAACCGCTCAAATAGAAAGGCCAATCACTTGGCAATTTTCAACTTCAAAACCTAATGCCAAAGCAGGAGAAACAGTTGATTTGATTTTCAAAGCAAATATTCAAAAAGGTTGGCATTTATTTTCTAACAATTATATTATTGATCCAGGACCTCTCATGACCACTGTTGAGTTTAAAAAATCCGCTGATTATGAGCTAATTGGCACTTTAAAAGCAATTGGTGATTTAGAAAAATATGATGATATTTTTGAGGGAAAAGTGAGATTTTTTCATGATAATGCTCTTTTCAAACACAAAGTAAAATTGTTGGTTGATAATGCCAAAATAGAGGGTGCTTATGACGGCCAAATTTGCACCGATATCGATGGTCGCTGTGTGCCCGTTTCAGGACCTTTTGCTTTCACTTTTGATTCAAAAGCGGCAGATTCACCCGTAAAAATAGAAGTAAAAAAAAATTTAAATGAATTGAATACACCTCTACCAACAATAGAAAATACTGATTCTAGCAAGATTCTTAAAGGTGTTGAAAATGAAAAAATACTAAATTTGAGCGAAAATAGTATCGTATCAGCAAATAGTAAACCACAAACCTCAAACAATAAAGAGTCTCTTTGGGGTTTTTTTATACTTTCTTTTTTTGGTGGTCTCACTGCTCTATTTACTCCGTGTGTATACCCTATCATACCCATGACAGTTACTTTTTTCACGAAACAGAAAAAGGGGATTTCCCTAGCTTTGCTTTATGGTTTTTTTATTGTGCTTATTTATGTGCTTTTCGGTACAATTATTTCTTCTTTATTTGGGCAAGCAGCTCCAAATTTTATAAGTACGCATTGGTTTCCAAACCTACTTTTCTTCATTGTATTTGTTGTTTTTGGCTTATCATTTTTAGGTTGGTTCGAGATTACATTACCCAATTCACTAGTGAATAAAATGGACGCTAATGCCGATAAAGGTGGCATAGCTGGGGTATTTTTTATGGCATTTACTCTAGTTTTGGTTTCGTTTTCATGTACTGGGCCAATTGCTGGTAGTATTTTAGGATTAGGAGCCCAAGGCCAAATAATTAAGCCAGTTGTAGGCATGCTTGGTTTTTCATTGGCATTTGCAATTCCATTTACACTTTTTGCAATTTTTCCTTCTTGGTTGCAAAGCCTTCCAAAGTCCGGAGGCTGGCTTAATACAGTGAAAGTAGTATTAGGTTTTTTAGAATTAGCATTGTCCTTAAAATTCTTAAGTACAGCCGATTTAGCTTACCATTGGGGACTTCTTGACCGTGAAATTTATTTGGCACTTTGGATAGCGATTTTTGGCTTATTAGGCCTTTATTTAATAGATAAAATCACCTTACCCCATGATAGTAAACTTGAAAAAGTATCAGTACCTAGGGTCGTATTAGCTATTGTTACTTTTGCTTTTACATTTTATTTAATTCCTGGTTTATGGGGAGCACCTTTAAAAGGGCTTTCAGGATGGTTGCCGCCATTGACTACTTTTGATAACTTTGGTAGTGGGTCGGCAGAAATTAAAAAATTAACATTAAGTCCGTCTGGGAAAAATGTAAAATACAATAATATTAAAGGCTTAAAATTGCCAATTAATTTAGATGGCTTTTTCGACTATCAAGAAGCCTTAACCTATGCCAAATCAGTTGATAAACCACTTTTTATTGATTTTACAGGTCATGGTTGTGTGAATTGCCGGAAAATGGAGGAGAACGTTTGGTCGGATCCCAAAGTTTTACAAAAACTAAAAGACGATTATGTGATATTGGCTTTGTATGTTGATGATAAAACGGAAAAGCCTGAATCAGAATGGTTTACCTCAAAATCTGATAATTCAATTAAGAAAACAATTGGAGCTCAAAATCTTGATTTTGAAATTACAAAATTCAACGGAAATGCACAGCCTTATTATTGTTTAGTGGACTCTAAAACTGAACAATTAATAAAACCACCGCTTGCTTATGATTTGAATGTGGATGTGTTTTTAAAGTTTTTGGAGTAGATTTCAAAAACAGGTTATTAAATAATGAAAGCCCGCAATAAAGTCCTTTCCATTCTAGTTTTACTATCCATTATTACCTTTTTGGATCGGGTGTGCATGAATGTTGTGAGCAAATACGTAAAGGCCGATTTACAGCTTGACAATCAACAATTCGGATATATTTTAGGGGCTTTTTCATTGGCCTATGCTCTTTTTGAATTGCCAACAGGTATTTTGGGGGATAAAATTGGCCCGAGAAAGGTTTTGAGTCGAGTCGTTATTTGGTGGTCAACCTTTACCATGCTTACAGGTTCGGCCTTTAATTATATTTATTTGATTGTTGTTCGATTTTTGTTTGGCATTGGCGAGGCGGGGGCGTATCCTAATGCTTCTATTGCCATTTCTCGTTGGTTTCCATCAACAGAAACGGGTCGGGCGCAGTCAGCTATATGGGCAGCCGCCCGTATAGGAGGCGCACTTACGCCCTTGATTGTCATACCTCTTGTGCATTGGGTGGGTTGGCGTTTAGCATTTTTGGCTTTGGGTTTTGTAGGTTTTGTTTGGGCTGCGGCATGGTATTTTTGGTTTAGGGATGAGCCTTCAGAAATGAAAAATATCTCAGTAAAGGAAATCTCAGAAATTGAATTAGGCCGAAATCTTACAAAATTTCATAAATTAGAATGGCAAAAAGTGGTGAAAGAGCCCAATATTATCTATCTGATGTTAATGTGCCATTTGTTTTTTTATGCCTCTTATTTTTTTACTAATTGGTCGGCCACCTATTTTCAAGAAGGCCGAGGATTAAGTGAAAACGACACCAAGAAGTTCATTTCACTTTCCTATTTTTTAGGTGCAATTGGCTGTTTGATAGGTGGTTATCTTAGTGATATTTTGGTGAAAAAATATGGTCTTCGGTTCGGCCGAAGAGTTGTTGCAATCACCGGTCTTGGGCTTTCGGCAATACTTTTCACTATGGCTGGCCTCACTCCCAATAATCAATTGGCGGGCTATTTATTGGCTTTATGCGTACTTTCAAAAGATTTGGCCCTACCAGTAGCTTTTGCAACATGTGTAGATATTGGAAAACAAAACTCAGGAACTGTAACGGGCTCTATGAATTTTGCTGGCCAAATGGGTGGCTTTTTTATCACCATTATTTTTGGAATAATAGTAAAGCAAACCAACAATTTTCAACTGCCTTTATACCTGATTTCGGGCTGTTTGGTGGTGGCTACATTGCTTTGGTTTAAAATTGATCCTGAGAAAAGTTTGGTAAATCTTGAAAGTTAATTAAATACAAAAAAGTAAATACTTGCTTATTTTTGTAAATGACCTAAAATCGTTGGGCCGTTAGAATTTAGTAGCTTTTTGGAAAAAGCTATTCAAAATTTATATTAGCGAGGCTTTAAAATCAGGGGAAAATAAAGTAGAAATTAAAATTAATAACTTCTGGCCAAATAGACTCATTGGCGATGACCAGCCTGATGTAAAAGTAAAAACAACTTTTACAACTATGCCGTTTTATCGGGCAAATTCACCACTTTTGTCATCGGGTTTATTAGGGCCAGTTAGAGTTTTGAAGAAGAAATAAGGAATTTAAAAAATTTTAAACAATGAATTTTGAAAAATTAGTTCCAAACATTTTTTATGTTAACATTAATGACGGGTTGAAATTATTTGTCGATTGTTTAGGTTTTAC
This sequence comes from Cytophagaceae bacterium, assembly GCA_031383555.1. Lineage (GTDB taxonomy): Bacteria > Bacteroidota > Bacteroidia > Cytophagales > Spirosomataceae > JANMZR01. The sequence continues at coordinate 26,618 of JANMZR010000429.1, read as the reverse complement.
TATTGGACATAATGAAATAAAATCAATTAAACCCTTTTGTGTATTGGAAAAAGATAGTTTACGTATAAATCTGTTTGAAAATGAAGTACTTGCAAAGGAACATTACCCTGAATTTAGATTAGTAACTAAGAATATAGAAAAAGTTTATGAAAAAGTTTCTAACTCTCACCCCGAATTCCTTCATCCAAACCTGAAAGTTATTACGCTTCGACCTTGGGGTGCCAAGGAATTCGCATTGATGGATAAGCAATTGGGAATAATTATACAAGAATGGTAAGCAAAAAACTGGCAGTCATTTGCCCCATTCTGGCAACAAATAAAATTGAAATTGTAGGAACTCGGTTTACTTAGCTAATTGAAAAATCAACAGGTTTATAAAATTATAACTAAATGAAAATAAAAAATTTACAAGATTCATTTTCTCAAATAAAAATCACTTTTCTAGTGTTGGGATTTTTTTCGAATTCCAATTTTGGCTTTTCCCAAAATATAGAAAATGGTGCCAAAATATTTGAGGCCAATTGCGCCACCTGTCATAACTTCAAACAAGATGGTATTGGCCCTCAATTAGGAGGGCTAAAGGGTGTAGTTACCGAAACCTATTTGACTGATTTTATAAAAAGTCCTAAGTCATTGATTGATGCCAAGAATAGCAGAGCTTTCAATAAATTCAAAAAGTTTAATTCTGTGATGCCGAGTTTTGATTATTTGCAAGCAACTGAAATACAAGATGTTATTACATTTATTTTAGACAAACCGGCCCCAAAAACCAATAAACCATTAAGCAAAATAGTTGTAGAAAATCCAATTAGAGAGCCAATAGCTAAGCCAGATATTACTTTAAATATTAAAAAAGTTATACAATTTCCATTTACAACCGATAAGGAACCCCGAACTAGGCTCAATAAAATGGTTGTTCATCCTATTACAAAGGCAACAATGCTGGCCGATTTACAAGGGCAAATTTATATTTTGAATGCTGAAAACCAACCTGAAATATTTTTTAATGCAAAAGATCATTTCAGAAATTTCATCAATACTTCTGGCCTTGCAGTTGGCCTTGGGAGTTTTGCTTTTCATCCTGATTTTGCGAAAAACAAACTGTTTTATACAAGCCATACCGAGCCAAAAAATTCGGCAAAAGCTGATTTCGCTTATGCCGATAGTATTCCTGTAAAAATGCAATGGGTTGTTAATGAATGGCTTATGAATGATATTACCAGTAAAATATTTTCAGGAAAGCCTCGTGAGCTCATGCGTGTGAATGTGGTTAGCCAAATTCACGGCATGCAGGAGATTATTTTTAACCCTTATGCAAAACCCAATACTGAAGACTATGGCTTGCTGTATATAGGCTTAGGCGATGGCGGCTCTGTTGAGGAGGGTTACCCTTTTGTACCCGATAATAAAAATAATATTTGGGCCAAAGTTTTAAGAATAGATCCATTGGGCACAAATAGTAAAAATGGGAAATATGGCATACCAAAAACAAATCCTTTTGTAGGTAAAAATGGTATTGATGAAGCCTTTGCTGAAGGCTTTCGAAACCCTAATCGCATATCTTTTTTGAAAGATGGTAAAATACTCGTTTCAAATATTGGTCAGAGACAAATTGAGTCCTTATATTGGTTAAAACCGGGTAAAAACTATGGCTGGCCACATCGTGAAGGTACATTTTCAATTGAATCCCCTTCAAATATCAATGAGGTGTATCCTCTTCCCAAAAACGATTTAAAGTTTGGTTACACCTATCCAATAGCACAATTTGACCATGACGAAGGCAATGCCATTATGGGAGGTTTTGAATATTTAGGTAATGAAATACCACAGTTAAAAGGCAAATATATTTTCGGAGAAATAGTACGAGGTCGTGTTTTTTATATAAATATCAATGAAATAAGGCAAGGAACTCAAGCTAAAATACATGAACTTTCTCTGAAATTTGACGCCCAAATTACAAGCCTCAGGGAACTAAGCAAAGCCAATAAAGTTGATTTTAGAATTGGGCAAGATGCCGATGGCGAAATTTATTTAATCACAAAATCGGATGGGATGATGTATAAGGTAGTACAATAATTATTAAGTTTTTAAAAATGGCAGTCTTGATGTGCATTTGGAGGCTTGGGAGTTTTTCAAAACGCAAATAAAATAAATCCATGGCTTTATCAACACTTGATATTTCAATAATAGTCATTTACCTAATGTCAATGATTGGTATTGGGCTATATTTTTCAAGAAAAAACAAAAGTTCCGAACAATTTACAACCGCTTCAGGTAAAATTCCCCGTTGGGCTTTAGGGCTTAGTTTTTATGCTACATTTTTGAGTGCTATTACTTTTTTGGGCGATCCTGGCAAGTCTTTTGGCGGTAATTGGAATGCTTTTGTGTTTAGCCTTTCAATTCCATTTGCTGCTTTAGTTTCCACCAAATATTTTGTTCCATTTTATCGTAATTCTGGCGAAATATCCGCATATACCCATCTCGAACATCGTTTTGGGCCTTGGGCAAGAACCTATGTGATGGTCTGTTTTATATTTTCACAATTGGCTCGAATGGGAACAATATTTTATGGTATAGCGCTCACAATCAATGCAATGACTGATTTTAGCATGCCTCTAATTATTATTGTTTTGGGCTTATGTATTATTTTTTACACTGTATTAGGAGGTATGGAAGCTGTTATTTGGACTGAGGTTATTCAAGCAATAATTAAAACATTAGGCGCCTTGCTTATTTTAGGTATTATTGGATCGCAAATTGGGATTGCTGAAGTGATTTCTGAAGGCTATGAAAATAATAAATTTAGCTTGGGCAGCTTCAAACCCGACCTTACTACCAGCTCGTTTTGGGTGGTGCTTCTATATGGTTTTTTTATCAATTTAACCAATTTTGGAATTGACCAAAACTATGTTCAGCGCTACCATACAGCCCGAAGTGCCCAAGATGCCAAAAACAGTATTTGGCTATTTATTGGCTATTTTTTGCCAGTTTCCTTTTTATTTTTCTTTATTGGCACGGCACTTTATGTTTATTATGGGCACCATCCAGAATTGATAGAAGTACTGAAACAAGGAGTTTCTATTGAAAAAAATATAGCCATAAAAGACTTAAATCCAGCCGATTATGGCGATAGGGTTCTTCCTTTTTTCATGAAAACACAAATTCCAACTGGTTTTTTGGGGTTATTAATGGCAGCTTTGCTCTCGGCAGCCATGAGTACTATGAGTAGCGGCATGAATAGCTCGGCTACTGTTTTTTTGAAAGATATTTATTTGAGATATAACAAAAAGGTAATAACACCGAAACGCCAACTTCAAATATTACATTTTGCAACAGTAATTATGGGGCTTCTGGGTATAAGTTTTGGTATTGCCATGATTGGTGTAAAAAGCCTTCTTGATGTTTGGTGGAAACTATCTGGGGTTTTCGCTGGAGGTATGTTAGGCATTTTTCTTTTAGGATATTTAAGTTTTGGAAGTAAAAAAGCACAATCTGAACTAGATAGGACTATTAAGGGCAGGTATGCCCAAATAAAGGTTCGAAATATTCATGCCAAAATCGCCACAATATTTGGAGTTTTTGTAATAGCTTGGATGTCGTTTAAAGAAAGCCTTCCTCCGCAATTTCAAAGCCCTTTTGATTCAAAATTGACCGTAGTTATTGGCACATTAACTATACTTTTTGTGGGATTTGGTGCCTTTCTTTTCTCCCCAAATAAGAAATAACATTTACACCTTTATTCAAAATATCAGAGATTTTTTAATATTCTCAATCATTAAAATGGTAAATTTGAAAACAATAAAAATTTGAAATCAAATACCATATTAATGAATAACAAACTCAAAGAAGAAGCCTTATATTATCATGCCAAAGGGCGTCCTGGTAAAATTGAAGTAATTCCAACCAAAGAAACAGCCACCCAAAAAGACCTTACCTTGGCCTATTCACCGGGTGTTGCTGAGCCTTGCTTGGCCATTGCCGAAAATCCAGAAGATGCTTACAAATATACCGCAAAAGGCAATTTGGTAGCAGTAATTTCTAATGGAACTGCCGTTTTGGGCTTAGGAGATATTGGTGCTTTAGCTAGTAAACCAGTGATGGAAGGCAAGGGATTGTTATTTAAAATTTATGCCGATATCGATGTTTTTGACTTAGAAATAAATACCAAAAATGTTGACGATTTTGTAAAAACAGTCAAATTACTTGAGCCTACGTTTGGTGGAGTCAACTTAGAGGATATTTCGGCTCCAGAATGTTTCGAAATTGAGGAAAGACTCAAAGCTGAAATGGACATTCCGGTTATGCACGACGACCAACATGGGACTGCTATTATTTCGGCAGCCGCACTAAAAAATGCATTAGAAATTGTCGAAAAAGATATCACTAAAGTAAAAATAATAGTTAATGGAGCAGGTGCTTCCGCCAGCTCATGTACAAATTTGTATTGCAGATTGGGGGCAAAAAAGGAAAACATTTTTATGTTTGACTCCAAAGGGCTTATACACCCAAGTCGTACAAATTTAGACGGTAAAAAGGCCGAATTTGCCAATGCAAATGCCCCAGCAGCAACCACTTTAACAGAAGCTTTAGTTGGCGCCGATGTATTTATTGGTCTTTCAAAAGGTAATATTCTCACGCAGGAAATGATAAAACCAATGGCTAAAAACTGTATTGTTTTTGCCATGGCCAACCCAACGCCAGAAATCGCATATGACGAGGCAATAGCAGCTAGAAAAGACATAATTTTTGCAACAGGACGAAGCGACTATCCCAATCAAGTAAACAATGTTTTGGGCTTTCCTTATATATTTAGAGGCGCTTTAGATGTGCGCTCCAAAGTGATAAATGAAGAGATGAAGTTGGCCGCTGTGAATGCATTGGCCGATTTGGCTAAAAAACCAGTTCCTGATTTGGTAACCATGGCTTATGGAAAAGACAACCTAATTTTTGGAAAAGATTACATAATTCCAAAGCCAGTTGACCCCCGTTTATTGACTACCGTAGCCCCAGCAGTGGCCAAGGCTGCTATGGATACTGGCGTAGCCAAATACCGCATTACAGATTGGGATGCTTATGAAACCCAACTTTCAAAGCGACTAGGAATGGATAATTCACTTACCAAAGTAGTCATAAATAAAGCTAAAAAGAACCTCAAAAAAGTAGTGTTGGCCGATGCCGAAAACTTGGCTGTTTTAAAAGCAGCGGCATTAGTAATTGAGGAGAAAATTGCTCTGCCCATTTTATTAGGAAATGTGAAAAAAATCAAACAATTAATTAAAGAAAACCAATTAGAATTAGCTAATATTGAGATTATTGATCCAAACAATCCAAAAAATGAAGATGAAGTCAATCGCATAACTGAATATGGTGATATATTATTCAAAAAGCGGTACCGTAAAGGCTTTAATATTCCTGATGCTCAGAATGCTATCCGACGCCGTTCCTACTATGGTTCTATGATGGTGGAATCTGGTGTTGCCGATGCCATGATTGGAGGTATGACACGGAACTATCCTGATACAATTCGCCCAGCATTGCAAGTGATTGGCAGACAGGATGCTGTAAAAAAAGTATCAGGAATGTATATTTTGAGCAGTAGGTTTGGCCCTTTATTTTTAGCCGATACTACTGTTAATATAAACCCAACGGCGGAAGAAATAGTGGAAATAACGGAGTTGGCGGCTAAGAATGTTGAGAAATTTAACATTAAGCCACGAATCGCCCTATTGTCCTATTCCAATTTCGGCTCGGCAGAGGGTGACGATGCTATAAAAATGAGAAAGGCTTTAGAAATTTTGAAAGCCAAACATCCTAATTTGGTAGTGGATGGTGAAATGCAGGCACATTTACCTTTTGATTTGGAACTATTAAAGGAAAATCATCCGCTATGTGATTTGGTAGATGGAGGTGCTAATTTGCTTATTTTCCCCAACCTTTCTGCCTCAAATATTGCTTATAATCTTGTGAAAGAAATTGCCAATATTGAAAAAATTGGCCCGATTTTGATGGGTTTGAAAAAACCAGTTCACGTATTGCAGCTAGGAAGTACCACTACTGAGATTGTAAATATGATTGCCATTGCGGCGGTAGATGCTCAAACTGTTTAATTTTGTTTTGTAGGAACACGCTTTTAGGTGTGTTCTTACAAGCATTGAAATGTGTTCCTACTAGCATTGAAAACTCAGGAGGGGTATTGGACTACTCTTGAGTTAATATTTTCTATTTGATTGATTAATAATTCTTTACCAAAATATATTCAGATGAAAAGACTTATTTTCCTTCTAGCGATTTTATCAATTTCAATTGCTGAAATTAAGGCCAGCACCCTATGTGGCGCATGGGAAATGGTGCCCGAGTCAGGTGCTTTCAATGAACGAGTAGTAATGGTAGCTACACTTAACTATTTATCAATCTCTGTTTTTGAGAAAAACTTATACATACGCAGTTATGGAGGAGCTTTCGAAATAAAAGATGACGGAAAAGGCGTTGAAATAGTTGAACTTTTGCTCGAGTTCAACGATAAACATCCCGAGTCAGTTGGCACAAAAATAATGTACAAATATTCAAGAACAGAAAATGAATTTACTCTTGAAAATCAATTGAAAACCAATTGGCGAAGAATTGACTCAAATACCGATTTATTGGCAGGACTATGGCAAATAACCGCCAGAGAAGGTAAAGAAGGTCAAATGAATGAAATGAGACCAGGCCAACGAAAAACCATAAAAATTTGTACAGGAACACGCTTCCAATGGCTAGCAATCAACCCCGAAACAAAGGAATTTTCTGGAACAGGAGGCGGCACTTATACTTTGAAAGATGGGAAATATACTGAAACAATTGAGTTCTTTTCGAGAGACAATACACGAGTTTCAGCTTCTTTATCGTTCGATGCAAAAGTTGACAACAATCAGTGGTTTCATTCGGGGAAAAGCTCAAAAGGTGATAGAGTTAATGAAATTTGGAAAAAAATCGAATAAAAATACAAAAACCTTGAATTTCTAAAAAACACAAAACTTCTATTGGTTAAACAAGAAAAAATACCAATTCTAAATCCCATAGATTTAGACGAATTTCATGTTAAAAACATAGCATGGAAACCTACAAGTAATATTCTAAATAATCATCTTTTTTATATCAATAAAATAGATTAAAATATATCTAAATTAAAATTCTCAATCCAGTGGGTTGTTATGTGCCTGGCGGTCGTAATCCAAAGAAGCTGCACGATATACTGGAGGCCTTGGGGTTGGGAAATTCCTAAAAACTTGTACCTAGCAAGAAATAAAAACCGACGAAGCCAGTGCCATGATTGGCAAATATTGCTCGAGGTTATGCGAAATCGAAAACTTCATTGGCCAAAAAACAGGCGGATTTGAGGGTATGACGCTATGCGAAGTGATGAGTTAGGCGGGGTGCGTAACCTTGTGAGATATGAGTTTTGAACAATGATTAAATCAGTTATTATGATTGTATATTTATCATAATTAAAATACTAAAGAATAAGATTTTTATGGAAAAAATAAACCCATCAGGTTACGCACCCCGCTTTACTCATCACTCATCACTAAATGTTCTCGTAACTGGTGGCTCAGGCGAAATTGGCTCGGCCATATGCAGAAAATTTGCAGAAAATGGTTTTGATGTAATTATAACCTATAATTCAAATGCTCAAAAAGCAGAGAAGTTATTAGTTGAGCTAAATGAAATTACAAGGCAATCTACTCATAACTTATCACTCATCGCCCATCACTCTATATTCCACGCTCCAACAACTGACTTGCAAAAAGTAGAAGAATTAAGGCTATTCGTAAATGAAAAATACGGAAAACTGGATGTATTAGTTAATAATGCAGGTATCACCACTCCAGTAAAACACGAAGATTTAAAAGGCCTTTCCGACGAATGGATTGACAAAATAATGCAAACCAATTTCAGAGGTAGTTTTGCGATGTGCAGAGCAATGAAAGAGCTTTTGATTAATGGAAAAACAAACTCACAACTCACCACTTATAACTCATCACTAATTGTTAACATCTCCTCCATAGCAGGCATATACGGCATTGGCTCAAACGTAGCCTATTGTGCTTCAAAGGCCGCTTTGGACTCTATGACACGCTCCTTAGCTCGTGCTTTGGCCCCAGATATTCGGGTGGTTTCCGTTTCACCAGGTTTTGTAGAAGGAGAATATACCAAAAATTTTGACCCTATTTTTTTGAAAAATCAAATGGATAATACACCATTAGGAAGATTTGCTATGGGCGATGATGTGGCCAATGCAGTATTTGCCGTAGCAACCCAATTAACATTTTCAACAGGAAATATAATAACAGTTGACGGCGGAAGGCTTCTTTGATTTCGGAAGGCCGATTTCAAATTTCAGATAATGCGAGAATTTTATAAATAACTATTTTTTCTAATCAAACTAATAACTAATTTACAAAAAACAAATGATATTAGAACTTGCTATAATTGATATAATTTCAGGAAAACAAAAGGAATTTGAAGCTGATTTGGTGAAAGCCAAATCGGTAATTAGCCAATCAAAAGGATTTCAACGGATTTATATTCACCACTGTATCGAAAATGAAAATAGGTACAGTTTATTTATTTATTGGGATACTTTGGAAGATCATACTGTGAGTTTTCGAAATTCAGAACTATTTACGCAATGGAGGGCATTAATCGGGCCGTATTTTGATGGCTTACCTAATGTTCAGCATTATAATTTTCTTCATCCTTAAAATTATGTCAAAAACAATCCGCCGAATAAATACAGGCCATACTGAAAGTGGGAGATGGATCAATTGGTTAAAACTAATTGTTTTTTCGTTGGTCGTCTCTACGCTTTAAGAAGTCCCTTAGCGACGACAAGCATAGTAAAAATGGCCTTTAGGTCTTTTATTTTAAGCTAAAACTCAGTCATTGAACATATAATACCTTTTTTAATTAGCGTAATGGAAATAACTTTAAGAAAATATTCTCTAATCCTTATTTTATGCATGATCCAATTTTTATACTTCTTATTGGAGTGGTTATAGTTGTAGGCGGTATCATCGGCTTAAAACTTCATCCTTTTTTGGCATTACTTTTGGCCGCAATTACTGTGGCAATTCTCACGCCAATATCATCGATAGAATCTTTTCACTTAGCAAAAGGCTTTTCCTCAGCAGAAGCTTTAAAACTAGCACATAAAAGTATTGGCGAGCGTATCGGTACCGAATTTGGCAATACCTGTGCTAAAATAGGCATATTAATTGCCATGGCGGCCATCATTGGAAAGGCCATGCTTGACAGTGGTGCAGCAGAAAAAATAGTAAGGTCGATGCTGAAAGTTACAGGAGAAAAAAACGCACCAATTGGCTTTGTTTTTAGTAGTTTTTTCTTAACAATCCCTGTATTTGTTGATACCGTTATTTTCCTAATGATGCCTATTGCAAAAGCCATGGGAATGCGGCTTGGCAAAAATTATCTGCTTTTAGCGCTATCTGTTATTGCTGGTGCAGTAATGGCCAACTCTTATGTGCCACCCTCGCCTGGGCCCTTGTTTTTAGTTGGCGCTCTAAATGTATCCATTGGCTTAATGATGGTATGTGGGTCATTATTAGGGATTTGCACTATTACTATTGGCTATTTTGTAGCTGTTTATTTAAATAAAAAATTTGATATTCCCCTCAGAGATTCTCCGGAAGCAAGATTAGAAGACATTGCCGCTTTAGCGCATAAAGACGACAAAGATTTACCCAAGCTCGGCTTGGCTTTATTACCTGCGGTATTTCCTTTAATTACTATTTGTATTCGCTCAGGTTTTGAAGCATTTGTAAAAACAGATGACTACAATACTGGTTTTACAATTCTTAATAATTTTATAGAAATAGTATTGTTTTTTGGTGATAAAAATATTGCAATTATTACGGGTGCCATTATTGCCCTGTTGGTGCTGGCTAAGCAGAAAAAAACCGCCAAAGACAAATTGACCGCATTCGTTCAAACTGCATTAATGAGCGGTGGGGGTATTATTTTAATAACTGCGGCTGGTGGTGCTTTCGGTGGAATGTTACAGCAAACAGGCATTAGCCAAAGAATAGCCGATCTTACAAAAGACTACCAAATGGCTTTAATTCCATTGGCTTTTATTATCACGGCTATAGTGCGAACAGCCCAAGGCTCTGCTACGGTAGCATTAATCACTGCATCAGGAATATTGGCAGGAATGGCCCAAAATGGCAACTTAGGCTTCCATCCAGTATATTTATGTTTGGCCATTGGCTCTGGTGCAAAATTAATACCTTGGATGAACGATGCAGGTTTTTGGATTATGTGTAAAACTTCAAATATGACGGAAAAAGAAGCATTAAAAACCATTGCCCCTATGCAAAGTATAATGGGTATTGCCGGTGTAATTTTAACTATGTTGGCAGCTTGGGTTTTTCCAATGGTGTAAAAAATAATTTTTCTATCATTTTACAATGTCGAATATTAGCGAAAATAATATAATAATTACATTACCTACTGACAATGTGGGCATAGTGGCTAATCCGGCAGGGTTAAAACAAGGCACAATAGTTTTGCAGAATATTACTTTATTAGAAAATATTCCAATGGGTCATAAAATTGCCTTAAATCCATTGAAAAAAGGAGATCAAATTATACGTTATGGCCAAATAATTGGCTATGCCAAACAAATTATCGAAAAAGGAGCTTGGGTAAATGAATTCAATATTGTGCTTCCTCAACCGCCTAATCTAGAGCATATTACGTATATTGAAAATTATGATGTAAAAGCCGAACCACTTGAGGGCTTTACTTTTGAAGGCTATATAAATGCCGATGGAAGTGTTGGCACAAAAAACATTTTAGGCATAACCATCAGTGTGCAATGCGTAGCAGGAATTACAAATTATATAGAAAATAAAATAAGAAAAGAGTTACTGCCCCTTTATCCAAATGTAGACGACGTTGTAACATTTAACCATAATTATGGCTGTGGTATTGCCATTGATGCACCCGGAGCAATAGTTCCAATTCGAACCATAAAACACATTGCGCAAAATCCGAATTTTGGTGGCGAAATCATGATCATTGGCCTTGGTTGTGAAAAACTTCGCCCCGAAAGGTTATTACCTGATTACGATTCAAAATCTGTTTCTGACAATTCCTCAATTTTATATTTGCAAGATGAATCTTTCGAAGGCTTTGGCGATATGGTAGCGGGCATTATGGAATTGGCAAAAAAGCATCTTCTAACATTAAATGCTCGCAAAAGGGAAACTTGTCCAGCTTCACAATTAGTAGTGGGCATGCAATGTGGCGGAAGTGATGCTTTTTCTGGCTTAACAAGAAATCCAGTTGCTGGCTTCGCTTCAGATTTGATAGTGAGAGCAGGAGGAACCTCCTTTTTTTCAGAAGTTACAGAAGTAAGAGATGCCATACATTTACTGGTGCCACGTGCCGTCAATCAATCTGTAGCACAAGCACTTATAAATGAAATGACTTGGTATGATAATTATTTAAATCAAGGCAAAGCAGATAGAAGCGCCAATACAACACCCGGGAATAAAGGAGGAGGCTTAAGTAATATTGTTGAAAAAGCACTCGGTTCAATTGTAAAATCTGGCACAAGCCCTATTGTTGATGTGATTTCACCAGGCGAAAAAATTCGAAAAAAAGGCTTGAACTTTGTGGCCACTCCGGCAAGCGACTTTGTATGTGGTACGCTTCAATTAGCAGCTGGTATGAATATGCATCTGTTTATTACTGGCCGAGGCACACCTTATGGTTTAAATATGGTGCCAGTTATAAAGATAAGCTCTAACTCAAAACTAGCCAACCGTTGGCATGACCTGATCGATTTTGATGCTGGGCCTGTTGCTTTTGGTTTCAAAACAATTGAAGAAATGGGCTGGGAGCTTTTTCGCCTGATTTTAGAAATTGCAAGTGGTAAAAAACTGGTAGCAACCGATAAATTGGGCCTATATAACGACCTTGTTCTTTTTAATCCCGGGCCTTTGACCTAAATTGCGATGACATTCAATATATTAAACCCTTAATCAGCAGCTTTTTAGTTATTTTCTACTTATTCCTATTATTTTAAAATTATAAATTATTATGACAACCAATTTTCCAAAAATAAGGGAATTCCATATCACACCAATTGCTGTGGTAGACCCTCCACTACTAAATGCCGCTGGGCTTCATGCACCCTACGCATTACGTACAATTGTTGAACTGGTTACCGATGATAATATTAGTGGCCTAAGTGAAATACCTGGAAACATAGATATTGATATTGCATTAGAAAAAAGCAAAAGATTCATAATTGGACAAGATCCTTTTCAATTAAATCAGATTAGAGATATTTTAACCGCAAATTTTGGATCAGAAAATACCATAAAAAGAGGTGATGCTCCTTGGGATCAGCGTACTTTAGTCCATATTTTTAGTGCTATAGAAGTAGCTTGTCTTGATATAATAGGTAAAATTACAAATCGACCAGTAGTAGATTTATTAGGTGGTCGCCGGCGAGAGGTTGTGCCATTTTCGGCATACCTTTTTTACAAATATGAAGGTGCTGGTGGCGAATTGGGCTTTGGAATAGACACAAATGCTACAAACTGGGCAGCAGCAAGGCAAGCAAGTGCTCTAAATCCCACCGAAATTGTGGCCCAAGCTGAAGCAATGTGTAAGGAATTTGGCTTTAAATCTATTAAACTAAAAGGTGGGGCCTTTGACCCTCGCCAAGAAACTGATGCCATATTAGCCCTTTATGATGCTTTTGGCCCCGATGTACCTCTTAGGATTGACCCCAATGCCCTTTGGACAGTTGAAACATCAATTAAATATGGCAAAGAAATGGAAGGCAAACTCGAATATTTGGAAGACCCATGCCGTGGCCAACAAAACATGGCAGAGGTAAGAAAAGCCCTAAAAACTCCATTGGCAACTAATATGTGCACCACTTCTTTTGAAGATATTCCAAGTAGTATTCGCTTAGGTTCCGAAGATATTATTCTGAGCGACCATCATTTTTGGGGTGGCCTTCATGCATCTATGGCTTTAACAAGCATTTGCGAGACTTTTGGTCGTGATTTATCAATGCATTCTAATTCACATTTGGGTATTTCGCTGGCGGCCATGGTGCATTTAGGAGCGGCCATTCCCAATTTAAAATATGCATTGGACACACACTATCCCTGGCAATCAGACGAAATAATAATAGGTGGTCGACTCAAATTTGAAGATGGCGCCGTAGAAGTACCTAAAGGACCAGGTTTGGGAATAAGTTTAGACAAAGCTGCCTTAGCAAAATTGCACCAAAACTATATTAATTGTGGCTTAACCAAACGGAATGATGAAATAGAAATGCAAAAAATACATACTGATTGGAAGTTTTTGGCAACTAGATGGTAGCCCCCTAGCCTTAGTGGGTTTTGGACTTTAGAATATTTGTATTACTTAATTAATTTTTCTTAAAAAAAGATCACTTTTGGGGCTTATGGAACTTTCAAAAATAAAATCATCGCTCGAAAACGGGCTACTTTCTTTTCCCATTACCGATTTTAAAGAAAACGGTGAATTTAATGCCAAAACCTATGCCGACCGTATTGAATGGTTTGTAAGCCACGAAGTATCATCTGTATTTGTGGCTGGTGGTACTGGCGAGTTTTTTTCACTTTCGGCAGATGAATATGAGCAAATTATTAATATTTCTGTGAAAATAGTGGCAGGGCGAGTTCCTGTTATATCAAGCGTTGGCAGAAGTATAACGGAAGCAATAACCTTTGCAAAAATGGCCGAAATTGCGGGTATTGATGCTTTGCTGCTTTTTCCGCCCTACCTAACCGAATGCCCACAAGAAGGGGTCTTTGAATATGCCAAAGCAATCATAAATAGTACAAATCTCCCCGTAATTTACTATAATAGGGGCAATGGTGTTTTGTCAACAGATTATATTCAAAAATTAGCTGATGATTGCCCAAATCTAATTGGCTTAAAAGATGGCACTGGCAATATTCAAGATTTAAACGATACTATTAAAACAGTCGGAAAGCGCCTTTCTTTTATTGGTGGTGTACCTACTGCTGAGATCATTGCCGAAGCCTACCTTTCGATTGGGGTAAATACCTACTCATCAGCATCCTTTAATTTTGTTCCCGATTTAGCAAATAAATTTTACAAAGCGCTACGCTCAGGCAATAAAGAAACAGTATCTGAAATTACTAAAAATTTTTACATACCGCTAGTAAGGCTTCGAGGCAAAAAGAATGGCTATGCCGTAAGTTTAATTAAAGCTGGGGCAAAATTAATCGGAAAAAGTGCTGGGGACGTTCGCCCGCCACTAACGATGCCTTCACCTGCTGAAGTTGCAATTTTGAAAGAAATTATTGATAAAAACAGCTAGAATCTAAAAAAAATTTTCAATATATCTACACATGAAGACCATAATAATTTTGGATTGATTTTGATTATTTATAGATGGTGGCGACAACCGTCAGAATTTAGTAGAAAATGCTTACCAAGTAAACTAAGCCTTGAATTGCGAACATATAATGGAAATAGTGCCTCTTGGCGAAAGCGGTTTCTCACATGGTTGCGTTGATGATTTCACAAAGTAGTTTAATATATATGATTGGGTGGCGGGAAAAATAAATGCATAAATTTTAAGAACATAAAAATATTTCAAAAATCTAAAACAATAAAAATTTCTATGGCTGGTAAAATACTATGGACGCCGAGTCTTGAGGTAATTAAAAACAGCAATTTAAGTCAATTTATTCAATGGCTTAATGATGAAAAAGGATTGATTTTTGAAAATTACCAAAGCCTTTACAATTGGTCAGTTTCAGATATTTCTATTTTTTGGGAAAGTATCGTTCAGTATTTTGAAATTCACATTCAATATAATTCGGTTTTAAAAGGCCAAATGCCTAAAAATCAATGGTTTGAAGGTGCCAAACTGAATTATGTAGATTATATTTTTCGTCAAAAAAACATTGATTTTCCAGCCATAATTTACAAAACCGAAGACCAAGATTTTCAAGAAATTTCATGGGAAAAATTAGAAAATGATGTTGCTTGTTTTCAAAAATTTCTTCTTGAAAAAGGAATAAAAAAAGGTGATATTGTAGCTGGATTTTTAACAAACTGCCCCGAAACTTTGGTGGCTTTTTTGGCTACTGTTTCCATCGGAGCAATTTGGACTTGTGTAGCCCCCGACTTTGGCCATGCTGCTATTTTAGATAGATTTTCACCACTAAATCCTAAAGTTTTAATAGCAACAGTTAGTTATCAATACGGTGGCAAAAAGTTTGATAAGAGCTCAGATATTGCTCATATTCAACAAAATATAACTTCAATTGAACAAGTGGTTTTAGTAAATTCTACCCAAAAATTTGGTGAAAAATGTACTCTTTGGAATGAAATAGATTTCAATAAAAACCAGAATTTAATTAGTGAAAAACTGCCATTCGATCACCCAATTTATATTGTTTTTTCATCGGGTACTACGGGCAACCCCAAAGCCATTGTGCACCGACAGGGTGGCGTTTTGTTGGAATTTTTGAAAAGTCATATTTTGCATGGTAATATCAAAAAAGGTGAGCGATATTTATGGTATTCCACTACCGGTTGGATCATGTGGAACATTGCACAGGCTTCTCTTTTGGCCGGTGCCACCTTGGTTTTGTACAATGGGAGTCCTGTTTATCCAGAGTCAGATTATCTTTGGAAATTGGCTTCAGATACCAAATTGGATCATTTTGGGATAGGGGCGGCCTATATTTTGGGCAGCAAGCAGGCTGGTCATTTTTTGGAAAAATACTCACAGAGCCCCCAGGCCAATTTTGATTCCCTAAAAACACTTGGCTCCACAGGCTCACCATTACCCATCGAAGGTTTTGAATGGGCGTATGAAAATGTAAAAAAAGACATGACATTGATGTCGCTCAGTGGTGGAACAGAAGTGAGTTCAGGTTTTGTGGGCGGCTGTGTCCATTTGCCAGTATTTTCTGGTGAAATCCAATGTCGCATGCTGGGCTGTGCCGTAGAAATTTGGAATGAAAATGGTGATTCTATTTTCGATGAAATGGGCGAATTAATGCTTACCAAACCTATGCCAAGCATGCCCGTTTACTTTTGGAATGACCCTGATTTTACAAAATACAAAGCTAGCTATTTCGAAGAATATGAGGGAGTTTGGCGGCATGGCGACTGGGCAAAAATCACCCAAAATAACGGCGTAATTATCTATGGTCGATCGGATTCTACACTTAACAAAAACGGCATCAGAATAGGTACAAGCGAAATTTATAGGGTTGTAGAGCAAATAGAAGGCATAGCTGATAGTCTCATTTTGAATATAGAATATCCTGATGGCAGCTCGTGGATGCCACTTTTTGTGAAAATGAATGTTGGCTATTTACTTAATAATGAGTTAATTGTAGCTATAAAATCAGTAATAAAAACCCAATGTTCAGCACGGCATATTCCGGAGGAAATTATTGAGATAAATGATATTCCTTATACACTTTCAAATAAGAAAGTGGAAGTGCCGATCAAGAAAATTTTCTTAGGTCAAAATCCTGAAAAAGTAGTAAATTACGGAGCTTTACGCAATCCAGAAGCAGTGGAAGAATATTTGAATATTTACGATTTACAATTGAATAATTTACGATTAAAATGAAAATAAAGTAATTAAAACTATAGTCATTTCCCTTTCGGAGGTAAGGAGGCTTAATAAAACAAAAAATGAAAATAATCGACCTTTCCGTCACCATTTCAGAGAAAATAAATGAACCCATGTCCACCACGAGAATATTTCGAAATTATTAAAGGTCTGAGCCTCCGAAAACGGCGTAAACATCATGCCGGGCGACATACTTGTCTCAGGTACAGTAGATTGGGGCAGTTTAATCGAAAACAATTTCACCGTCCATCGTCCTTTAGAAGCGGGTGATGTGGTGGAATTGGAAATTAAAGGAATTGTGGTTTTAAGGAATAAAGTGTTTTAAAATACTCAATTAATTTTCTCAAAGCCACAATAAGGAACCAAAACTTTTGGAATATTTATGCCATTTACTGTTTGATTATTTTCCAAAATAGCTGCCAAAATACGTGGCAAGGCCAATGCTGAGCCGTTTAAAGTGTGCAATAAAGTGTTTTTTCCTTCTGCTTTTAACCTCAGTTTCAGGCGATTAGCTTGGTAGGTTTCAAAGTTTGACACAGAACTTACCTCTAGCCATCGACTTTGTGCAGCAGAATACACTTCCATATCATAAGTAAGAGCCGATGTAAAACTCATATCGCCAGCACAAAGGCGAAGCACACGATAAGGGAGCTCTAATTTTTGTAAAAGACCTTGAACATGTAAGCTCATTTCCTCTAAAGCGACATATGAATTTTCAGGTTTTTCAATCCTCACAATTTCGACTTTATCAAACTGATGCAAACGATTTAAACCACGTACATGTGCGCCCCATGAGCCCGCCTCACGCCTAAAACATGGTGTATAGCCTGCGTTTTTTATAGGCAAATCACCTTCAGTTAAAATTACATCTCGATAGATGTTGGTGATGGGCACCTCAGCTGTTGGTATCAAATATAAATCATCAGCTTTGTCATAATACATTTGGCCGTCTTTATCAGGTAGTTGGCCGGTCGCATAGGCTGAGTCTGCATTTACCATAATTGGAGGTTGAATTTCGGTATAACCAGCTGTAATGGCTTCATCCAAAAAGAAGTTTATCAAAGCTCGCTGTATTCTGGCTCCTTTTCCTTTATAAACAGGAAAGCCTGCCCCTGTGATTTTATTGCCTAGTTCAAAGTCAATAATATCGTATTTTTTTATCAAATCCCAATGTGGTATTGAGCCTTCAGGAAGGGTTGGGATTGCTCCATTTTCCACTATAACTTCATTGTCATCAGCGGTTTTGCCCTCAGGTACGCTTGGATGTGGGAGATTTGGAAAGGTTACTAATACATCATAAAGCTCTGTCTCAAAACTTTTTAGGATTTCTTCAAGTTCTTTTGATTTTGATTTAAGGTTGGCTGTTTCTGCTTTTATAGCATCAGCTTCTACCTTTTTGCCCTCTTGCATTAAGGCCCCAATTTCTTTAGCTAAATTGTTGGCTTTTGCCAAAGTATTGTCAAGTTCAACCTGAGTTTGTCGGCGATTTTCATCAATTAAAAGTACTTTTTCCACTAAAACCTCAGTATTTTTGAAATGCTTTTTGTTAAGGCCTGCAATTGTGGTTTGCTTATTGTCTTTTATAAATTGGATTTGTAACATTTGGCTTTTTATTTAAAATCTTAAATCAAAAATCGTAATTTGGAAATTATATATTACTGTGCCGAAAAAATTTCCTTCATCGCATCTTCATACAAAAAGCACCTTTCATTCAGGGCATTAAGGGCAGCGGCTTTGTCTTTTCCATGAATCAAAAGCGAAATGTTATGCTCAGAGGCACCATAACAAATCATACGAATTGGAATATTACGCATGGCCTCTAATACTTTAATTGCTATTCCTTCTTTGTCTGCGGAGAAGTTACCTACTATACAAACAATGGTTTGGTCTGTATCACAGTCTTCAAGGTCGGCGAAAACAGATAAATCACGTAAAATATCTTCCAAATGCTCGTCGTTGTCAATTGTAACAGAGACAGATACCTCTGAAGTGGTTATCATATCCACTGGCGTTTTGTAGTTTTCAAACACCTCAAAAACTTTTCTCAAAAACCCATATGCATTCAACATTCGAGTTGAATGAATATAAATGGCTGTCAAATTATCTTTCGCAGCAATGGCTTTTATTTCTCTTTCGCTTGTATTGTTGGCAATTAATGTTCCAAATGCTGTTGGTTCCATCGTGTTTTTCAATCGTACTGGCACGCCTTTTAATTTTGCAGGAGTAATAGTGCTTGGGTGCAGTATTTTCGCTCCAAAATAAGCCAATTCAGCGGCTTCTTCAAATGTTAATTCTTTGATAGGAAAGGTCTTTTTCACAATCCTTGGGTCGTTGTTATGCATACCGTCGATGTCTGTCCAAATCTGGATTTCCTCTGCAACAATAGCCCCGCCAATCAATGAAGCTGTATAATCAGAGCCGCCACGTTTTAAATTATCAACTTCACCACGTGGATTCCGACAGATAAACCCTTGTGTGATAAATATTTGTTTATCAGTTAAACCTGCCAATATTCCCCCAAGTTTTTCCTCTGTAAATTTCAAAACAGGCTCATTGTCTGAATCAATTAACATAAAATCCAAAGCTGGTAGTAAAGCCGAACTAACGCCTTCTTCTTGCAAGTAAGCTTCAAACATCTGTGTAGAAAGCAACTCTCCCTCAGCCACAATTTCCTTTTCTTGTTTTTGTGAAAAAGGCTTTATTTTTTGTAATGATCGAATAAATGAAAACTCTTTTTCGATTATGGATTTACCTTGAGCTAAACCGCCCTCGGTGCTATATAATTCTTTTATAAATTGCTCATAATGAGCATATAAGGCTTCTGTTTTTTCAGATGCATCTGCACTATTATTGGCCTTCAGGCTTTCACCAATAGATATTAGGGCATTAGTAGTACCCGAAAGTGCTGATAAAACAACGATTTTTCGGCCTTTGTCTTCAATAATTAAATTTTTAATGGAGTGCATTCGCTCAGGCTTACCTACCGAGGTGCCTCCAAATTTCCAAACTTGCATGGTATTTTTTTTTGATTATACTAATTTTAAAAAAACTTATATTTTAGGTGAAAACTATTGCGGTTGGTTAGGTTGGATTTGAGAATCAAACCCCCAACATCTTTATTGCTGTTATAGCCGCTTCATCACCTTTATTGCCATGTTTACCGCCCGCCCTATCGAGGGCTTGTTGCTGTGTATTGGGTGTTAAAACGCCGAAAATCACAGGTTTATCGTATTTCAAACTCACATTTGTAAGACCTTGAGCCACTGCATGGTTAATATAATCGTTGTGTTTTGTTTCACCCTGAATGACACATCCAATACAAATCACTGCATCAATTTCAGGTTTTTGAGCCATTTTTTGTGCGCCTAAACTTAACTCATAACTTCCAGGCACGTTTATCTTTTCAATATTTTCAGGTAAAACACCATTTGAAATTAAAGTTTCAAAGGCACCTGCATAAAGTGACGCTGTAACCTCTTCATTCCATTCAGCGACCACAATTGCAAATCGTTTGCCTGAAACATCTGGCAAGTTATAAGTTGAAAACTCTGATAAATTTTTATTTGCTGAAGCCATATTTTAATTTTTTCTTAATTAAAAAAGGGATAAAACTTTCGCTATATCCCTTTTCATCAACGTATTAATTTTTTTTCTATTGATTATTCAGAGTCGGCGCCTTCTAATTTGGATTTATATTTTTTGGCCAAATTTGATTCTTGCGAATCTTCATATTTATCAGCAATAGTTGTATAAGCCTCCAAAGCTTTTTCATTCTCCTTATTTGCTTCATAAGCACCCGCTAATTTCATCAAATATACGGGTGTGAAAAACTTATTTGGCTTGTAATCAGCTGCTTTTTTATAATAATCAATTGCCTCAGAATAGGCCTTTTTCTCAACGAAAGCGTCACCAATTAAAGAGTAGGCTCTGGCTTGTACTAAAAGATCGTTTGATGAAAAGTCTTTAAGTTGCTCAATTGCCTCATCATATTTACCTTCCTTTAAGGCGGAAACTCCACCGTAAAAATGGGCTAGATTCCCAGCTTTTGACATTCCATAATCATTAGCGATTTTTATAAATTCTTTCGATAAGCCTTTCGCTGAATCTGTCTCAAACTTACTTACAACTGAAAATAGTGCTGCTTGAGCTTCGGTATCTTGATTATTAGAATACCAGTGAAATCCTATATAACCAATAATAGTCGCTAAAATCAAACCACCTAGAATAGATAAGATGTTTTTGTTTTTTTCAACAAGATTTTGAGCTAGATTTATTTCTTTATTTATTTCTTTCGCTAAAGCCTCTGGGCTTTCAATAAATTCTAAGCTTGAATGAACTTCTTTTTGTTTCTTTGCCATATTGACTAACTAATACTTTTTTATTTCGAGGTGCAAAATTACTAAAAATTAATTTACCCTAAAGCCTTTTGTATCAAAGTTTTGTATTTATTATCTATTTTTTTTCAAAATTTCAAATATAATTTCCATGTTTTTAGCAAACTATTCTTCGATATAAGGATAGTCCTCCTGAACGTATACATCTTTATAAGCTTCACTTGGATCAGGGAAAGGTGATTCTTCTGCAAATTTAACAGCCTCCTCAACAGTCAATTTTATTTTGGCATCAATTGCCTCTAAATCAGCTTCAGTCGCCAATTTTTTTGACAAAATTGAATGCCTAACTTGTTCAATCGGATCTTGTGCCTTGTATTTTTCAACTTCTTCTTTGGTACGGTATTTTTGTGGATCCGACATAGAGTGCCCTCTGTAACGGTAGGTACGAAACTCCAAAAATGTGGGCCCATCACCACGTCTTGCACGATCTGCTGCACGGCTAACTGCTTCATGCACAGCTTCAACGTTCATGCCGTCTACAGGCTCAGAAGGCATGTCGTAAGCTTCACCAAGAGTGTAAAGCTCCGTTACGTTTGATGTACGACCAACCGATGTACCCATAGCGTAACCATTGTTTTCCACCACAAAAATCACTGGCAGTTTCCACGTCATGGCTAAGTTAAAGGTCTCATGCAGAGCACCTTGCCTTGAAGCGCCATCGCCAAAATAGCAAATAGATAAGTTATCTGTTTTGTTATATTTTTCAGCAAAAGCAAGGCCTGCACCCAATGGAATTTGAGCACCCACAATACCATGGCCTCCCACAAAATTCACAGATTTATCAAATATATGCATTGAACCACCTTTGCCTTTTGTGCAGCCCGTTATTTTGCCATACAATTCAGCCATAATCCCTTTAGGATTAGACCCTAAGGCTAAAGGAATACCATGACAACGATAAGCAGTTATCCATTTATCATCTTTTGTAAGTGCCGACCTAGCACCAGACGAACAAGCTTCCTGACCGATATAAAGATGTAGAAAGCCCTTTATTTTTTGTTGGCCATACAATTGAGCACATTTTTCCTCAAACTTGCGTTGCAATTGCATTGACTCATACCAATACATGTAAGTTTCCTTCGAATACTTTACCTTTGCATCTTCTTTCTTCGCCATTTTAAATGATAAATGTTTTAAAATTTTTTTTAAATGATTGAGTTAGGCATTATTGCAAAACTCATTTTCGCAAATAAATTATAAAAAAATAATTTATTTGCGAAATTACCACAAAACCAAGAATAGACAAAACTAAAATTGTATTTACAAAAACTCATACTCAATAATTTTAAAAATCACTTAGAATTTTCTGCAGATTTTTCTGAGCATTGTAATTGTATTTTGGGTGAAAATGGTGCTGGGAAAACGAGTTTAATCGATTCAATTTATTTTTTATCGTTGACAAAAAGCTCTTTGAGTAATCAGGAAGCACTTTGTATTAACCACAACCAAGAATACTTTATGATTTCTGGAGAATTTGTAAAAAACCAGAAAAACGATGAAGTAATTTGCTCCCTTCAACGTGGCTACCGAAAGGCTATTTTAATTGATAAAAAGCCTATTGAACGGATCTCTGACCATATTGGAAACTACCCAGTTGTATTAATGGCGCCACACGATACCGATATTGTAAGAGAGTCGGCAGAGGCCCGGCGAAAGTTTTTTGATGGAGTTATATCACAAATTGATGCTGAATATTTCCAAAATTTACTTCAACATAATCGACTTTTATTACAAAGAAACAGCCTACTTAAGCAATTTACTGACCGTAATTATTACGACGAACCGCTTTTGGAAGTTTACTCAGAACCACTTTTGGAAAAAGCTTTAATAATAAATAAAGTAAGAGAAAGTTTTTTAGCAAAATATCTTCCTATTTTTCAAAAACATTATGCACAATTGTCGGAAAACAGAGAAATAGTAGCCATATATTATGAATCTGATGTAGGTGATAATGAGTTCATTGATCAATTTCGTAAAAATTATAAGCAAGACGTAGCTGCCAGCCGAACTTTGAAAGGTGTTCATAAAGATGACTATACTTTTGAAATAGATAGCTTTACCCTTCGAAAATTTGGTTCACAAGGTCAACAAAAGGCATTTGCAATGGCCTTAAAACTAGCTCAATTTGAATTGATTACAATAGAAAAATCCCAAAAACCAATATTATTGATGGACGATATTTTCGATAAATTGGATGATCGTCGCATACAAATGCTTATTGATATGATTGAAAACAAAGTGTTTGGCCAAGTATTTATTACAGATGCTAGGCCAGAAAGGTCAAAAAAATTGTTAGAAAATATAAGTGAAGGTGTGAATTATGTATTGATGTAATACAAATTTTTAAAAATCCATAATGAATAAAATATTATCCAATTGCAGCTTTTTACTTTTATTAATGGTAAATACATCTTTTGCACAAGTAAATTATGATATCAATGAATTGGTATTCAATGCCGAAATTTCTAAAAAAATTCATTATCCAATAGGAATGGTTAGAGGCAGCATTTACGGCAGAGTATTTGTGTCATTCGAAGTTAATGAGGAAGGAAAATTTGAAAATATAAAAGTTGTACATCCAATTTTTAATGAATTAATCAGCCAAAGAGCTGGTTTTGAGTATGAAATATTAGATGGTTTTAAAAAAATGAAAAAATTAAGTTCCAAAAACCAAGGACTTTATATTTTACCTGTGTCATTTATTTACACTAATATATTTTATGGTAATATAAGTTATCCTACCAATACATTTCCACTTGCCTTATTTGAAGAAAAATACACAAATTTTAAAGTACTTAATGACGTTGAAATTTTTGGTAATAGCGACCAGTTTCCAAATTTAAGGCAAGCAGATAATGTTCCGCCGCAAAATAGACAAATAGTTGCGTTTTAATTCATAAAATCTTTTTGAAAATGTAATTATGAAATATCATAAAATAATTTTCAAATAAATATTTTCCTAATTATAATTTTTTCCTTACCTTTGCACTCCGTTTGAATATACATTAAAGAATCGAGGTAAATACCTCAGAAATATAAATATAAAACCGATGGCAAAGAAAGGCAATCGCATACAAGTAATCATGGAATGTACCGAGCACAAAACTAGTGGCGTTGGTGGCATGTCCCGTTATATCACTACTAAAAACCGTAAGAATACTACAGGTCGTTTAGAATTAAAAAAGTACAACCCAATCTTGAAAAAGGTTACTGTTCATAAAGAAATTAAATAAATATTCACAAGTTGAATATATTTTCAAAAATAAAATTTAATACAACATGGCAAAGAAAGTAGTTGCAACCCTAAAAAAAGAAGGTGGAGTTAAATACGCCAAGATTATCAAATCTATTAAAAATCCAGTAACTGGCACTTATACCTTTAGAGAAGAAATCATAATTCAAGATGAAGCAATGGCTGCATTAAAGTCATAATTTGTTTTTTTTGGAAGCAAAATTTACAGATTTAAATAGGTTTAGTTGCCATGTTTGATACAATATATTGAAAGCCCTGATTACTGTCAGGGCTTTTTTATTTTTAAAATTTTTAAGCCACCTTTTTTTTGACGTACTTTGTATTCTATTATTTATACTGATTCGTTTTGTTTTTAAGCCAATTTTTAAACCAATCCAATGGGATTATTTGATTTTTTCAAGAAAAAAGAAACATTAAATACTGAAGAAAAAGAATCACTCGACATAGGTTTAGAAAAAACCAAAGTTGGGATTTTTGATAAAATAAGTAGAGCGGTTGTTGGAAAAGCTACTGTTGATGAAGAGGTATTGGATGAATTAGAAGAGATTTTAATTTCCTCAGATGTGGGTGTGGAAACCACAGTCAAGATAATTCGGAGAATAGAAGAGAGAGTTTCAAAAGATAAATATATAGATACCAAAGAGTTAGACCAAATACTAAGAGATGAAATTGCTGCTCTTTTAGCAGAGAATAAATCGGCAGATGTTACAAACGCTTTTGGGAAAAATGACCAAAAGCCATATGTAATAATGGTAGTTGGTGTAAACGGGGTAGGAAAAACCACAACAATTGGTAAATTAGCATCACAATTTCATCAAGCGGGCAATAAAGTGATTTTGGGTGCCGCTGATACTTTTAGAGCCGCTGCTGTTGACCAACTAAAAATTTGGGGCGATCGTGCTGGTATTGAAGTTGTTGACCATGGCATGAATACCGATCCAGCCGCTGTTGCATACGATACAGTGAAAATAGCAGTTGAAAAAAATGCTGATATAGTAATAATTGATACTGCAGGAAGGTTACATACCAAGGTGAATTTGATGAATGAATTAAGTAAAATAAAAAGAGTGATGCAAAAATACATTCCCGATGCACCTCATGAAGTATTATTAGTATTGGACGGCTCAACAGGTCAAAATGCTTTTATTCAAGCACAAGAGTTTACTAAGGCTACAGAAATAACAGCTTTGGCAATTACCAAATTAGACGGTACTGCAAAAGGTGGGGTGGTAATTGGTATATCCGACCAGTTTAAAATTCCAGTAAAATATATTGGCGTTGGGGAAAAAATTGAAGACTTACAGCTTTTCAATAAAACAGAATTTGTGAATTCGCTTTTTTGGAAAAAATAGTAAGATTAAAGATATTAGAATTGAGATATTAGAAAAGGATAAGCATCTAATTAAATTGAAGAGGCAATTAAAAAGCCTGAAGGGCTTGAACTTATCATTAACCCCGAATGAAATTCGTGGGAATTCGTGGGAAAAAAATAAAACATAAAATGCCATTAGATCAACCATCATTAGAAGAACATAACGATACCGAAGAAAAAGAAATGACCTTTTTGGAGCATTTAGAAGAACTTCGTTGGCATATTTTGCGGTCAGCAATTGCTATCATCGTTTTTACAGTTCTTGCTTTCGTGTTTATTGAGAAAATTTACAATATTGTAATTCTTGGGCCTTCACGGCCTGATTTTTGGACTTTCAAAATGATGTGTAAATTGGCAGCAGCCACCGGTTACCAAGATCTTTGTGTCGATAAAATTGATTTTTCATTACAATCACGTGAAATGGCAGGCCAGTTTATGATGGCCATGCTTTCTTCTTTTATAATTGGTTTAGTTTTTACCTTTCCCTATTTATTTTGGGAAGTTTGGCGGTTTGTAGCGCCAGGTTTGAAAAAATCAGAAAAAAAAGCAGCTAGAGGGGCTGTATTTTTTGTCTCTATACTATTTTTCACAGGCATCCTTTTTGGTTATTATATAGTTGCCCCACTGGCGATTAATTTTCTAGCCAATTTCAAATTAGATGAATCTATAGCAAACCAATTCGATATTACCTCCTATATTTCTGTATTAGCCACTTTAACGCTTGCTTGTGGCCTTGCCTTTCAACTGCCTGTAGTTGCTTTTGTGTTATCAAAAGCTGGAATAGTAAATCCGAAATTTATGCGGGAATATAGAAAGCATGCCTATATTTTGATTTTGGTTTTACTATTCCAGCTTTTGATAACACAAAAGCAACTACAGGCAGTTGAAAGGCAAGGCCACAAGCAAGCGTTAAAG
>JANMZR010000351.1:0-16964 GCA_031383555.1 Cytophagaceae bacterium | reverse complement strand
AAGCCTCGGTTTTTCTTATAAAAAGTAGTATAAATTATCTTAAAATAATAGTTTGGACGAATTAACTATGATGCCCTAACCAAAATTGAATAATAAGAATTACTTGACTAAACGGCCTTAATTTGTAAAGAAAATATTTTTATGGTATATTTTACCTCCATAATTTATTTCAACTTTAAATATTCCATTTAAATTAATTGGGGTTATTATCGCTTTCTTGGTCACATCCACATTTGTAGCTGAAAACACTTCTTGCCCGTGCACAGAAAATATTTTTATGCTAATTTGATTTTTATTATCCATCGTTTCAATATACAACTTCCCATCAGTTACAGGATTAGGGTATAGAATAAGGTCTTGGGAAGGAGGAGTAAATTTAAGCCCTGCAGAGGCCTCTGATGCGCATGTTAAGGTATTATTATCAACTTGGTAAGTCTCTTTTATTATCGATTTGAATTCTCCAGGATTTGATACTTTAATTTCTTCCATATTAAAGTCCGTCTTTTGATTGTCAACAAGCCAAACAAAACTAATTGGATTATTTGCTTTTGAAAATTTTGTCAACAAGGTATAAGGCCCGCTTTGTTCAATAATTGGTTTTGCCGGGTTTTCTTTAACGCTTATTTTCAAATTATTAGACGGCAATGAAATACAATTATTTTCATCAGTTATTTTAAGAAAATAACTTTTGTCGGCACTTGCTTGATTTATTGACGAGAAAACATTTAAGCTCTTTGCAATACTCGCCTCAATATTGCCCCCAGTTGAAAACCAATTATAAGCCCTAGCTGTATTCAAAGTAAATATTTGTGTAGAGTCTCCTGCACAAAGAGTTGTGTTTTTTAGTGTTTGAATCAGAGGTGTTTCTGGCAATTTAAATTCGGTCACTAAAAAAGGATCAGATATTGTAGAAACACATCCAAATTCACTTTTGGTCACCACTTTGTATTCGCCGCCAGTTTTAATATAGGTTTGCCCAACGTTTGTTTTTGCTTCATTTTCTCCGAATTTCCAAAGAAATTCGAAAGAATTGGTCGCTAATAGTTTTAAAGAGTCGCCATTACAAAACTGCGCTTTTCCCTCAGTTGTAATTTTTGGTTTCGGCGGAATTGGATTTACTTTTACCGTAATAATATTCGAATTAGTAGACTTACAGCCGCTACCATCTATGTTTCGAAGAAAATAGTCCCCAGATTTTTGGACAAATATATTGTTGCCTTTCTCCGAAGTATTCCAGATTTTTGAATAGTTGTCATTTGATTTTTCTTTAATTTCAACTTTCCCGCCTTCACAAAACATTGTTGCTGATAGCGCTTCCACTACTGGAGCCACGGGTAATGGTAAGGTTTGCAAATTAAATTTACTTTCTGCTTTTGCAATACAGCCATAAACGTCTGTTGAGCTAACAGAAATATTGTAATCACCAGATTTTGATAGGGTTATATTTTCGGTTTTATCTCCAGTACTCCACAAGAAATTATTGTTTGGTGATATTGCCTTTAACCCAAAGTTATCCCCAAGACAAATCTTCGGTTGTTGGTTGAGCTTTATTTCTAAAGAAGGGGGCGTAAATGAAAAGGGAGGAGTAATTAAAAAATTAGCGTTATTGTCTCGAACAAGGCCATAGTTTTCGTCAAAGCCTATTATGGTTTTTGAAAATGTGCTTTGTTTTGAATTTTCTCCATTCCACACCCATGTCGGGTTAGAATAGTTGGTGGGTAATGATGCATTTATTTCATACGTTACATTACATTTATCCGTATTAATCCCTATCAACGGATTAGCAAGAAACGGTTTCGACCTGTTAAAAAAGTTTTCAGTTAAAATATTATCCGCCCAAGCATTGGCCAAATCAATTAAGCCATTACTATGAAAATGAACGCCATCGTCCCTTATGTCGGCTGAAGGTTGAATTCCATCTGTATCTGGCCCTTGAAAAGTATTGAAGCCACTACTATCAATTATCATTTGTTGGCCCATTTTTATTGATTCCTTTATTCCAAATCTGGTTCTTGATACTTTCGCAATAATCCATGAAACATTTTTCCCAGAATGTTGCCTAGATTTAGTTATTACCGTTGCTAGATCTGTCTTATATTTGTTACCACTTGTATTTATTGCAGCATCTTCTTCACCTTGGTGCCAGATAATAGATCTTAGCCCATATAGAGAGGCATAATAGTTCAATGACTTCTGTAAAAATGCATAAGGCCATCCTTCTGGTGCTGGTCTTTCCAGATAAAAATTATAAGCTGGCTCACCTCTTGCTGATTGAGCCCATTGTTCAATTCTTGAGCCTCCAGCAGCAGCGTTGAAAAATAACACAGGGCAGTTCAATTCTTTAGTAATTCTATCTCCCAAAAGCCCCCAGCACCATGAGGCTTGGCCATGTGGTGAAATATTAGTTTCGGCTTTAAGCTGAGTAATTTTCGGAAAAGGCAATAAACTTGCCTCTGTAAAATCAAAGAAATCAATGCAATTGACTCTGTCATCATTTGCCCCATAGTAGGTATTGTCCCAAAAACCACCCATCGGGGGCCTGCCTCCTTGGGCATTGGATTGACCAGCAATTATAAAAACCTCCCCAACTCCTACTTTTGAAACAGTTGAAATATCTCCAATTTGGTTGCCATTTAACATCGCTCTTACCTCAAGTTTGTACCAGCCCGCTGTAACATAGGTGAGCTCTCCTATAAATTGCCCGCCTTTTATAGATGTATTTATCTGTTTCCAATCAATGGCTTGCCCTCCTTGTATTGGCGTTAATTTGGCCTGGATTTGATCTGCGTGATATAGAATATTTCCACCAATATGTATAGATGCTACATTGTTAACTCGTTGAAAAACAGAGCGCTCCACTGGCATAGTAACTTTAAGCTGAGAAAATATAGGAAAAGAAATTAGTATCAAAAAACCTGCAATTACTCTAAATTCTTTGCCTTTTTTAATGAATTGCATTTTGATAAAAGGACTATGATAAAGTGTGATATATTTTGTTTTAATAACTTTAGAAATGGTTTACAAAAATAGACAATTTTTCAAGTGAAAAGGTTGGAGTAATTGAAAAAGTATTCAAATTGCTCTAAATGGTTTTTTTTTAATCTTCTCATTTAATTCTTTTTAATCCATATTTGTTTGTCGAAATCCCTCCTTAAATAAAAAAGCGCTCAATTTCTTGAGCGCTTTTTTCTATAAATTATTGGCAATTTGTCAACATTTAAAAACCAACTTGAATTAGTCTAATATTTCAGTAACCTGACCAGCACCTACGGTACGGCCACCTTCACGCATCGCAAAACGAAGACCTTTGTCCATCGCTACTGTGCTTAAAAGGTTTACTTCAATTGTTAAGTTGTCTCCTGGCATTACCATTTCAATAGAAGCAGGTAAAAGGATTTCGCCTGTTACATCTGTTGTACGGAAATAGAATTGTGGACGGTACTTGTTAAAGAATGGTGTATGACGACCACCTTCTTCCTTAGAAAGGATATAAACCTCTGCTTTGAACTTTGCGTGTGGTTTTACAGTACCTGGCTTACAAATAACCATTCCTCGACGGATTGATTCTTTTTCAATACCTCTCAACAATAAACCTACGTTGTCACCAGCTTCGCCTCTATCCAATATTTTACGGAACATTTCAACACCAGTTACTACTGATTTCAAGTTTTCAGCTCCCATACCTAATATTTCTACTGCCTCGCCTGAGTTGATGATACCTGTTTCAATACGACCTGTAGCAACTGTACCACGTCCTGTAATTGAGAACACGTCTTCAACTGGCATTAAGAATGCTTTTTCTGTAGCACGTACTGGAAGAGGAATCCAAGTGTCAACAGCTTCCATCAAAGCTTCAATTGATGGCACCCATTTGGCATCACCGTTAAGGCCACCAAGTGCCGAACCTTGAATTACAGGGATATTATCACCATCAAAATTGTAGAATGAAAGCAACTCTCTGATTTCCATTTCCACAAGCTCAAGAAGCTCAGGATCGTCAACCATGTCAACTTTATTCATAAATACAACTAACTGAGGTACACCTACTTGGCGAGCCAAAAGTATGTGTTCCCGTGTTTGAGGCATTGGGCCGTCTGTCGCTGCAACCACAATGATTGCACCGTCCATCTGGGCAGCACCAGTAACCATGTTCTTCACATAGTCAGCGTGACCTGGACAGTCAACGTGTGCATAGTGGCGATTTGCTGTTGAATATTCAACGTGAGCAGTATTGATTGTAATACCACGCTCTTTTTCTTCAGGAGCTGAGTCAATGGCAGAGAAATCCATTTTCTGAGCCAACCCTTTTTCCGAAAGCACTTTGGTAATTGCTGCTGTTAAAGTAGTTTTACCGTGGTCAACGTGACCGATTGTACCGATGTTAACGTGAGGTTTGCTTCGGTCAAAATTTTCTTTTGCCATGATTTGATAATTTGAATTTGTTTGTTTAAATAATTTCTTTTGTTGTTTTCTTTTAAATTTTTTTAGAATTAAATTCCTAAAAAAAGAATGTCGATAAAAAAACCTATGTAGAGCCTTTGAGCAGAATCGGACTGCCGACCTCTTCCTTACCAAGGAAGTGCTCTACCACTGAGCTACAAAGGCTTTTTACAAAGCCGACATTGAGCGGGAGATCGGGCTCGAACCGACCACCTATAGCTTGGAAGGCTATCGCTCTACCAAATGAGCTACTCCCGCTTATATATATTAAAATTATGAAATTAGAATTTAGAAGGAAAAACTGCCGAACTATTTTAAAATATCTTATTCTAATATTTTTGGTTTGAGAAATTTTGTAATTTCAAATTTCTCAATTCTACCTTTACTGTGTGGGGGCGGATGGATTCGAACCACCGTATGCGTAAGCAAGCAGATTTACAGTCTGCCCCATTTGGCCGCTCTGGTACACCCCCTTTAATATTCTCTCAATCAGTGCTTTATCGGTGTAAAAAGAATACTATTTTTTCGGCCAAACCAACACCTTCAAACGATATAAAATGTTTCATTTTTCGAAAGAGAGTGCAAAATTATCGTAATTTTTTGGATTTCTCAAATATTTCGCAATAATTTTTCAAATAAAAAAAGCTCAAACGGTTTATTTGAGCTTTTTTAAAGACTTTAACCAAAATTTCCTCTTATTTTTTAATCTATCTTAAATGTTTTTTTGGTTATAATCATTTTTATTATTTATCCCATTTTTAAAGCCTTAATCCGAAACTTATTCCGTTTAATTTGGGCCCTTTATTTTCTTTAAACATTTCATTTAGGTCATAATTAACAAATAAGTTAGCAAAATTATTTATGCCCATTTGTAGCGTTAGCCCGTAACGAAAGTCATTCAGATAAAAGTTGTTGTATTCATGCTCTTTTTTGCCTCGCTTGTTTGATTTAGTTTTTGAATGGCTTCCCATTCTATAGCCTACATAACCCCCTAATCCAAAATATTCGATAAACTTACCTTTTTTGAATGCTAAATAGGGGATAAGGGGAACATCGACATAGCTTACTGTTAATTTTGACTTTTTCAAGCTTATTGGCGAAGGCAATATATCAACTTGCGATGGGCCTTTAGTCCAAATTGAATTGTTGTTTTCCAGCATAAAATTATACCAACTGAGATTAAGTCCTATTCCTAGTTTAAGGCGTGCGTTGGGTCCATTTGTAATATTAGCTGACTTAGTCCAACCCATGGAAAAATACCTTGAGCCAAAAGGCTTTAAAGAAAAGGCATCTGCAGAATATTTTGGTGTAAAGGCGGTGTTAACAAAGTTATTAAGCCCAAGATAAACATTGAACCCTGCCAAGCTCCCAAAATCATGTTTATTTACCCATTTTTTATGATAGGTGCTGTCGTCATTATTGCCAAAACCTATATTCACCTCTTCTACACCACCATCAACAACTTTCACTCCTCGTCGAGATACATGGACTTCGTCGTCACCATCTTTGATGTGAACTCCATCCCAGCCAATTTTTACTGATTCACGAGGCTCGCCCCTATCTTTTGGCCACGACTTGTCGTCGTTGGATGGTCTTTGTTCTGAAATGTTTGCCTTTTTCATGTCAAATGCAATCATGACTTGCTTCCCGTCTTGATTAATTTTTAGAACTGTGTCTTTTACAGATTCTGAGTTCACAATTTCTCTTATTGTTTGCCACGTTGAGTCTGATAAAACCATATTTTTTGCCTTGAAAAGTTCTCTCAAATCGCTTAAAAGGCTATAGCCTTGTACGTTTTGAGCTTCTGTTGATATTATTGTTTTCGTGCGTTTATCTATATTAATCCGCAAAGAGTCGTTGTCTGAAGAAGTATTTTTGGCATGTATTTCAATTTTTGAAAAGGTTGCCAATAGTAAAATTATTGCTATTTTTTTCATGATTATTATATTGTTATTTTAAGGTGTCAAGTAATGCCCAATATTCATAATTGGTTTTTAATCAATAATTTGATTATGGGCATTTCATGATTGTTTTGTTTTTAAGAACCAAATTCGGTTCGTTTTTTTGTGGTCAAAATTCGTTTGAAGAGCTCTTTCTTGAAATTTTGATTACTGTTTAAGTTTATGTTAAAATACTGTTTTGTTTTTTGTTGATTGGTAAGAGTCGTTTATTTCGTTTTTTGTTTGTTTTAGTTTGTTCTCGGCACGAGCCAATATTTTTGCTGGTTTAAATCCGACTTCGTTCCAATCTACTTTATCCCCGTTTTTAGCATTTATAAGTTGCCGATATAGTTTGGTTAAATATTTGGATTTCTTTTCATTTCCCATATTTTCGTCATTAATAGTTGGGCTCATGGTTGGTTTTTCAAAATTGGCGACTGTGAAAATTATTGTTAAATCTTCCGCTTTTTGAGTCGCCACTTCATTCGCTTTATCCAATCTTGCCGGTATATTTTCCGCTATATCTTCAATTATTTGTTCCGGAATTTTTGTTTCTATAATTGGATTTATTGTAATGGGCACTTCATTTTGGACAAAAAGATCTTGAGTAATTACTTCTTTGCTTTGGCTCTCTTTGTTGAAGTTTTTTAATTGGTTAAAATGTTTTTTAGTTATGCTATTCTCAATTGTTGCCTTTTCTTTCACAGCGATAGTATTGGTACTACTATGGTAATTAATACTCTCTTTTTCTATTACTTTGGAAGTATTTGTGGCAAGTTTTGGTTGTGTGTTTATCGGTTCAAAATTATTAAAATAAGAAAGGCCCCCAACAAATAAAATCAGTGCTACTGAGGCCGCAATTGCATACCTATACCATCCGATTACCCGGTTTTTATTTTTCCCTTTGATTTTATTTTCTAACTTATCCCATGCTTGTGCACGAGGTTTTACCTCGAAATGCTCCAGCTTTTCTGAAAATAATTGATCAATTTTGTCTTTTGAAATATTCATTTTTTATTTCTGTTTTTTGCACCATTTGTTGTAAAATAACTCTCGCCCTACTTAACTGTGACTTTGATGTGCCTTCCGAAATGTTGAGTTCTTTTGCAATATCGGCATGGGAATAACCTTCTAAAGCATATAGGTTAAACACTGTTCGATAGCCCGTTGGCAAATGTCCAATTATAGACATCAACTCATCTACTTCTAATTGGGTTTGTGTCGTTTGCGGCTCTTGTTCATAAGATATTTGTTCATAGTCAACCGAAAATCCTTCTTTTTTCTTGCTTCGTAGCGTCATTAAAGCCTCATTAACCATTATTCTCTTTATCCAACCTTCAAAACTTCCTTCCAATTTAAAGGTGTTTATCTTATCAAAAACCTTCATAAATCCCTCAATCATAGCATCTTCCGCTTCCATTTCATCGGCCAGATATCGATTACAAATAGCTAACATTTTGGGTGCATACTTTTCATACACCCTTTTCTGTGCTTTTGGATCGGCCTTTTGGCAGGCTTTGACCAGTTGTTCTTCAGATGTAAATAATGGTATAATTATGCCCAAGTTTATATTTTCTAATTCCCTTTTTTAACAAGATGTAACAATGTTAAAATTGGTTGCATAATATGAAATATTTTTCAAATTATTTATCAAAAGTAATGATTTAAGGCTATTTGTTTACCTTTGCCCAATGAAATCTAGCTCCCCAATTGGTGTTTTTGATAGTGGCTATGGCGGCTTGACTATTTTAAAAGAAATAGTAGATCAGTTGCCTCAGTACGATTTTTTGTATCTGGGGGATAATGCCAGGGCACCCTATGGCCCCCGTAGTTTTGAAACCGTATATCAGTATACTTTGGAATGTGTGCAATGGTTTTTCAACCAAGGTTGTTCCTTGGTAATATTAGCCTGTAACACCGCTTCTGCAAAAGCATTGCGGAATATTCAACAATTAGATCTTGAAAAAATTGGGCCTGGGAAAAGGGTATTGGGAGTAATTAGGCCTACCTCTGAGGTTATAGGAGGATTTTCAAAAACCAATGTTGTTGGCATTTTGGGCACCACAGGAACGGTTCAGTCGGGGTCATATACAATAGAAATTGCCAAGTTTTATCCTAAAATAAAAGTTTACCAACACGCTTGCCCAATATGGGTACCTCTAATTGAAAATAATGAGCACCAAACCGTGGGGGCTGATTTTTTTATAAAAAAACATATCGATTTACTGTTGGAGCAGTCACAAGAGATTGATACTATTTTACTTGCTTGTACCCACTATCCATTATTAATGAACAAAATTAAACAATTTGTACCTGTGGGGATTACTGTTATTTCGCAAGGAAAGATTTTGGTAGATAGCTTAAAAGATTACCTTACTCGTCACCCAGAAATAGAAGAAAAATGTAGTAAAAATGGGGAAATTGCTTTTTTTACAACCGATTCAACGGAGGATTTTGATAGTCATGCCGCCAACTTCTATGGTAAACCGGTGAAATCGTTCCATTTAAGCCTTTAAATAGTAACCCTTGTTGCTTCTTTGGAGCTTTCTATTTTGTTTTTAACTCTTTCCAAGTCCAAAAAGCAAGTGCTAATTCCAATATGGCAAAGCCTATTAGCTGTAATTCGGCAAGGCCAAATATTACAAATAAGAGGAGTCCAGAACAGAAGAAAATTCTGCCAATTACTGTAGCCCATACAACCTTGTCATTACCAAAATTGGCCATATAATAGTAGTAAAAAGCGAGAGTGAGCACTAAAAGCCCCATAATTCTAATCCAAACTTCGTTGGCCGTGGGTAAGCCAAATATGCCTAAAAGTAGGTTTGGTGCAAAAATAAGGGCTATGCCAGCAAAGATTACATAGGCCATTTGGCCATAAAGAGATGGGTAAAGGGCTTTTTTCATTTTTTGTATAGTTAAGTTTGGGCGAGCAAAAGCTCGAATTTAAATAAACGACACGTTTTCAATACTTTATGTGTGTTGATTTATGATAGTGCTTTTTCTAAAATTATAAACTCCAAAAGTTGCTTAGGCTTACCAAAGTTTTCATCATTCATGGGAAAAGGTTTAGTTTTCCCTGTTTTTATGTATCCCCTCCGCTCATAAAATGCGATAAGTTCATGCCGCACAGAAATCACCGTCATTTCAATTGCTTTATAGCCCTCCAATTTAGCTGTTTTTTCACATTCTTCAAGCATGATTTTCCCTATTCCTCTTGCTTGGAGTTCTGGTGAAACAGTAAGCATTCCGAGGTAGAGGTTCTCGTTTTTTGATTCTAATAAAACACAACCAATGAGTTGGTTATCAACCGTGTATTTAAATATGCGATGCCCTTTTTGAGAAATAGTTTCTCTTAATTGGCTCTCGTTTGTTCTAATACCGCCTAATAAATGCTCCTCAGTGGTCCAGCCTTTTTTTGAACTTTCACCACGATAAGCTGAGTTAATCAGCTTATTAAGTTGTTTAATATCCTTTTTTTTTGCTATTTCAAACATGTGTTTTGTTTTTAAAACGCAGGAGGGGTTTTGAACTACACCTGCGTTGAAGATGAGTCTATGTTAAATAAATCACCCTAAAAAAGGATACCGATAGTCTATCGGCGAAACCAGTGTTTCTTTGATTGTTCTTGCAGAAACCCAGCGCAATAAATTATACATGGAGCCTGCTTTATCATTGGTTCCCGATGCCCTTGCTCCGCCAAAAGGTTGCTGCCCAACTACTGCTCCAGTTGGCTTATCATTAATATAAAAATTACCTGCAGCATTTACTAAAAGTTTGCTTGCCAAGTCAATAGCATACCTATCTTCAGAGAAAATAGCACCTGTTAAAGCATAAGAAGAGGTTGAGTCTACCAGTTTTAAGGTTTCTACGTATTTGTCTTTTTCATTTGCAGAGTCCTGAGGATAGACATAAATCGTCAACACAGGCCCGAAAATTTCCTCACTCATGGTGGTATATTTGGGGTCTGTGGTTAATAAAACAGTGGGCTCAATGAAATAACCTTTTGATTTGTCGTAGTTGCCGCCCGCAATTATTTTTACTTTATCTGACTTTTTTGCTGTCTCAATAAAGCCAACAATTTTATCAAATGAGCGTTCGTCAATTACTGCATTTATGAAGTTGCTAAAGTCTTCTGTACCTCCCATTTTCGCTGATTTTAGGTCGGAAACTAATTGTTTTTCAACCGCCGGCCAAATGTTATCGGGAATGTAGGCTCGGGAAGCTGCTGAGCATTTTTGCCCCTGGTACTCAAACGCTCCTCTTAAAAGACCAACCGCAACTGCCTGAGGATCAGCAGAGTGATGTGCAATTACAAAATCTTTGCCGCCTGTTTCGCCGACTATTCTTGGATACGTTTTATAGTTTTGAATGTTTTCACCAATTGCTTTCCATATGGTTTGAAATGTTTTCGTGCTTCCAGTAAAATGTACCCCCGCAAAATCTGGGTGTTTGAAAACTATCTCGCCAGCCATAGGTCCATCGGCAAAAACAAGGTTTATTACGCCATCTGGTAAACCTGCTTCTAACAATATTTTCATAATCACATGAGCAGAATAAATTTGTGTTGGGCTTGGTTTCCAAACGACCACATTCCCCATCATAGCTGCGCTCGCAGGCAAATTACCTGCAATGGCTGTGAAATTGAACGGCGTAATAGCAAATATAAAGCCTTCCAAAGCTCGCCATTCTGTTCTGTTCCATAAGCCCTCAGAACTTTCTGGCTGGCCTTTGTATATCTGACTGGCAAACAGCACATTATAGCGTAAAAAGTCAATCCATTCACAAGCCGCATCAATTTCGGCTTGGTAGGCGTTTTTTGATTGGCCCAACATGGTCGCTGCATTCAATTCCCATCGGTATTTCTTAGCTGAGAGCTCTGCTGCTTTTAAAAATATAGTCAGGCGGTGTTCCCAAGGCATGTTTGCCCAATTTTCTCTTGCGGCTAACGCTGTATCAATACTTGCCTTAATATGACTTTCATTCCCCTCGTGAAAATAGCCCAAAACATGATGGTGATCATGAGGCGGATTTATTGGAAACTTATTGCCTGTTCGCACCTCTTTTCCGTTGATTATCATTGGAATATCTAATACTTCGGCACGCATTGCCTTTATTTTCGCTTGTAAATGTTGCCTTTCTGATGATTCTGGGGCATAATTTAAAATTGGCTCATTTTTTATTGGCGGTATTTTGAAAAATCCAGTCGACATGATTTTGATTTTTTATTGATGAAAATAATCCTCTTCTTTTGTGAATATGTGCAAATTTAACTTATTTTTTGCCTAAAAAATAGTAGAAACACTTTTGACGTTGTTATAAATTATCCTTTAATCATGTTGATTTAGCTGAATTGCCCTAGATTTGTATAATTTTCCTTTGAAAGGTAAGTCTTTTTGCTTTTCAAAAATATAATTTCTGTTCAATGAAGCTTTTTAGTACCAATCACATTAGCCCAGACGTCGATTTAGAGGAGGCCGTATTTCAAGGTTTACCCTCTGACAATGGCCTTTATATGCCCTATAATATTCCAAAATTACCAGATTCTTTTTTTAC
This sequence comes from Cytophagaceae bacterium, assembly GCA_031383555.1. GTDB lineage: Bacteria > Bacteroidota > Bacteroidia > Cytophagales > Spirosomataceae > JANMZR01. The sequence goes on along the minus strand of JANMZR010000351.1, from coordinate 5,031 downwards.
AAAAATTGGCACATTAAGTCTTCAAGAAATTGCTTTTGAGGTTTGTAAGACTTTGATTGATAATGAAATAACTGATGAAGATTTAAAAATAATTGTGAATCGAGCCATTACTTTTGATGCGCCTTTGGTGGAAACAGAACCTATGAATTATATTTTGGAGCTTTTTCACGGCCCTTCTATGGCTTTTAAAGACTTTGGCGCACGGTTTATGGCCTCTTTGATGGGTTTTTATTTGGAAAAATCAGATAAGAAAATCAAAATTCTTGTCGCAACTTCAGGGGATACAGGAGGTGCTGTTGCCCAAGGTTTTTTCAATACCCCCAATATAGAAGTGGTAATTTTGTATCCGTCGGGCAAAGTTTCGGATATACAGGAGCAGCAGTTGACAACCTTGGGAGGCAATGTAATAGCATTAGAAATTGATGGGAGCTTTGATGACTGCCAAGCTTTGGTTAAGCAAGCCTTTCTGGATAAAGAGTTAAGTACAATGTTTAATCTAGCATCCGCTAACTCAATCAATATCAGTAGGTTAATACCTCAATCGTTTTACTATTTTTATGCTTTTGCGCAGTTGCAAAAGTGGGGAAACAGGCTTCCCGTTGTATTTTCTGTTCCTTCTGGTAACTTTGGAAACCTTTCTGCTGGCTTAATTGCCTATAAAATGGGCTTACCCGTTCAACATTTTGTGGCAGCAACCAATGTAAATGACGTAGTACCAAGGTATTTAGAATCAGGTAAGTATGAGCCTGTAAAATCGAAAGAAACGATTTCAAATGCAATGGATGTGGGCAATCCTTCCAACTTTGTACGTATGAGTCTTTTAGCGGGTGATGATTGGACTATGGTTTCGGACCTTTTAAAAGGCTATGCCTTTAATGACATCGAAACCCAAGACAAAATGAAAGAGGTTTATGCGAATACGCAATACATCATGTGCCCACATACAGCTGTGGCACAATTGGGTGCAGATGAATACAAAAATTCTATTGATAAAAACGTTGCCATGGTGGTACTTTCAACGGCACATTATGCAAAATTTATGCCTGTGGTGGAACCAACTTTGGGCTTTTCCCCTACTGTACCTGAAAGACTCTCCGAATTACTTTCAAAAGAAAAGGTGTCTATTAAAATGAAAGCAGATTTTAGTGTGTTTAAAAAATGGTTGTTGGGTTAATATCACATTATTACAATAAAATTAAAAAAGCACTAAACCCTAATTTAAGTCTCGTGCTTTTTTCATTTTATAGTTAAATCTTATTTATACAAACCCTCTATCAAAGTAATATTTTTCTCTGTAATCGCTTTTCTTTTAAGGCTCAGCTTTGCCGTTAGTTCGCCCTCGTCTATACTAAATAATCGAGGTAAAAGCACAATTTTTTTCACTCGCTCCCATTGGGCTACATCAGCCATTAATGTTTCAACTTCTTTATCAAAATGCTCTTTAACTTGCTCATTTTTAATGATTTCAGCATCAGATGTATAGTTTATTCCATTGCTATTGCACCATTCTTTTAGCGCTGAAAACTCAGGAATAACCAGTGCTGAAGGAAACTTTTGGTTTTCGCCAACTACCATACATTGCTCAATAAGTATCGATTCTTTAAGTTTGTTTTCAACTTGCTGTGGTGCTACATATTTACCTCCAGAAGTTTTGAAAATTTCTTTTTTACGATCTGTTATTTTCAAATATTTACCTTCAACCAAAGTGCCAATATCGCCTGTATGAAACCAACCATCGGTATCTATTGCCTCTGCGGTGGCTTCAGGTCTTTTATAATAACCCTTCATTACATTGGGCCCTTTGCAAAGAATTTCGCCATCTTCGGCAATTTTTACTTCAACATTGCTCAACACTGTTCCCACACATCCTACTCTAAAGTCGATTGGTTTTACTCGGCTTGTTGATATCACCGGTGAGGTTTCGGTAAGGCCATAACCTTCAGAAATTGGAATGCCGGCTGCCCAAAATACTCTTGATAGTCGAGGTTGCAAAGCGGCTGATCCTGAGGTAATTACTTTAATATTTCCTCCTAAAGCTTCCTGCCATTTACTAAAAATAAGTTTTCTTGCAATTTTCAATTGGATATTATAGAAAAAGCCCATGTCTTTTGTTGGGTCGAATTTCAAGCCCAAATTTAAGGCCCAAAAGAAAAGACTTTTTTTAACTCCTGTAAGTTCATAGCCTTTTGAAACGATTTTATCATATACTTTTTCCAAAAGCCTTGGCACCGTTGTAAACATGGCCGGCTTCACTTCTCTTATGTTTTCGGCAATTGTTTCCATGCTCTCTGCATAATAAACTCTTCCTCCCATTCTTATATAAATATAGATGGCCGCTCGCTCATAAATATGGCATAAAGGCAAAAAACTGAGCACTTTATCATTCGACTCTACTACAAAATACTCTACACAAGCTCTTACATTTGATAAGATATTGTCATGTGAAAGCATTACCCCTTTTGGAAAACCGGTGGTTCCTGATGTATAAATTAATGTTAATAAATCGTCTGGTTTTACTGCCGCTTTCATTTCTTCAAGCTTATTTGCATCCCCATTTTTTCCTAAATTAAGTACATCTTGAAAATGCTCAACGCCAGTTAATTGGTCAAAAGAATAAACAATTGGCTTTATCGCTAAGGTTGAAATAGCGTCAATTACTTTGTCATAAAGTTTTTTGTCTGAAACGAATACTATTTTCACGCCGGCGTCCGCAAATATATACCGATAGTCTTCAATAGTAATGGTAGGGTACATGGGCACAGAAACGGCCCCTAATTGTTGAATGCCGAAATCGGTAATGTTCCATTCTGGTCGGCTATTGGATATAATGGCAACTTTATCGTCTTTTCTGATACCTAAAGCATACAGTCCGTGACTCATGAAGTTAATAGAATCAATGATATCTCTTGCCGATCTTTTTACCCACTCTCCGTTAATTTTACTTACAAAAGCATCATCAAAATTATTTTTTGCTAAATATTGTGGGATTAAATCAAAAACTCGTGAAATTGGTGTTTCTGCACTCATATTATTTTGTTGATTTTATGTTTAATTAGAGTCTAAATATAGCATTTTTATATAGATTTTTTGCAAAAAAATAAGCTTAAAATTATACTTTTAAGCTTATTTCTCTCGTGCAAGGAAAAAGGTTAATTTATTGTGTCGCCACGCAGGGCTCTGTATCTGTTTCTTGACTCCACAACATAAATACTTCCTGGGTAGTTTTTTAAAATATCTTCGTAAAGTTTCATGGCTTTTTCTTTATCATTCTTTTTTTCTTCATAAATCCCTGCCAGAAGAAATGAAGCGTCATCACCTAAAACATCCGTGGAAAACTTTTCAATAATTAAAGCTAAATCACTGATGGCTAGGTCGTTTTGAGATAATTTTAAATAGCAATTAGCCCTTTTGAAAAGCGCATCATCGGCAAGGCCGTCCTTTTCAAATTTGGTAATTATTTTGGTAAGAGAGTCAATTGCTTGAGGATATTTATTTTGAAATATAAGCAAATCGGTCGCTGCAAAGCTTTTCATAGCAACTTCTGTGCTGTCCATTCCAGTATTATCTCTAATTAATAGGCTTAAATCCATGGCGTCGTTGGCTATTTCTCGGGTGGTCGCTTTCTTTAATATATTCAAAATGTCTTCCGCCAATTCGAAGTCTCCCTTGAAATAATTTAGTTTGGCATTTCTTAATTTGGCATCATAGCCTGTAGGATTATCTTTCTCGGCTTTTTCAACCTGCTGGTAAGTAAGTGTTGCCTCCCAAAAATCACTATTTAAAAGATGAATATCTCCCAAATCGAGCTTACAGCGACTCACAAAATTTTGATCCCTAACTCCAAGTATAATTGCTTGTTCCAATATGGCTATTGCACTGTCTTTTTCATCCAAATAAAATGCATATAAATTTGCCTTACTTTTCATTGCCTCAATTGTTTTTTGGTTCAATCCCATTTCGGCTAAAAGGTTGTCATATTCTTTAATTAACATTTTAATATCTTGAATATCAACAGGATACACATTTTTAATAGCTTCTTCTTTACAGTTAATTAAGAGGCGTTTTACACTAGGATATTCTGGACTTTTTGGATATTCCTTTGCCATGTATTCAAACATTTTGGCGGCATTAACCCAGTCCTTATTTTGCCTCGCCAAAAAGGCTAATTCATAAACATTTGAGCCCTCATATTTCATCCTTTTATCTAACGCTCTTGCTTGTAAAAAGGCTTTATAAAATTGCTTTTGATTGACCAAATGGCTGATTAGCGTCTCTGTATAAAAGGGTATATCGGGAAATTTTTGAACTTTTTCATAAAGTACTTTTTCAAGCATGTAAAGTTCCTTTTCTGTTTTTATTTCGTCTTGTATTACTGTTTTAAAATAATCGAGATTTGACGTGCTTTCAGCATAAATTAGGTGCTCATTAATCATCATGGCAGTATTACCTGTAGCTTTAAACAAAGAACCAAGCATATTACTATAAAGCGTTGGATTCTCAAAATAAACACGTGAGCTCATTAAAACAGCAATTGCCTGCTCAGCTTTTGCTTGTTTCAAATAATAGTTAGCCAATTTTTGAGCTTCTCTTTCATCCACTTTAGCCAATTCTATTGCTTTTTGCCTTTCGGTACTTGCCTCTTTTATTTTTTCTTGGCTATTATAAAGCTCTGCTAGATCAGCATGATATATTGAATTTGCTTTATTGTTTCTAATTTGTTTTTTTAAAAATTTCTCAGCCTCTTTCCAATCATTAAGTTTTATCAATGTTTCTAAATAAGCGTTGTATATTTCGTTTGCCTGTTGTTCATTTTTTGCCAGCTTTTCAAAAACAACTTTGGCTTTGGCATACTCCTTTGCTTTAAAGTATTCGTTACCAATTTCTAAATTTTGTGAAAAACAAAAATTAAATTGAAAAATACAAAACAAGGTTATTAACAAAGATTTATATTTTTTAATAAATAAATTTTTAAAATTAATTTTATTATTCATTATTAGTGCTGTTAATATCTTGATTACTTTATTTGAAATA
>JANMZR010000130.1:0-25993 GCA_031383555.1 Cytophagaceae bacterium | reverse complement strand
ATTTTTTATTTGAAAATATATTAGGCAATTTATATTGGAAAAGTACAATTTTTTATATTTTCTAAAATAAATTATAATACGCATCGACGCATTAAATAACAAAGTAATAAAAAAAGTAAAAACAGCTACTATTTTAAAATCACAAAACCTCACAATTGGCTTATTTTTGAATTGATATGAAGGAAAAAATAAAGTTGAAAATAAATTAAAATTACGTTCAATTTTATTTGGAATTCTGATAATTTTCAATGTTAAATTATTGTTACCAAATAATTGATTAATTGGTTTATTTTAAAAAATTTGCTAAAACGTTGTATTCTAATTTATTAAGATTTTTTGCATTATTCATTTTAAGCATATTGGCAATTTTCTGGCATTTTTAATTTCTAAATTCCAACTCAGAATTTAGAAATGTAATTTATTTAATTTTTCTAAGAATTTAAAAATATTTTCATAATATATATATACTTCAAAATAAGATAGTTATAATTATTTATTTGAAATTGATAGAAAAAAATACTAAACCAAAAATTGTATATTTCCTATATTTTAATAGTATGCCTTGACTTTGTTTTTGCAGGAACTTTTTTTTTTTTACATTTACATCCCTTTTGAAGTTTATTAAATTATTACCCTAAATACTATATGCTAAATAACCCTACCAAAGTTTGGGAAACATGCCTCAATTCTATAAAATTGGAGATTTCAGAGCAAAGTTTCAAAACTTGGTTTGAACCGATAATTCCAGTTAAATTAATTGATAATACACTTACCATACAAGTGCCTTCCAAGTTTTTCTATGAGTGGTTGGAGGAGAATTACGTAAGAGTGCTTCGCAATGCTATTGATAGAAGTATTGGTCATTCGGGGCAGCTTGAGTATTCGATTTTGGTTGATAAACCATCTTTGAAAAATGCAATTAATGTAGCAAACAAAAATACGGGCCCTGAAGCTCAAAATACCAAAGGAAATTTCCAAATAAAAGAGCCTGATTTTAACAGAAGCCCTTTTGAATTAAATTTAATCGATACCCTCAAGCAAGAGTCCTATTTAAATCCATTTTACACTTTCGATAATTTTGTTGAGGGTGATTGCAATCGTTTAGGCAGATCGGCAGGCATTGCAGTAGCAGCAAAACCTGGAGCTACTTCATTTAATCCCTTAATGATTTATGGTGGGGTGGGGCTGGGTAAAACACATATTTTACAAGCTATCGGCAACGGAATTAAAGAATTGAATTCTAATAAGTTTGTATTATATGTTTCTTCTGAAAAGTTTACCAATCAGTTCATAAATGCTGTAAAAAACAATTCATTACAAGTTTTTTCAAACTTTTATATGAATGTTGACGTGCTTATAATTGACGATGTTCAGTTTTTAGCAGGCAAAGAGAAGACACAGGAAACTTTTTTTCATATATTTAACCATTTGCACCAAACTGGAAAGCAAATCATAATGTCAAGTGATCGTGCTCCTAAAAAGCTAGAGGGTTTTATGGACAGGCTGCTTTCTCGCTTTAAATGGGGACTTACTGCCGACCTTCAAAAGCCAGATTTTGAAACTAGAGTAGCTATTATTGAAAAAAAGTTGGAAAACGATGGCCTTACTTTTACAAATGAAGTTATTGAATATCTTGCCAATACTATAAATACCAATGTGCGGGAGCTGGAAGGTGTTTTAGTTTCGCTTATGGCCCATTCATCTCTTAATAGGAGGGAAGTGGATTTGGATTTAGCAAAAAATACACTAAAAGGAATTGTTGAAAAGCAGGAGAAAGTTATTACAATGGATACGATATTTGAGTTGGTAAAAAATCAATTTAAAGTAAATATTGAAGACTTAAAAAGTAAAAGCCGTAAAAAAGAGTTTATATTACCACGCCAATTTGCTATGTACATGGCCAAAGATATTTTGAATATTCCACTATCAAATATTGGCTATTACTTTGATAGAGACCATAGTACGGTTATTTATTCTATCAATTCTATCAACGAATTGTTGAAATCTGACAAAATTGCGCAGGCTCATTTACAAAATTTGAGAAAGGCTTTGGCTAACTAATTGAAAGGTAGAGGTTAGAAATTAGAAATAAACATCCAGTATTCTAACATCTCACATCTGCCATCTCACATCTAAATTTACCAGTTTATTTAAAATTCAGTGGGTTTTTTAACCCGCTGAATTTTTTTATATCCATAGAAACAGCACCAATTTTAAGGTCAACTTCTATTTTGATGGGAATTTTATTTTCATCGTCTGAAATCCAAATTCTAATGGAATTCTCGTCTTCAAAAAAAGTATTATTTGGTAAAATCGGGTTAATTTTAAATACTTTTGCGCTTCCAAATTTAGTTTTTATGGTTTCTTTTCCGGCGTATTTCATTCGCATATCGATAATATCACCTTCAAAAAAAGCCTTTACCATAATAGAATTACCAATTTTCATGTTTTTAAAGTCGATTGTTCTAAGATAATAATACCCACTTACAACATCTTGAATATTTTTTGGAACTTTATAGCTATTCTTTTCATTATTATCGTCCAGGTCAAATCGATTGGCAATTTCATTTTCGTGATCGAAGATGACTCTTTCGATATTTTTATAGCCACCCTCTCTTTTATTAGTATAAAATTGATGAGGTACAATAGCCAAAGTATCAATATAACTTTGCCAAGTATCACGCACACGGCTTACCAAATCAAAAGCTCCGGTAGTTTTTCCAAACACTTTAACTACATAACAAGGCCTATTATTTATTTTTTGTATTTTATTGTCAACATGAACAATTGCCTCCGCCGCATTGATTATGCCATAATGTACTCGATATTCAATATGTTCCCCAGGCCCAAAACTGAAATTGTCAACCACACGCAAGCTATCGTTTGCCTTAAAACCTAATGCAATAAAAATTAGTCCAACAAAAGTAAAAATCTTATATTTCAATGTTTTAATCTTTTAATTATTTGTTCATTTATGTTTTTAGAATTACAAAAAAAATGCCAAATAATTTATTGTTTGTATTTTGATTCAAAAACGAATTTATCAAGAAAATAGTTTTACATCTTTTTAAAATTTTCTTTTTGCTAATCCAAACTTTTCTCTGAAACTGATAAACAAACCTTCAGAATGCTCAAATCTTTTGTTTAGAAGGTCAAAATAAGGTTCGAATCGAGCAATAAGGAATAGATTTGGTATAATTTCAAAGTCTTTATAGAGTCTGAAAATCAATAGCTTACGGTATTTTTCGGTATTTAATTCATTGTTTTTATTTACCGATTGGAATAAATCGCCACCTGTAAATGAGTTGAGTGAATTTCCATAATAATAGGAAATCATAGCATTTAATTTTCTAGTTTCAAAGGTAGCATTCAGATAATACCCTGCTCCTGATTTATAATTCCGAACTATATTTGATTGATGTTGGAACAATAGAAAATAGTTTTGCAAGCTTATTTTTTTAAAAATTCCAGCATTGCTCCAATTGGTTTCAATACCAGCTGCCAAATTGAGTTCTGTTTTCAAAGGGCTTTTATCAACAGTAATTTGCCCGCCTTTATGATAAGCTGTAAACTGTATTGGTGTTTTCACGTTAAATTTAGAACCACTATAAACGGTTGGTTTCCAATGTACTCCTCCCCAAATTTCCTCTTTATAGGGCGAGTTGTTATAAATCATTCTTTGCCAGTCGACCCAAATATCGAGGAAAGTTTTATTTTTCACTTTAGTATATTGTATGCCCGATTCAAGATTATTTGAAATGATTCCTTCAAAATTATACAAAGGTTCAATCAAATTATGATTTAGATTTCCTTTTAAATTTCCAAAACGGAATTGACCAGAATCCTTTTCAATTACAATTGTAAATGTTGGCTGAATGTTCTTAATTCCTTGATTACCAAAGTCTTTTCTTATAAATAAGCCAGCTTCTATACTTACTTTCTGGTTAGGCTTATAAGTCAATTTTGGACTTAAATTATTGCCAAAAAGCGTATAACCATCGGCTATTTTCCCGAAATATTCTCTATTATGAAAATAACTAATGCTTTGAAAATCAATCTGCCATTTTGTAGTTACTGATGAATCGATACGATATTTACCAAAAGCTTCATTGTTAATTTGGCAATAGTTTTTTTGTAAAAAAATAAAAAAAAATAGATTTACTTTTAAAAAAATAGTAAAATGCTTGACTCGATAATTTCTGCTTTTTTCGGAAAATGTCATGGTGCTTGTTGAGGTCGGAATTATTGCTATTTATTGACAGATAATTGCGAAACCTTTACCATATTTAGGATAAAAAATCGTAATTTCACAAAGTTAAATTTATCATTTTAAATATACCACAAAAAGAAGTAAAAATGGCCAAAGCTACAGAACAAACTGGCGACAGACTAAGAGCGTTACAAACAACATTAGACAAACTTGACAAAACATACGGTAAAGGAACAGTAATGCGCCTTTCTGACCAAGCGGTCATGGAAGTACCCACCATTTCAACTGGCTCATTAGGCCTTGATATAGCCCTAGGAATTGGTGGCTTGCCCCGTGGCCGTGTTGTTGAAATATATGGGCCTGAAAGTTCAGGAAAAACCACCCTAAGTATGCATGCCATTGCTGAAGCCCAAAAAGCAGGTGGTTTGGCAGCTTTTATTGATGCTGAGCATGCATTCGACAAAGCATATGCCGAAAAGCTTGGCATTGACACTAAAAACCTATTGATTTCGCAGCCTGATAATGGTGAGCAGGCATTAGAAATTGCTGAGCATTTAATTAGCTCTGGTGCTATTGATATTATTGTAATTGACTCGGTGGCGGCCTTGGTGCCAAGAGCTGAAATTGAAGGCGAAATGGGCGATAGTAAAATGGGACTTCAAGCTCGATTGATGTCGCAAGCACTTCGTAAGCTTACTGGTACCATCAATAAAACAGGTTGTTGCTGCATATTTATCAACCAGTTACGTGAAAAAATCGGCGTAATGTTTGGTAGCCCCGAAACCACAACAGGTGGAAATGCATTGAAATTTTATGCTTCAGTTAGGTTGGATATTCGTAGAATTGGCCAGATTAAAGAAGGCCCCGATAGTATTTTAGGAAATAGAACTCGTGTAAAAGTAGTAAAAAACAAAATGGCACCACCTTTCAAAGTGGTGGAATTTGACATTATGTACGGCGAAGGCATTTCTAAAGTAGGAGAAATATTAGATTTAGCAGTTGAGCTTGAAATTGTGAAAAAATCTGGTTCATGGTTTTCGTATATGGAAACTAGGTTGGGCCAGGGTAGAGATAGCGTGAGAGATTTATTGAAAGACAATCAGGAATTGCAAGATGAACTTGAGATGAAAATAAAAGAAAAGGTGATGGTTAGACCCGATGCTTTGGTAGACACCATGGAGCCTAATATTGAGGATGAAGATTAGTTTTGATGAAAATATATTAAAAAAAGGCTTGGATTTATTCAAGCCTTTTTTTTGATTAATTTAAAAGTAGGAACACGCTTAAAGGCGTGTTCTTACAACAGAGTTTAGTTTCCTAAAAGTCAAATTTATTCTTGGACTTACTATTTTCATAGATTTTGGCATAGAATGAAGCCAATTTTCTTGCGTTTCACCTTTCATTATGAGTAAACTGCCAGTTTCCAATTTGAATTTAAATAGCTCTTTAGTTGCTTTATGTTTCAAATGAAAGTAGCGTTCTGCTCCAAAGCTTATAGATGCAATCGCTGAATATTTTACTATTTCTGCCTCATTATCAGTATGCCAGCCCATACCTTCTTGCCCGTCATGATACAAATTGGCTAGGCAGGAGTTGAAAGTTTCGTCGGTTAGTTTTTCAATATGATTTTTAATTTCAAATAATTCAACCAAAAATGGAAGTGCATTTTTTGTAGCACCAGAGTAGGTATAGGATTGATTGTCAATGCTATACCATGCCATTTTTCTTTTGGTAATATGTGTTTTGCCAAATATTTTTACTGAATCATTCTGCCAATGAATATTGTTTAAAAGCGAGTTAAAGTATTGAATAGCAATATCATCCGTGAAAATTTGACCATAATAATTTACTTCACCATCATAAGGTAGTAGGTTATTGTGTTCATTATTAAAATCAAATAAATTATTTGAATTCATGTATAGATAATTGATTTTTAAAGGTTACATGGAATGCCCATATTTATCTTCGGTTTATATTCAAAGGCTTGGTTACGGGCATTTCATGTTTTAATACCCAATTGACGTATCGTCACTTCTCACATCAGACCCACCCTCCAGCTTTCCATTCGGATGCACCATTATACAGTCCATTCTACCAATAGTATTTTTTTGTTGCTCCATTTTGTAGCCTTTTTCAATAAGTTTTTTCAAAGTTTTTTCAGAAAAACCACCTTGCTCAAAAACTATTTTATCAGGAAGCCATTGATGATGGAATCTCAATGCATCAACGGCTTCTTGCATGCCCATTTTGTGTTCTAATACATTGATAATCACCTGAAAAACAGAAGTTATTATGGTAGAACCTCCAGGTGTTCCTACTACCAAATGTAGCTTTCCGTCTTTTTCCACAATAGTCGGTGTCATACTTGAAAGCATTCTTTTATTTGGCCTTATTGAATTGGCTTCATAACCGAGCAAGCCATACATATTTGGTGTGCCAGGCTTTACCGAAAAGTCATCCATTTCATCATTTAAGAAAAAACCAGCCCCTTCCACTACTACTTTGGAACCGTAACTATTGTTCAAAGTTGTGGTAATTGCTACGGCATTTCCTTGTTTATCTACCACCGAGAAGTGGGTAGTTTCCAGACTTTCATGGCCAGCAATTATACCAGGGTTTATTGCCTTGCTGTCGGTTGCTTTTGCAAAGCTAAAATCTTTAAATCTTTTTTTAATATACTCATTATCAAGTAGTTCTTTAGTGGGCATTTTTACAAAATCAGGGTCACCCAACCATTTTGCCCGGTCTGCAAATACCCTACGCTCGGCTTCAATCATAACTTGAGTAGTGGAGTCTGTATGCCAGCCCCATTTTGCCAAGGGGTATTCTTCAACCATTTCCATCAATTGACCTAATGCAACTCCTCCCGAAGAAGGCGGAGGCATGCCAATAATTTTGTAGTTTTTATAATCTGTTTTTATAGGTTCACGCCATTGCGCTTTATAGTTATCCAAATCTTTCTGGCTAATTATTCCACAGCCTTCATCCATTTCAGCCAATAAAAGTTCGGCCGTTTTACCTTCATAAAAGCCAGCTCTTCCTTTTTCTTGAATTCTTTTTAAGGTATTGCCCAAGTCAGTTTGTACTAAAAGCTCGTTTGGCTTCCATGTGCTGGTATCCGATTTCATAAAATAGGATTTACCGCTATTGTATTTTTCCAAATCTGCCTTAATTCTATTGAGGCCTCTAGCCTCACGTTCAGTCAATTTCACCCCATTAATAGCCAAATTTATAGCAGGTTCCAAAAGTTTTTTCCAAGGTAATTGGCCAAACTTTTCATGCATCTGAACTAGGCCATCCACTGAGCCAGGCGTGCCAGAAGCTAAGTGACCATTTAAACTTAAGCCCTCAATTACATTTCCAGCTTTATCCAAATACATGTCTCTGGAGCCATCTGAGGGTGCTTTTTCTCGGTAGTCGAGGCTATAATTGTTGCCATTGGCATCTCTATAAACTAGAAAACCTCCACCTCCTATATTACCAGCGGCAGGATGCACCACTGCAAGTGCAAAACTTATTGCTACAGCCGCATCAATAGCATTGCCGCCTTGCTTTAATATTTCAACCCCAACTTTTGACGCTTCAGGATGTGCCGTTGCCACCATGCCATTATCAGCAAAAACACCTTCTTTTTTAGCGAAAAAAGGCGAGGCTTCGGGGTCTTCATTCAAAAATTGGTAAAATCCGGAGCTTTCTTCAACTTTTGATTCGGAGATTACTGTTTTGCTTTTTTTATTTGATTTGCAGCTAATTACTAGAAATAGTATTGTAACTAAAGTTAATTTGATGTTGATTTTTGTCATTAGGAAATGATTATTTGTAAATAAGCACAATTTAATATTTTTAAAACTAAATAAAAAATGGAAAGGTATAATCTAATTGATTTGAATTTGAATTAGTAGCTTTCTAAAGTTCACCACTTTTCTTGAAGGGTAAATCAAAGAATTCGTTAATTGAAAATTATTGAAATATCAAGCCTCCATTTCATGGTAAAGTACTAAATATTAAAATTTATTTTAGTTGATTTTTCATATGTTTAATATAAAAATATTTCTGCTAAATTGCTATTCCAACATAATTTGGGTGTTATTTGGCAAATGCTATAGAGTATTTTAAATAATTTAATAATTATTGATACACAAAAAAATACTATTTTAAGTACTAATAATTCCTCTTTTTTGAATTAACCATAAATTCTCCGTAATTTTGCAGAAAATCACTCACGAGCGATAATAATTTGAAAAAGCGATTTTTTTGTTTTGCGTTTTAAAACAAATGATTGTACTTTATGTAGTAAATAATACAAAAATTTTAATTTCAGAATGGATATTTTCAAAAAAGTAGTAGCCAATATGGGGCCTATTGGTTCAGCCGCCATTACGTTCAATTCTCATCATTATTTTTCATTTCCAATGCTCACTGGTCCCATTGGGCCTAATATGGTATTCAATGGTAAAAAGGTGCTCAACTGGTCGCTGAACAACTATTTAGGTTTAGCCAGTCACCCAGAAGTTTTGAAAATAGATGCTGAAGCAGCTGCTGAATATGGTTTGGCTTATCCTATGGGTGCTAGAATGATGTCTGGTAATTCTGCGCTTCATGAGCAATTTGAGCAGCAATTGGCCGAATTTGTACAAAAAGAAGATTCATTCCTTTTGAATTATGGATACCAAGGTATCATGTCGGTAATTGAATGCATGGTTGATCATAAGGATGTAATTGTTTATGACGCTGAGTCTCATGCTTGTATTATCGATGGAATTCGATTACATAAGGCCAAAATGGGACAATATTATAAGTTCAATCATAACGATATGGAAAGCCTTCGTAAAAATTTGGTGAGAGCTACCAAACTAGCTGAAGAAAAGGGAGGAGGCGTAATGGTAATTACCGAAGGTGTTTTTGGTATGTCGGGGCAAGTGGGCTTATTGGACCAAGTGGTGGCGCTGAAAAAGGAGTTTAACTTCCGCTTATTGGTTGACGATGCACATGGTTTTGGTACCATGGGTGCCAACGGACGTGGTGCAGGGGAAGCAATGAATTGTCAAGATGGAATTGATCTTTATTTCTCAACATTTGCAAAATCAATGGCTGCAATTGGAGCTTTTATAGCAGCTCCAAAAGATATTATTATGTATTTGAAATACAATATGCGCTCTCAAACCTACGCAAAAGCTTTACCTATGGCTTATGTAATTGGCGGAATGAAACGTTTGGAGATGATAAAAACGCAACCAGAATTGCGTGAAAAACTTTGGATAATTTCAAATGCACTACAAGATGGATTTAGAAAAAGAGGTTTTGATATCGGGGGCACAACTTCACCAGTGACGCCAGTGTTTTTACATGGTGAATATGATCTAACTGTTGTTACAAACCTTACACGTGATATGCGTGAAAATATGAACGTTTTTTGTTCAATTGTAACTTATCCTGTAGTTCCAAAAGGAACTTTAATGTTAAGGATTATACCAACTTCTGCTCATACTCTAGAAGAAGTGAATTATACTCTTGATTGCTTTGAAAAGGTGCAGATGAAGTTAAGGAACGGGGATTATTCAAAAAATTAGAAATTAATCGCAATAAGATTTGCACTATGTGCTAGCATTTTTTATTTAAAGGTAAAATATTATTTGCTTTTTTAATAAAAATCTTTGGAGAAGTTAAAAAAATAATTAAATTCGTTAGTTATATTTTATAAATTGAATTTAAATATATTTTTTAACCAATTAATCTCAAAATCTCATGGAAAAATTTGCAGAAATACGTGACCTTCTAATGTCCCTCGAAGGTGACTTTGAAAAGTTTTATGATAAGGGTAACCAAGCCGCTGGTACAAGAGTAAGAAAAGGTATGCAAGACCTAAAAACACTTTCTCAAAGCATACGATTGGAAGTTCAAAATAAGAAAAATAACAATTGAACAACATTAAAATCTAAAAAAAGCCTGATTATTTAGGCTTTTTTTTTAGTTAAATTTAGTCAAATTCTTTAGAACTTTTCAGTATTCATTATAACTGCAAGTCCGTTTGTGGTTTTTTTGCCGGTTGTAATATCAAATATCTCACAAGTAATATCAGCAATATGTCTTTCGACATTAATTGCAATTACTGTAAAAACGGCTTCATAAGGCACATCGACAAACATTGGGCGCAAGTACTCAGAACTCTGTTTTAGGTAAATACTCCCAAAACCAGGAAACAAAGTGCCCATCACTTTTGAAAATACTGAAGACGCCAATGCCCCATGAATTATTGGCTTTTTGAAGTTGGTCTTAGCAGCGAATTCGGCATCCAAGTGCAATGGATTATTATCGCCGGATACTTTTGCAAAAAGAATTACATCTTCCTGACTAAATGAAAATTGGTGTTTAAATATTGTTCCCAACTCGATCATGTTTTTTTAGTTTTTGGTTTTTGTTTTTGAATACTAATTTTAACCTTCTAATTTCAAGATGAATGATCACTAGTGATTACCCAAATCCCCTTTATTTTGTTGAATATCAGGCTGTAATGGCCGTTTAAGTCTCCTTTTTCTTTTCTAGTTAAATGCCATTTGCCAATAACAAAATAGGCTTTAGAGCTAATTTTTTCTACCTTTTTTATATCAAAATCAAGCTTTCCCATGGTGACAAGGTCTGGATAATTTTTCTTATAATTGGCTAAAGTTTTATCGAAACCATAAGTTAAGCCTGATTTTCCAATAAAAACCAACGAGTCTGATTTCCAATAACCGGCCATAAACTGCTCCAAATTACCTTCATTCCAATACTTGGTTTGATTGGCTAAAATCTGAAGTATTTTTGCCTTATCCTTATTTTGCGCTATGGCCAAATTCCCTAAAAAGAGCAAACTAATAGCTAGTGTTGGTAATATCCTCATTGAATTTGGGTAAATTTGTTATTAAGTGTAAAAATAATAAAATAATAATGATTAATAAATTTAAAGAAATTCTTACAAAATATAAAGCTTATTATTTGGTAGATATAACTATGTATTTGTCAATTATTGTTTTTTTGATCATTTTATTCATTTTTTTTGGTTGAAAAGATGGGAACTAATCAAGAAACTTGGTTTATAATTAATTTTTTTTCTGGAACCATTAATGCAGAAAGAAAAATGATTATTGTTGATGAAATCAAGAAATATCCTGAAACAAAAGTTTTTGAAACGCAATACCCGAAGCATGCCTCAATTTTAGCTCAAAATGCTATTGATTCTGGAATAAAAAAGGTCGTTGTTGTTGGAGGAGATGGTACTTTAAACGAAGTTGGCTCAATATTGCGAGGTACTGATGTATCGATGGGCATCGTACCTATCGGCTCTGGAAATGGTTTGGCTCGTCATTTAAAAATTCCTATAAACACTATAAGAGCCATTGAAAAGGTTTTTAATGGCACTGAATTTATAATTGATACTTGTACAATGAATAACATTCCTTATTTCTGTACGGCTGGAGTTGGTTTTGATGCCCAAGTAGCTTATGATTTCAGTAAGAAAAAATCGAGAGGTTTTTTTACTTATATTATTACTTCAGTACAATCATTTTTTGGCTATAAAACAGCTGATTATAAGGTATTTGATGTCAAATTTGAACAAAATTTTAATGCTTTTGCGATTACTTTTGCTAATGCTTCTCAATATGGAAACGATGCTGTAGTGGCACCTGATTCAAAAATAGATGATGGATTAATTGATATGGTTATACTCAAAAAATTTCCGATATTGACTTCAATTTTTATAGTCTTTCGGTTGTTTACAAATACATTTTCAAAATCAAAATATGTAACTACTATAAAAGGGACTGAATTTAAAGTTAAGGCCAACCAGAATTTAATAATCCATTTCGATGGTGAGCCCATGCTGCTGGATACCAATGAGTTAATAATTAAAATTGATGATAAAAAGCTTAAAGTTATCGTATAATGTCTAAAAAAAACAATCCAATTGGCGTAGTTTATTCCACCGATAAATCTTTTGATTATGCTTTTGGTGGCGACTCGGAGTCAGAAACATTGCCAAATAACCAGCAAAACCTTAAAATTATGCTGGATAAAAAGCAAAGGGCGGGTAAAAAAGTAACATTAATTGAGGGTTTCGTAGGTAAAAATGACGACTTGGAGGTTTTAGCCAAAAAGCTAAAAAATCTTTGTGGAACAGGCGGCACAGCTAAAGAGGGTGAAATACTAATTCAAGGTGATGCAAGAGATAAAATTTTAACATTTCTTGCAAAAGAGGGTTATAAAGCTAAGAAGGCTGGAGGCTAAAATACAAAAAAAGCCCAAATCTAATGAAATGGGCTTTTTAAAACGTATTTTTTGACTATGGTTGAACGGCCAATTCAGAATCGTCGTCTAAACCGATATAACTTTTTTCTTTTAAGAAATTAGAGACAATCATAAATATAAGTGCTTGACCAAACATAGCATAGGTAAAAAACCAAAAATATTCAGAAGTTGAAAATTGTGCAAAAAAACCGCCATTTGAGATATTGTTATTTACCAAATACACAAAGAAATTACCTAATGAAACTGTCAGAAACCAAATGGCTGTCATTGTGCTTTTCATATACTTAGGAGCCTGAGTATAAGCATATTCCAAGCCAGTAATTGATACTAAAATTTCGCCAATAGCCAATATAAGGTAGGCTAATATTTGCCACCATAAACTTGGCCTGCCACCTGCTTCAATATTTTCTTGCAAAATTGCAATAACCACAAAGGATATGGCAGTTAATACTAGGCCAGCTCCAATTTTACGTAATGGTGTTATTTTTACAAATTTTTCTACAGTGGGGTATATAAAATAAGTAAATACAGGAATTAACGAAACCAAGAAAAATGGATTTACCGTTTGAACTTGTTCAGGTAGTAATGTAAAACCTGGCCAAACTGTTAAATCTAATTTTGTCGCTTGCAAAACCCATTCGGCCAAACACTGGTCCCACATAGCCCAAAATAAGGGTATAAACATAAATACTAATAACACTTTTGAAGCAGCAGCCAAGCCTTCTTTCATTTTTTTAGCGTTAAATTCAATTCCCGATGGGGGCACTTTCACATACTTACCACGCCCCAACCAAAATATAATAGTAGCTAAAACCATTAATATTCCAGGTACTCCGAATGCTACCATTGGGCCATAGTTTTTGTAAAGTACTGGAATAAAGGCATTTGAAATTACTGATCCTGCATTGATACTAAAATAAAACCAACCATATACTTTACTCATCAAATGTTGATTGCTCTTATCAAATTGGTCGCCCACGTTGGCTGATACGCAAGATTTGATACCTCCTGCGCCACAGGCAACAATGAATAAACCTATTTGAAACATACTTAAATTGGTCGTATTTGTAGCTACAAAAAGGCAACCTAAACAATAAACAATTGATAAATAAAGTATTGTCTTATATTTTCCGAAAAACCAATCGGCAATCAGGCCCCCTAAAATGGGCATAAAATAAGACACGGTTACAAATAAATGTGATATTTCATTGGACTTGGCTTCCGCTACTTTTGTTAAAGCGGGATCATGATTGGCATTGAAAAATTGCGCTACTAAAAATGTACTTAATATGGCACGAATACCATAATAATTGAATCTTTCAGCGGCTTCGTTGCCAATAATATAGGGCACTGATTTGGGGTAACCCCCTTTGGTTTTAGATACTTCCATAAATGGTTTAGGTTTGTTTTTTGATTTTATTTTAAAAATTATTAAAAACAAATTTAATCATTATTTGAGAATATGAGTACCCACAATGAGGAATTGAACAATAATAAATCTGAATATTATCCTATTTTGAGTAAAAACTCCCGTTTTGTGAAATATGTAATTTCTGATTTTATAGTTTAGTACAAACAAATAAAAAAAGGAGAACCTCAGTTCTCCTTTTTTTCTCAAATCTAAAAACTAATTTTTCAAATCAAAAAAATTAGTTATCCTTCTTTATATAAGTTTTATTACCATTAGGATTGATATAATACTGCCCGCCACGAGGTCCTTCATATATTGTTCTGTTTTTGGCATCTTTACCAATCACTTTATCATCATCAGCCACTTTATTTTGAACAGATTTGCTAGCTTGCACTGGACCTGCTTTGGCTTTTCCAGCGGGTAAAACAGTGGCATCTTTATCAGCAGCTTTTTTTGTTGATTTCAAATCTTTAACATCTGATTTCACTTCTTTTTTATCAGCTTTTACTTCCTTTTTACTTTCTATGACTTCTTTCTTATCAGCTTTCAATTCAGCTTTTGAAGCTCCAGATTTTTTGTCTGCTTTTAGCTCTTTTACATCTTCTTTCAGCTCTTTTTTATCTTTTTTAGTTTCCTTTTTATCAGCTTTAGTTTCCTTTTTGTCAGCTTTTTCTTTTTTGTCTGCTTTGTCGTCTTTTTTATCTGATTTTTTTTCTTTTTTATCTGATTTTTTGTCGGCCTTATCATCTTTTTTATCTTTCTTCTCAGCCTTTTCAGTTTTAGCTTTTTTAGCTTTTTTCTCTTTTTTTGAATCATCCTGAGCATTAGTATTTAAAACTAGTACACTCATAATCATTAGGGTAAACATTAATATTTTTTTCATAGTAGATGCGTTTCGCCGCCACGGTTGTTAATTTTTTAAAAAAGATTTTGACAAATATTGATATATTTTTTCTTATTTTAAATTAATATCTTATTAAAATTTAAATAATCAATCAATTTTTAAGAATTAATGTATTTTTGACGTGTATTTATTGGAAAAGTAACATTTTATGGAAAATCATCTTAAAAGTTCTGCATTTTTAACTGATATCGTTATAGGCATGTCTGACGGACTTACTGTGCCGTTTGCTTTGGCTGCTGGTTTAAGTGGTGCTATTTCAAGTACAGCTATTGTAACCACAGCGGGCGTGGCTGAAATTGTGGCGGGTTCAATTGCAATGGGTTTGGGCGGGTATTTGGCAGGACAAACCGAGGTCCACCATTACGATGCCGAAATAAAACGAGAATATGATGAAGTAGAACGCTGGCCAGAAAAGGAAAAAGAAGAAGTGAAAGAGGTTTTTGCAGACTATGGCCTTTCCGAAGATGCACAAAATCAGATAGTTGAGCAGCTTTCAAAAAATAAGGATAAATGGGTTGACTTTATGATGCGATTTGAATTAGGCCTTGAAAAGCCTGATATCAATCGAGCAAGGAAGTCGGCTTTTAATATTGGCTCATCCTATGTTTTGGGAGGTTTTGTGCCACTTATGCCTTATTTTTTTACAGACGATATTATGACAGGCTTAAAATATTCAGCTTTATTTACAATAATAGCATTATTTATTTTTGGCTTTTTCAAAAGTAGAATTACAGGCCAACCACCAGTTTTGGGTGCATTAAAAGTAACTGGAATTGGAATAGTGGCTGCTACGGCAGCGTTTCTAATTGCAAAATGGATTGGAGGCTGAGATAGAATTGGTTAAAATGTTTAATGGATAAATGGTTAAAATAGTAATCAATATAACAATGTAACAACAACAATTTAACAATACAACAATTCAACCATTTAACCCTTTTTTATATACTTCCAATACTCTTTTTCTTGCAAAATCATGATCGACAATAGGAGGAGGGTAGTCTAAACTATTTAATTCGGGCACCCATTTTTTTATATAGACCAAATCCTTATCAAATTTCTCAGTTTGAAGCCTTGGGTTGAATACTCGGAAATACGGAGCGGCATCACAGCCTGAACCTGCTGCCCATTGCCAACCTCCATTATTGGCAGAAAAATCAAAATCTAAAAGTTTTTTTGCAAAATAGGCCTCTCCCCAGCGCCAATCAATTAATAAATGTTTTGTAAGAAAACTGGCAACTATCATCCTTACCCGGTTGTGCATAAAACCTGTTTCATTAAGCTCTCGCATACCAGCATCTACAATAGGGTAGCCAGTTTGCCCGTTACACCAAGCTTCGAATTCTGCTTCATTATTGCGCCAATCGATTCGATCATACTCTTTTCTGAAAGATTTTCCAGCATTTATTTGAGGAAAATGTTGTAAAATATTCATATAGAAGTCTCTCCAAATCAGTTCATTAAGCCAAGTTTCAGATAGTTTTTGGGCTTTTCTGGCACAGTCCCTTATACTTATTGTGCCAAATCGTAAATGGATTCCTATTCGGCTTGTACCCTCAATTCCTGGGAAATTTCTTTCCTCCCCATATTTTTCTATTAAGCTGTCCGAAGTTTCATTTTTAGGAAATGTCTGTTTTGATTTTATAAAACCCATATCTCCTAAACTGGGAATATTTTGTTTTTTAAACGAAAGAAAATTATGAGAATAACTTTCATTTTCATATGATTTCAAATAAAAATCATTTACTTTTTCTTTCCACTTTCGGCTATAAGGTGTGAATATTGTATAAGGTGTACCCGAATTTGACAATATTTCTTCTTTCTCAAAAATACACTGGTCTTTAAATGTATAAAATGCTGTTCCAGAGGTGTTTAAAAGATTTTTTATTTTCAAATCACGATCTATTCCATAGGTTTCATAGTCATGATTGGTATATACTTCAGTAATGGAATATTGTGAAATTAGCTTTTTGAAAACATCAATTGGCGAACCGTATTCAACTAAAATACTTGAGCTAAAACCTTCTAATTTTTTGCTAATCGCTTCTATTTGTTGGTGTATAAAGCTAACTCGTGCATCAACTTTATCTTCAAGCCGGTTTAAAATTTCTGTATCGAAGATAAAAATTGGCAAAACTTTATAACCCGATTTCAAAGCATGGTACAGTCCTGCATTGTCATTTATCCTTAAATCCCGTCGAAACCAAAATATTGCAATTTTTTCCATCCTCAATGTTTATCAAAAGTTTAACAGATTATATTTGTAAATGTTTTAATTTCCTAAATATTGATACAATTTTAAAAAACAACCAATTGATTTTATTCAACTTAACCTGCCATATTGAAAAGTCGATCGACAAGTCATTTAGAATGTGGACAAAAGAATACTATTTACCAAAATTAATGGATTCGAATTTCTTAGATGACGCTTTACTGTTGAAATTGTTAACCGAAATAGATGACCAAACTTATACTTATTCTATTCAAATGAAGTTCAAATCAATGATTTATTATGAACAATTTCAAATAGAATTGGAGGATATTTTGTTAAATGAAATTCAACAAAATTTTGAAGGGAAAATATTCACTTTTACAACTTTATTGGAGTCTGTTTAATTTTCAATTTAGAGCTTATTTTCCGCTTTTCTAGTAACTCTTTTATCGATGGTAGCTATAAAGGCTGGCAATAATACTAAGTTACAAACCATTGAAAATAAGAGTGTTAACGAAATGAGTAAGCCCAATGCCTGCGTACCTTTAAAGGTTGAAGCCGTGAAAATAAAGAAACCTGCAAACAAAATTACGGCGGTATAAAACATAGAAACACCTGTTTTTTGTATAGTGTTAGAAATGGATTGAAGTACAGTATGTTTTCCATTTTTCAACTCATCTTTATACCTAGTTAGGAAATAAATAGTACCATCAGAAGAGATACCAAATGCAATCGAAAATATTAAAATTGTACTAGGTTTTAGCGCTATTCCTGCAAATCCCATGATGCCAGCTGTGATTATTAAAGGAATTAAACTCGGTAGTACTGAGATAATTACCATGCGCCAATTTAAAAATAACAATGCCATTATTATACTTATTAGAATGATGGCCTCAATAGTGCTTTCTACCAAATTAGTCAATAAATATTGGTTGCCAAGTGCAAATACTACACCATTCCCTGTGATTTTTGCATTATATGCTTCTTTTTCTGATAACATTTTACCCGTTTCAGAATCGAAATTAAATATTGTATCTATTTTGGGCTGCAATTCTTTAATTATTGCTTTACTACGAATAGTCCCAACATCAGCCATCTGAAAACTTATTCTTGTATATTGACGAGTACTATCAACAAAACCCGTAAACTGACTTTCTTTACCTTGTACACTACTATTATAAGCTGATAGCTTTTGAAGCTCATCTATGCCAGGTAACACATAATATTTAGCATCGCCACCTCTGTATGCTTGATATATAAATTTAGTAGCTGTTACTAGTGAAATTGGCTTGGTAAACTCAGGGTATTTTGCAAACTCTCGTTCTACTCGCCTGATTTTAGTTAAAACTTGTGGCGATGTAGCTTTTCCAGCTTGCTTTGTATCAATAGCAATTTCAAAAGGCACAACACCTTTAAAATGCTTTTCAACCCATTTAAGATCGGTATAAATTGGGTTATTAGTAGGCAAGTCATCCACAACATAACCAATGGCTCTAATTTTGGTGAGGCCATAAATAGAAATAACCACAACAACGCCAATTGCCCAATACAGTTTAGTTCGCCTACTCATTACTGCCTTTTCGATAATAGTAATTATTGCAGTTATTCTTTTTCCTTCTAAGTGAGCCAAATTTTGCTTAGTTGGAGGGCCAATTAAGCTAAAGGCAATAGGTATAAATATGAGCGTTACAAGAAAAGTAAGTGAAATATTTATGGCTGAAACCATGCCGAATTCCATCAATAACTTGCTACTGGTAAAGGCAAAAACTCCAAAACCAATTGATGTGGTAAGGTTGGCAAGAAATAGGGTTGGGCCTACTTTTTCAATGGCAGTATGCAAGGCTTGGCTTTGAATGCCATGTTCGGCATACTCTTCATGGTATTTATTGAGGAGAAAAATTAAGTTTGGAACTCCAATAACAATCACCAATGGAGGAATTAAGCCAGAAAGTAAAGTAATTTGATAACCATAAAGATGAATGATGCCAAGAGAACTGGCAATGCCAATTAGTATTACTATCAAAGCAAATACGACTACTTTGAATGACCTAAAAAATAAAGCTAGAATTAAACAAGTAATCGCTATTGCAAGCACCAAAAACATTTTCAACTCACTGGAAACTTGTAATGAAAACTCACTCCTAATAAATGGCATACCAGAATAATGAACTGGGGTACTGGTCTCGTTTTCAAATGATTTCCCAAAATCTTTAATAGTTTTGGTCACCGCAAATCTATCAAATCCATTCAATATTTTCTCATCAAAAGTAACCAACATCAAATGCGCATTCCGCTTTTCATTAAACAACAATCCATCATAAACTGGCAAATTTTCTAATGCATTTTTTAAGCTATCAACTTGAGCTTGTTGGCTTGGATTAGGATCTAATAGAGATTTGAACTCAAACTTTTTTAACGACTCATTTTTAGTAATCCCCTTTAAATCAGCATTGGATACTACTTTTTTAATACCTTTTATTGTCCCAATTTTTTTACCTAATTCTATCCATTTTTGCATAAAAGCCAAATCGTACATTTTATCAGTTTCAACACCAATCAAAAGCACGTTTCCATCTTCACCGAATCGTTTTTTAAAGGATTCATACAACTGATAGTTCGGATCCGACTTAGGTAATATTTTTGGTAACTCGTATGATATTTGTACATTGAGAGCTTTTATACCCATAAATATAGCAAATATTACTAAGCCAGTTAGACAGATAATTCTATTTGATAAAATGAGATTTGCAATATTTTTCCAAAGAGATTTTGGCATAATTCTTTTAATTTTATTTTATTAATAATTGGTTAACTGCATTATATGGTGCAACTGTATTATTTTTAATTAAATTCTCTAATTCATTAATTTTCAATTGATTAATTTCATTTTTATAAAAATTATTAACAATTTTTCGTTTTAGAATTTCATGCAACCATTCTATATTTTGAGTATTTCTTTTAAGTATAAATGTGCCTTTGGCCTTAAATTCAGAAATATTTTTATAAATACTATGCCATACATTTTCAATATTTGATGGCTCGTATATTGAAAAAGTTTCAATTTCGGCCAAATTATTAATGATATGAAAAGCCCCTATTAGCTCATTTTTAGCTTGAATGGCTTTATCAATATTATCGCCATCAGCTTTTGTTATTAAAACACTATCGGCATGCTCTGTAATACCTTTTTTAATGCCTTGGAGTTCGTCGCCCGAACCTGGCAAATGTAAGAACAAGAAGTAATCAACCATCCCTTTTACTATTGTTTCTGACTGCCCCACACCAACGGTTTCAACTATAATCACCTCATATCCAGCACTTTCACACAGTAAAATTGTTTCTCTTGTGGCAATATTTGCACCTCCTAGACTTTCATTTGAAGGGGATGGTCTTATATAGGCCATCGGATTATTGGCCAGCGTAGTCATTCGAGTTTTGTCTCCTAAAATACTCCCTTTTGTAATAGAACTTGTCGGGTCAATGGTAATAACGGCAACTTTTTTTCCTAATCCTGTCAAATAATTCCCAAATGTTTCAATAAAACTACTTTTGCCAACACCAGGAGGGCCCGTAATTCCAATTCTAATTGACTTACCCGAGTGTGGGATTATCTGATTAATTAAATCATTCGCAACGGAATTATCTTCGTCTAAGTTGCTTTCAATAAGGGTAATAGCTTTACTTAGCGTATGTCTGTCGCCTTTTAATAATTTTTCTAAATATTCATGAACTGTATGTCTATTTTTCATTTTAAAAATAATTCTGCCAAATATATATCATCCGGTGTTGTTATTTTTATGTTTCTAATATCTCCTTCGAAAAGGTGAATAGGAAAGCCTGCATGCTCTACAACAGAAGCATCGTCAGTAAATGTTGCCAATTCAAATCCAGAATAAGCTTTTTTTAGAATATTTAACTTGAACACTTGTGGAGTTTGTACCAGCCTAAGCCTGTTTCTGTCTAAAGAAGTATTTGAGCTTGCATCAGAGGCAAGGTATCTGGCGGAATCTTTGCAAGAAATTGTGCATACTGCCGCTCCTTTTTCTTTTGCCAATTCGAAACCGTCTTTTATTATTTTTAAGCTTACAAATGGCCTCACGCCATCGTGTATCGCTACAATCGCTTCATCAGATTTTATAGCTTCAATGCCATTTTTACATGATTGAAATCTGGTTTTGCCACCTTTAATGATTGTTAAATTTACAGGAAAATAGTTGTGCTTTTTGCAGAGTAATTCCCATGTAACAATTTGGCTTTCAGGTAATACCAATATTATTTTTATGTTTTGAGAAGCTTTTTGAAATTGTGAAATGGTATGCATTAAAATAGGTAAGCTCCCAATTTCAATAAATTGCTTTGGGAGCTTACTTTTCATTCTGGAGCCGCTGCCGCCTGCTACTATCACGGCAAATTCATCCATAATTCACAATGGGTTTTTATTAAAAATAATCTTATTAAACTGACTAATCCACAATCAACATGGCATCGCCATAGGTGAAAAATTTATATTTCTCAACAATGGCCACTTTATAGGCTTCTTTTATCAATTCATGACCACCAAAAGCGCCCGTCATCATCAATAATACCGATTCTGGTAAGTGGAAATTTGTCAGTAAAGCGTTAGTTATTTTGAAGTCGTAAGGCGGAAATATAAATTTATCAGTCCAGCCTTCGCTAGGTTTTAGGCGAGCATTGGCCGAAACGGAACCTTCAATCGCTTTCATCGTTGTAGTTCCAATAGCGCAAATTCGTTTTTTAGCTTCCAAAGCTTTGTTTACAATAGTTACAGATTCCATTTCTATTCTATAGTTTTCAGAATCTGTTTTATGCTTGGTCAAATCTTCCACATCAACTTGCCTAAAAGTACCCAAACCGACATGTAAAGTGATAGGGGTGAACTCAATTCCCTTTATTTCCAAACGTCTAACAATATTTTTTGTAAAATGCAAACCTGCTGTTGGTGCGGCTACGGCGCCAACATGCTCAGCAAAAATTGTCTGGTACCATTCTTTGTCACCCTCCTCAGTTTCTCTTTTTATTTCTCTTGGTATGGGTGTTTCTCCCAATTCAGAAATAGCCTCCATTAGCTCCTCCTGATTGCCATCAAACAAAAACCGGATGGTACGGCCACGGCTTGTAGTATTGTCTATTACCTCAGCTACCAAATCGGATTCACCAAAATAGAGTTTATTTCCAACTCTTATTTTACGAGCAGGATCAACCAACACATCCCAAAGACGGTGCTCACGGTTCAACTCTCTCAATAAGAATACTTCAATTTTAGCACCTGTTTTCTCTTTATTGCCGTATAATCTTGCCGGAAATACTTTGGTGTTATTGGTCACCATCACATCGCCATCATCAAAATACTCGATAATGTCTTTGAATAATTTATGCTCAATTTGACCACTTTTTTTGTGTACAACCATCATACGAGAGTCGCCTCGGTGTTCAGGTGGATAAAGGGCAATTAAACTTTGAGGGAGATCAAAACGGAATTCAGCTAATTTCATAAGTATACTATTGATTTTAATTGTCTCATGGAATCGCCAATTTTTACAATGGTTATTTGTTTAAACATTGTGCACGGCGATTTCATATTGTTATTTTTGGAAAAAGGAGAAAATCCTTTTGGTAATTATGTAAAAATACAAATATACTATCAAAATGCTCGATTGGTACTTTTTACTTTTTTTATGGTTTCTATGTTACTTGTAATCAATTAGTTATGGCAATAAATATTTTGCTAATATTTGAAATAGTTGAGTTTATTACTTTTAAAAACCAGCTAAAAAAATGATAAAAGTTCTATTTTATATTTGATAATAATTTAATGCTTTTTGGTTTTATTAGGGTGTTTAATTGTACATAATCTAAAGGGTAAATCATTATTTACCTTAAAAATATTACCATTCAATAAGTTATTTTCAAAATATTTTGTAAAATATGCATTTAATTGTAATAAAATGCTTTAATTCGCACACGACAAATACCACCTTTTTAATTTTATTCTAACCAAATTATAAAATGTTCTATTGGATAGCAATTCCAACAGAATATACCATATCATCGCCACATATTGATTTTCAAATTTTAATTAAAAATTGTTTGCTCTACTTGCTAACATCTTATATGTTAGTGGCTTATTTAATTTTTTAATATCTCGTTTTATTCGGATTTGTTTCTTTATCAAATTTTATAAAACTCAGCGATCTTAAAGCTGAAAAAACAATTTTCACCATCTTTTAATATTTAAATTCTTTTGGAATCATTCAAAAGTATTAACATTTTAAACCCTTTAAAAAAATGAAAAAATTACTATTTTTCTGTTGCTGCCTTATTGGTAGCATGATTTCTGGCTATGCTCAATATAATTTGGGTGGAAATGCCGTCAGTTTAGGTGGCAATTGTTATAGGCTAACAGAAGCTTTACAAGGTCAAGCTGGTTCGGTTTGGTTTCAAAATAAAATAACTCTCGCATCTGACTTTACTATTGAATCAACAGTCAACTTGGGCAATGTAGATAGCCCGGGGGCTGATGGATTAGCTTTTGTATTGCAACCTGTTTGTAATGGTATCGGTGGTGCAGGTGGAGGTATTGGGTATTTTGGTATTGCTCCCTCTTTGGCTGTTGAGCTGGATACCTATCAAAATACTGATAGAAATGACCCACCTGAAGACCATATTGGTTTAATGGCCAATGGTATTGTTAACCATGTCCTTGGAGGAGCAAATGTTTTGCAAGGTTATGCCATACTTCCCAATTTAGAGGATGGAGCAGACAGAACCTTTAAAATTCAATGGATAGCTAGTACACAAAATTTAAAAGTTACATTGGCAGGAAATTTACTTATAGATTATACAGGTGATATTGTGACAAATCTCTTTGGTGGCAACCAAAATGTATTTTGGGGTTTTACCGCAGCTACTGGTGCTGAATATAATAATCATAAAGTATGTATTAATAATGCTGTTTATACCGAAGAAGGTTCTTTTCTAGTTGCAAAACCTACCTGCCCTAGCTTTAATAACGGTGCTATTGACTTAAATCCAGCTGGAGGGTTAGGACCATTTACATATACATGGAGCAACGGTGCCACTACAGAAGATGTTTCAGGCCTTGCCGCTGGCACCTATTCTGTAGCAGTTAAGGATCGGAATAACTGCGTGAGTAATTATTCAATGATTTTGGTCAACGAAGCTGATACTACTCCTCCAACCATTACTTGTAATGATGACATTGCAGTAAATAACGATGCTGGCCTTTGTGGAGCGGTAGTAAATTATAATATTACAGCCAACGACAATTGTTCAAATTGTACTGCGCCGACTTCAATACCAGGCTATACATTTTATGGAACCTTCGGAGGACATACCTATTTTAGATCTAATGAGCTTGTTTTATGGGCCGATGCCAATACAGCTGCAAATGCTTTAGGAGGTCATTTGGCTACAGTAACTTCAGCTACCGAAAATGCATTTTTGTCAAATAGTGTATTTACTTGGATTGGTTTAAGCGATGCCACATTAGAAGGTACTTTTAAATGGGTAACTGGTGAGCCTTTTGGTTATTCGAACTGGGGTGGTGGTGAACCTAATAATAACAATAATGAGGATCAAGTAGAAATAAATCGAGGTGGCCCAGGGCTTTGGAATGACTTGGAAAATGGCTTCCCACGCAAGTATTATGTTGAGTTTGATTGCCCAACAGTTATTCAAACCAGTGGCTTACCATCAGGTTCGCTTTTCCCAGTTGGCACTACAACAAATACATTTGAAGTAACTGACGCTGCGGGTTTAAAAGCAACTTGTTCATTCACTGTAACGGTTACAGACAATGAAAAACCAATGGCTAAATGCAAACCTGCTACTATAACCTTATCTGGTGGCACTGCCTCCATTACTGCTGCTAATATAAACGATGGCAGTACCGATAACTGTGGTATTCAATCAGTTACAGTGGCTCCCATTTCGTTTTCATGTGCCAATATTGGTCCAAATACTGTAACACTTACTGTAACAGATGTCAATGGCAATGTTTCAACTTGTAGCGGCGTAGTCACAGTTCTTGGTGCTATTCCTACTTGTTCTATTACTGCGGTGCCTTCAAACAATATCTATACAGGTGGCATTCCAACTAATATTTATTTGGGTTATGGACCCCAATCTGTAACACTTACTCCAACAGTTACGGGAGGAGTTTCTTATACCTATGCATGGACTGGTACAGGCCTGAATTGCATGAGCTGTCCAGCTCCTGTTTTTACTCCTACAGCAACTGGTGTATATGTATTTACATTAACTGTAACTAACGGCAACGGCTGTACAACTACCTGTACCATTACGATTTGTGTTTTGGATGTAGTTGCCAAAATGGGTCCTGATGGTGTGAAAAAAGTATATGTTTGTCATGTACCAGATGGTAACCCAGCTAATGCACATACCATTGAAATAAGCATAAATGCAGTGCCTGCTCATATTAATGCTAATCATGGTGATAGGTTGGGCAAGTGTGATCAAAATGTTTGTAGCGGAGCTCGTTTAAGTGCTGAATTTGATGAAAGGCCAAATAACTCTGAAATTACTGAGCTAACAGTTAAAGTGAGTTCAAATCCAACCGCAAATCACTTTACACTATTTATTCAAAGTAATGAACCTGAGCCAGTTTCTCTAAGAATTCATAATTTTTCTGGAGTATTGATGGATAAAATGTTAGAAGTTCCGTTAAATACGAATATTAATGTTGGCGCCAACTTCAATAGTGGCGTATATTTTGCTGAAATTTTACAAGCTGGTAAGCGCAAAATGGTTAAATTATTAAAAGTGAATTAATATTTTCACGCTAAATGCTGTAAAGCCATTAAAAAAAGTCGCTTCATTGATTTGAGGCGACTTTTTTTTTAATCCACAAAAAATAGGAACTTATTTAATTTTTCAATCAACCAGCCCTAATCCTATTTTACCATCTAACAT
>JANMZR010000297.1:0-3541 GCA_031383555.1 Cytophagaceae bacterium | reverse complement strand
AAGCCTGCCTTTAGTGATGAGTCCATTGGGTAGGTTGCACCCGTTAATTTTACATACTCCTATTGGTTTAGCTGCCTTTTTAGTGATTTTATATTACTTTAGAATGGAATTGGAGTCAAAAAGCTATGAGAAATTAAACCGATTTTTATTAACTATTACCAGTTTAAGCCTATCTCTTACTGCCTTATTTGGATTTTTTCTTTCGCAAGAAAAAGGTTTTGATGAAGATATTTTGAGCTTTCATAAGTGGTCGGGAACTGCTGTAAGTTTATTTTGCTACGGTTTATTATTATTTTACTATCGCATTAAATTTTATGCAAATAGCTCTGGATCATGGGCTTTACTTTCAATAATTGCTGTTGCTGGTCATTTCGGGGCATCCATTACTCACGGCGAAAATTATTTGTTTGAAGCTTTTAAAAAAGAGAATGCTAAACCAGTATTTACTGAAAACAATAGCCTTTATGAGGCCTCTGTATATCCAATTCTTGAAGCCAAATGTATAAGTTGCCATAACGACAATAAAATTAAAGGCGAACTCAATATGAGTACTATACAAAAAATAGTAAAAGGAGGTAAAAATGGTCCTATTTGGAAGGCTGGTGATGCCTTGAAAAGCCATATGATTTTGAGGGCTAACCTGCCGATAGAGGATAAAAAGCATATGCCGCCAAGTGGGAAAGCTCAACTTTCTGAAGCTGATATAGTTATACTTACTGCCTGGATCAACGAAGGTGCCGATGTAAAAAAAGCAATAAAAGCATATGAAGCGAATTCTAAAGTTAAAGTATTGGCAATGAGCAACCTAGGTGTTAAAAGTAGTATTGAAACTGAAAAAGTTTATGAGTTTTCTGCTGCCTCAGATGCTGATATATTGGCGGTAAATAACCCATACTGTGTAGTTTCGAGCATAGCTAATAATACACCAGCATTACAAGTCGACTTTTTTGTGACAAAAAAATACGATAGAAAAAGTTTAGAAAATCTTTCGAAAATTTCAAAGCAAATTGTGAATCTGAATCTTTCAAAAATGCCCATAAAAGATGAGGATATTTCATTGATTGCAAAGTTCCCTAATATGGAAAAGCTGAATTTAAATCAAACAGAAATTACTGGTAAAACCTTAGAGCTACTTAAAAGCTGTAAAAATTTAAACTCAATCGCTATTTCAGGAAATAAAGTGGCTAAATCTGATTTGGAAAAGTTACTTACTTTGCCTTCAATAAAAGAGGTTTTTACATGGGAAACTCAGCTTCAAATAGCAGATATTCAAAATCTCACAAAAAAATATCCTAAAATTAAATTCGAAAACGGTTATATTCCTGATCCTAGTGAATTATTAAAAATAAATCCTCCAATATTGGTGAATGAAGAATTGGTGCTGAAAGGCGATGCAATTATTACTTTAAAACATAATATAAAAAATGTAAAAATACATTACACTTTAGATGGGACTGAGCCAGATTCAACCACCACAACCATATATACATCACCTATAAAAAGCTCTGGATCAGTTAGTTTGAAAGCAATTGCTACAAAAGAAGGGTGGTATGCAAGTAGAAAAATCTCTAAATTTTTTTTTAAAGCTACCTACACCCCTGATAGTGTTTACTTGGCTTTTCAACCCAATCAAAGGTATACAGGAGGAGGCAGTAAAGCACTTTTCGACTTGAAAAAAGGATTGGTAGACAATACAACTTCAGCTTGGCTTGGTTTTAGAGAAACAGATTTTAATGCAATTTTTGAATTCAAAGAAACCAAACCAATTTCAAATATCACTTTGAGTTTTTTAAAAAACATAGGAGGCTATATTATGCCGCCCACGCAGGTTGAAGTTTGGGGAGGGAATACAAAAAATGATTTAAAACGTTTACAAAAAAAGATCCCTAATCAGCCTCAAAAAGGCGATCTTTCTGAAATTTCAGGCCTTGATATTGGTTTTACAAAAGGCAATTACAAATATATAAAAGTGGTTGCCAAACCAGTTGCAAAGTTGCCTTCTTGGCACCCAGGTAAAGGCCAAAAAGGCTGGGTTTTTGTAGATGAGGTATTTTTTAATTGATGAAAATCCAAAAAACTAATCCTTTTTTTCAAAAGGGCATATTAACAAATCAAAAATTATACTACTTTTCCTGTTGAACCAAATTCGCTTGGCGTCAATTCATAGATATATTTTGGATTTAAATCAACCTCATTTCGATGAGAAACATAAAGAATTGCTGTATTGGTTTCTGCTGCAATTTTATTTATTAACTTGCATATTGTCAGGGCATTAGCATCATCAAGGCCAGCTATAGGTTCATCTAAAATCAATAGTGGCGGGTGTTTAATCATCGCTCTTGCAATCATGGCTAATCGTTGTTGACCTACAGTTAAGCGATAGAAAGGTTTTTTGGCCAAATGTTTCAAATTCAAAACTTTCAACCATTCATTAGCCAACCTAATATGGCGCTCCGAAGGTACGTTATAAAGCCCTATTGAGTCAAATATTCCAGATACAATCATATGCTCGAGGCTTGTATTACGGGCAAAAAGATTAACCATAGACGGTGTGAAATAACCCATCAACTTTTTTATGTCCCAAACGGCTTCACCACTTCCTTTTAGTTGACCAAAAAGAGTTATATTCTGCCCAAAAGCTTTGGGATTATCCCCAATTATCATCGATAGAATAGTGGTTTTTCCTGAACCATTTGGACCCATTAATTGCCAAAACTCACCCTTTTTTATTTCCCAATTTATATTTTTTATAATCGTACGGCCGTTATATTGAATTGTCACATTTTTGAGCTTCACCAATTGTTCATAATCAATCATTTGAGGCTTTAAAGGCTCTGGAATTATATCTGAAATAGTTAGATGGTTTGATTCAATATTTGCATTCAAATTAAATTCAACAATGGAGTTGGGTATTCTATTATTGGAATCAACTGTAATTTCTGTTTCAATAAATGAGAGTTTATCGGCTTTTCTATTTATTAATTGAATAATTAAAATCTCTTTTGAAATTTGTGCTAATTCAACTTTCAAATTTTCTTGTGATTTGAAATCTAAATTATCAAAAGGGTTGTCAAGTATCAGATAGTCAGGTTTTTGTAAAAGACAATACTTTAATAAGGCCTTTTTTTGTTCCCCTCCTGAAAGCGTTGCTATACTTCTATTAGTATTTTGCATAGCTTCCAATGCGCCAAATTTATCTTCCTTTTCTATTAATTCTTTTAACGAAAGCTCTGAAAAAACGATTACTTTTTTGTGGACAGTTTCAGGAAAATATTTTCCAGAAATTATATATTGGATAATTAATTTTTTATCAGAATTATTTGATAAAAAAAGCGCAAAATGGTCAAAATTTAGCATGTTTTAATTATTTCAAAGCTTGCATTTTAATACATCAAATTTGTTTTATTTCGGCAAATGCTTTTATAATTCCAAATCTAATTTTTTCATTTATATAATTCAAAACTTTATTCTTATAAAGGTAATTTTAGATTATTTTAAAGTCGTTAAAATTATAGTGAATTATCAATTTTTTTAATTTATC
>JANMZR010000272.1:0-2888 GCA_031383555.1 Cytophagaceae bacterium | reverse complement strand
CAGGTGTCGGGTATCAGGTGTGGGGTATCAGGTATCAGGTGTCGGGTATCAGGTATCAGGTGTCGGGTATCAGGTATCAGGTGTCGGGTATCAGGTGTCTGGAGTCAGGTGTTACAGGTATTTTTCTCATACCTCAAACCTCATACCTCATACCTCAAACCTCATACCTCACACCTCAAACCTCACACCTCAAACCTTACAACTCATATCCAAAACAAAAAAAACAATGGAAAAGAAATTAGAATACACCTCAAAGCTTGGCCTTTTTGTAACAATTGGCTTAGCTCTTTTTGTAATTACCATATATTTGGTAGGCAAACAGAAAAATATGTTTGGATCAAATTTTCATCTGAAATCGCAATTCAAAACCGTTTCTGGTCTCAAAGTTGGAAACAATGTGCGTTTTTCAGGGATAAATATTGGTACAATTACTGATATAGAAATGATTAATGACACTTCTATTTTGGTGGATTTATTGGTAAAAAAAGAAATCTGTGAATTCATAAAAACAGATGCCAAAGCCAGTATTAGTTCCGACGGCCTTATGGGCGATAAAATATTGACTATTTCACCTGGCTTATCAACTAAATCAGTGAAAGACAATTCAAGAATAAACTCAATTAGCGCCATAGAAATGGAGGATATTATGAAAAGCATGAAAGGAACAATAGATAACGCTCAAGTAATTTCAACACAATTGGCAGAGTTTACTACTAAAATGAATAATAAAAATGGTGTTATATCTAAACTAATGGCCGATGAAAGTCTCTCAGGAAGCCTGAAGGGAACCTTGTTGAACCTGCAAGCCAGCTCAAAAGAATTTGCAAAGTTTACATATAAAATGAATAATGGAAATGGCACTTTGAGTAAATTGATGAACGACGATACTTTTAGCAAAACGCTTGATTCGACTATGTCAAACCTCCAAAAAGGCACAAAAGGTCTGAGTGATAATATGGAAGCTGCCAAAAGCAATTTCCTGCTAAAGGGATATTTTAATAAGAAAAAAAGAGCCGAAGCCAAAAAACTTTTGGACCAAAAAAAGAAAGAAGAAGCTGATTTGAAAATACTTTTAAGGTTGAACAAAACTGATAGTTTAAAAAACATAGAATAATTGCTTATAAAAGCAAAATAATGGAAAATACTGACATTAATAAGCTCTTAAATGCTGAAACGGAACAACTAAAAAAGCTTCGCTCCATCGTAAAAAAATCGATTGAAGATGAAAATTTAATTATTGAAAACCTCCTTCATCCTCCAAATGAAATATTGAGCAATGGGCAAAAAATATCTGATAAAGTAGCCAGATTTGGCGGAAGCTGGCGTTTTATTTCTACTTTTTTTATAGTTCTTATCATTTGGATTTTAATAAATTCCTTTAATTATAAAAATTTCATTTTTGATCCCTACCCATTCATATTAATGAATCTGATATTGTCGTGTATTGCGGCTTTACAGGCTCCCATTATCATGATGAGCCAAAACAGATTGGAAGAAAAGGATAGAAAAAGGGCTGAAAATGATTATTTAATAAACATGAAAGCCGAATTAGAAATCAGAGGCATTCACCAAAAAATAGATTTATTATTGAAAGACCAAATAAAAGTCCTGTTTAAAAGCCAAGCCAAGCAATTGGAAATATTAAGTAGTATTCATGAGATTATTGAAGGGAAAAAGATGTAGCAATTAATAAAATCTTTAAAGTTTGTTAACCACTTTAAAAAGTATACTATATTCAAGAAAATTAAACTAGAAATTGGTTTAATTTTTCTCACGTAAATCCAAATTTTGAAAATAAAAAAGCCTTATTGCATCAGTGCTTTTGTACTTAGTACCTACCGTTATTTGCTAGTACACATTCATGTAACCAAATTGTAAGTTGGAGTGGCTCGTAATAGTATAGGAGAGCCCAGCAAAAAACCTATTCTTGTCAAATGGAAAATAAGTGGGATTTCTTGAATTTCTGAAATTTATAAAAATCTCATCGTTCAATACTGCTGAAAATGTTTTTGGGGCAATTCCTTTTTTAGATAAGGGAAAATTAAAAAGTAAATTACTTCTTAAGCGAAGGTCAAACCTAAAGTCATCGTTCATAATGCATTACAAACTCTTTTACCTTGGATGGTAACAACCCAATCACAACACAAACTTTAACCAAGCCACGAACCTTATTATCTTTCATTTTCTAACTTTTCTTTTTGAATATCCACTATTAAAATCATCTTTATGTAAACTTTATTGGTGCAGTTGAACTAGGCTTCCCCACCAAAAGGCCGAATAAAAAGAACACAAAGCCATTTATTTAAAAAAAATGATAATTATTTCAATAGGCATAATTTTTACGTTTCTAAAAATATTTTTAAAAAAAATCATTAAATATTTTTATTTGCTTTTAATTCAGTTTCGGCTTTTGCAATGACGGTAGGCGCTATTGTGCCACTCACTTTTTTTGCATAAGCAGCTGTGAATTCGGCTCCAAAAAACAATATCATTGAGGAGTAAGAAACCCAAAGTAAAATTAAAATTATAGATCCTGCAGCTCCATACACAGATGCTGGATTGGCTTTTCCGAAATAATAAGCCAAGCCCATTTTACCAACTGTAAATAATATTCCTGTCAATAATGAACCTAGCCAAACGTGCTTCCATTGTATTTCGGCATCGGGCAAAATCTTGAATATCATTGCGAATAATGCTGATATAACTACAAGTGAAATTAAAAAATTCAATATTCCGTATAATATCATCATTATTTGTGAACTTTCGAACTGAATAAAATTACTGACGGCAACTAGTGCAGTAGAAATTACTAATGATATTGTCAATAAGAATGCAATTGCCAATATTAATCCAAACGAAAATAATCTGGCTTTTACAATGAGCCAAAT
>JANMZR010000224.1:0-37662 GCA_031383555.1 Cytophagaceae bacterium | reverse complement strand
TGTTAAGCCGAGACTTTCTGCTCAGTGGAGTCCGAGAATGGGCTGTGAAAGCTGGCCGAAATTTGTAAGCCATTTTACATTTTCGAGCTTTTTTATAAGGGTGGTTTTCTAGGTCAATTCATATAGGTGGATTTCTATCTATTTTGTAGTATAAATTTATTTTTTTATATATATTTTTTAAAATGCGTTGTATTGCTTGCAAAATTAGAGTTTGATTAATTTTCAATTACCTAATAATTTACAACTCTTTTCTAAAAAATGCAAAAGATTTTTTTGATAACTCATAGTTTTTTCATGATATTATCTATTTTTGTGAGCAACAAAGGTCAGGATTTGTCAGGAATTTTTTTTCCTTCACTGTAAGTGTTGATTGAACAAAAGGTTTTGTGCATTTGTGGCAAGACACTGAAGCAATCATCGGCATTGCATATCCTGGCTTTGGTTTCGGCGGACGGAATTCTGCCGGGCTTTTGTTGGTTAACTTCGGCTTTTAGATTTCCGCAGGATGCTGTGTATTAATTTAGCTTCAGTTCCGGGCGGACAGTTGGTCAATTCAACAACTGCACAAATCTTTGAACGTTGTGCAGGATGCTAGAAATGAAAATGATAAATTAGTTGATATAGCTGGTGTAGATACCTTAATAGAGATGCTAAATACTGCTCTAAGACCCCAGCACATTAATTTTTGGTCACCCCTATTAAAGGTGGGAAAGGGTCAAGCGGTTAATAACTAAGAAACAAATCAAAAAACATGTACAATAAGACTTCAAAATCAATATTAGCTGCGCACATTAATTTTCTTTTTACCATTTGCAGTCTGTGCTTGTTGTCATCTGCACACGGGCAGTTAAAAACAGATTATTCGGCTATAAACAGGAAAGTAGACGCCTTCATCATCAAGGAGATGAAAGAAAAACAAGTGCCTGGTATATCTGTTGCAGTGATGAAGGGCGGCAAGATAATTTATTTAAAAGCATTTGGTTATAGCAACCTAGAACATAAAGTACCAGTAAAAGTGAATACGGTATTTTCTATTATGTCCATTACGAAATCATTTACCGCTATTGCCGTAATGATGCTTGTAGAGCGTGGAAAGATTTCGCTTGATGATTCAATTCATCAACATTTGGCAGGATTGCCGGACGCCTGGAATGGGATTACCATTCGTCAGTTGCTGAATCACACATCTGGAATACCCGGCTTCAGCACCCAGGATAAAGTTTACTGCCCTTTAGGGAAGCAATTTCGGGAGTATTTGCGTGGAGATGCATGGAAGGAAGTAGCCTGTTTACCTCTATTGTTTCCATCGGGTGAGCAGTGGTCATACGGTGACACCGGCTTTTACCTGCTCGGAATGGTAATTGAAAAAATCGCAGGTGTGAAATATGAAGACTTTGTGCAAGATAATATCTTCCTTCCATTAAAGATGACTAATAGCCGCTTGATTAGCTATACTGACTTGATCCCCAATCGTGCTGAGGGTTATGACCTCACAAACGGCAAATACTTCCTAGCGTCCCGCTCTGAACTAGATGAATTTTCCAATGCCGGCATTGTTTCAACCGCAATTGATATGAGTCAGATGCATTTTGCATTTACCAGTGAAAAACTGTTGAAAAAATCAACCTGGAGCCTGATGTGGGCTAAAACAGTTTTGAAAAACGACTCCACCGCTCACTATGGGTTTGGCTTTGGATCTACACCTTTCCAGGGCAAGAAACGCATTGGTCACTATGGTGGTGGTGGCTTGGGTTTTGCGGCTGGTTTAAACTATTTTCCTGAAGAAGATATTACAGTGGCTGTGCTTTCCAATGTTAGTCATCTAGAAAAAAGTATAGGAACACTCTCAAATACTATTGCATCTTTTTACTTCTAATTTTTTGGAAATAAACAAGTTGAGTATACTTCTACATCATAAAACACTAACGCACGACATTGGGTTTTGTGCAAGTGAGGCTTGACAAACTAACATCAGCAAATTGCAAAGCCAGGCTATGGTTTGGGCTGGACGAACAACTTTGAGCTTTAGTTCTTAACTTCATCTTCAGTTTTTCAATCAGCTTTTGTTCGAGGCTGACGGATCACAGAATATCAGTACAGAAAAGCCCTGACGGTATCGGCAACCTTAAACAACGACAGTGCTACTATGAAACACACATTTCACCAAGACAATTTTCACAGAGAATTAGATGAAACGGACAATTAAGTATTACCGAATAATTTGGCTTAAATACGATTTGTCTGCCGGGCTTTCGGTTTTTCTTGTTGCACTTCCGCTTTGTTTAGGAATTGCTCTGGCTTCGGGAGCACCTCTTTACGCAGGACTTTTATCGGGCATCATTGGCGGACTTGTAGTTGGACTGATTAGCGGTTCGCAACTTGCCGTCTCTGGACCCGCTGCTGGGTTGACAACTTTGGTTGCTGCTTCAATAATTTCACTTGGCGACTACAAAGTTTTTCTGCTTGCTGTTATGGTTGCAGGGTTGTTTCAATGTCTACTCGGACTATTAAAGCTCGGAGCAATCGCCAACTATTTTCCTTCATCGGTTATTAAAGGAATGTTAGCAGCAATCGGAATAATTCTCATTTCAAAACAAATTCCATTAGCACTTGGTTACGACCAACCCGACTTTTGGACAAGTGGTTTTCTCAATTTATTTTCTTCACAAAATTTATTTAGCAGTTTTGACAACTTTAATCATCACATTACAAGAGGTGCAATTTTGATAACGGTTATTTCTTTAATCATTCTTGTTTTATTTCAACAAGCATTTGCAAAAAAAATGAGAGTAATTCCCTCACCGCTTTTAGTTGTGGTTATCGGCATCATTACTAATATTCTTTTTACAAACGCAGCCTCTGACTTTTCACTCAAGCCAACTCAATTAGTAAATATTCCTTCCAATATTTTTGCAAGCATAACTTTTCCAGACTTCGCAAAACTTTTTTCAACAATAGAGATTTGGAAAGACGGACTTATAATCGGAATTCTTGCGACCTTAGAAACATTGCTTTGCATTGAAGCTGTTGACAAGTTAGACAGGCAAAACCGCATTACACCAGTTAATCGTGAACTCATAGCTCAAGGAATTGGGAATATGACTTGTGGCCTTTTAGGTGCAATACCAATGACAGCAGTAGTTGTAAGAGGTGCAGCTAATGTAGACGCAGGCGGACGAACAAAACTTTCTGCTTTTACTCACGGACTTTTTCTTTTGCTTGCAGTGCTACTTTTTCCGTTTTTGTTAAACAAAATTCCTTACGCTTCGCTTGCCGCTATACTTATTATTACAGGCTACAATTTGACAAAGCCAAAACTCTTTCACAATATGTGGAGTTTAGGGTGGAAACAATTTATTCCGTTTGTTCTTACAATCCTTGTCATTCTCTCAACTGACTTGCTTATTGGAGTAAGCATCGGACTGCTAATTTCCATTTACTTTATCATTCAAAATAATTTTAAAGCAGAATATAAAATCACCAGGACAATACACGAAGGAATAGAAACGCATTACATCAAACTGAACAGCAATGTAACTTTCCTCAACAAAGTGAAATTGCGAAAAGCATTAGACGAAGTCCCTGAATACAGCGTGCTTACAATTGACGGAAGTGAATGTAATTTCATTGATTACGACATTTTAGAAATCATAAGTGAATACCATAACAAAGCCCACGACAGATATATTGAATTGCACTTGATAGGAATTGAGAAAGTAAATGTGACAGCGGTCCATTGACAGAAAATCAAGGCAGCCGCTGATACGGGTTTGGCAAAAGTTGGGAATGACGTTGAAACAATTATCGGCAGTAGTTCGCAATCAGCAGCGGTTTCGGCGGGCGGATTGCTATTACGCTTTTAATAGTTATCTTTTACCGCACGGGCGGCCCTGTTTTATTTCTTGATTGAGCAGGAGTTCCGGGCAGGACGAGCATTGAATTACACACCTGAGGCAATACCTGTTTGTTAGCAATAAGCATATGGAACAATTTATGAAAACGACTATTCTGATATTTTTTGTAGCATTGAATATTTCTTTTGCTCCCAATACTAATATAGTTGGCAGCGGACAACAACCGCAAATCACGATCGACAATCTGGGTGCCATAAGGATTATCTATGGCAATGAGGATAAAATATATTGTGCCACTTCAATTGACAATGGTCTGACATTTCCAGACATTCAAATGATTGGAGAAGTAAAAGATATGCATTTGGGAATGTCAAGAGGCCCGCAAGTAGCTAGTTCAAAAAATTACACATTAGTTTCTGCTATTGATAAAAAAGGCTCAGTTCATATTTTTCGGTTAAATCATAAATCAAGAAAATGGAATAAAGAAACGTTCGCAAATGATATGGAAGGTTCTGCACCCGAAGGCTTAATGAGTATAACGGCAGATCAAGCTGATAACTTTTATACTGTTTGGCTGGATATCAGGGAGGATAAAAAAAATAAAATTTGTTTTGCAAAAACGACTGACAAAGGAATGTCATGGACAAAAAATAAAATGGTCTATAAGTCACCAGACAAAACTGTTTGCGAATGTTGTAAACCAAGTATTGTAGTAAGTCAATCAAAAGTGGTAATTATGTTCAGAAATTGGCTTAATGGTTCTAGGGATCTTTATTTATTGCAATCTGACAATAAAGGGACTACGTTTAACAACCCTATTAAACTTGGATATGGAACTTGGAAATTAAATGGATGTCCGATGGATGGTGGAGGTTTGACAGTAAATGAAAAAGGTTTAGTAGCTACTGTTTGGCAGCGGGAAGGACGAATATTTTATTCAAAACCAAACGAAGTGGAAAATCAAATAGGAACTGGGCGTAATTGTAGTATAACTGACGCCAAAAATCCTATCATTACATGGCAGGATGGAAAGCAACTCAAACTAAAA
The DNA here is from genome assembly GCA_031383555.1 of Cytophagaceae bacterium. Lineage (GTDB taxonomy): Bacteria > Bacteroidota > Bacteroidia > Cytophagales > Spirosomataceae > JANMZR01. The sequence goes on along the minus strand of JANMZR010000224.1, from coordinate 32,760 downwards.
GAATTAAATAAAGGTGAAGTATTAGAAGTAGGTGAAGGCAGTTTTATTAAAGCAATTAGGACAAAAGACAATAAAATATTTTGTGCTTGGGAAAAGGAGGGAAAAATCATTTTTAAGAGCCTATAAAAAATGCCTGTTGTAAACAATGCATTTCCGCAAGTGAGGGCCTGACATGGTAATTTCGGAAACCGTTCGCTATCGGCTTTAGTTTGGGGCCTGAATCGTTCTAAAAAAAATTCGTTAATTTTATTGTCTTATTTCTTTTCAGCCTTGCTGCAGGGCTGATTGTTTTCAAAACCCACACCTGCGTAAATGCAAAACTTTAGTCAGAATCCTGTATAATAGTGGAAATAAAAAAGAAACCTTGCTAACGGAAGAATTGGCAGAGGCTAAAAATTTTAATTGAATGAAAGCTCGTTTTACCAATTGGTGCATGCAGAAATGTTAACCCGATCAGAATCCTAAAGATGGGGGCATTGTCAAAAGATAACTAGTGGAACTTTAGCTACCCCGCTCACAATACTTATTAATTCCAAAAGAACACTCCTGATTCGATTTATTGATTTTTTTTGCCATTTTTAAATGGCTGATGCTTTTTATTTTTAATTCAATAAAAATAACTACTTTTAGGCATAAACCGTTATTCACAATAACAGACAACAGACCAGAAAGCTGAAATAAGTAACAATGGATAAACTTTATAAATACTTAAATAACATTACTCCAATTTCGGACAAAACTTGGACTTTGCTGAAAGATATTTTTATTCAGAAAGAATTACAAAAGCTGGACTATTTTTGTAAGGTTGACAAAGTAGCCACTAAAATTGCATTTTTACAAGAAGGAGTGGTTCGTTCTTTTTATACGAATAACGATGGACAGGAATTAAACAAAAACTTCTTTGTAGCACCTGCTTTTATAGGAGCCTATTCTTCCCTAATCACTCAAACACCCAATAAATTGGCTCAACAAGCCTTGACGAATTGTATAATTTGGGAAACAGATTATGCCAATATTAAACAACTATATGACTTTTGCCCTGACCTTGAAAGATTAGGAAGGCTTATAGCAGAATATTATTTTGTAGAAAAAGAAATACGAGAGGTGAATCTATTAAATCTTGAAGCAAAAGATTATTACAAAATATTTCAACATCAGTATCCAACTCTTGAACAACAAATTTCACAATATCATATTGCTTCGTTTTTGGGCATTACTGCTACCCAATTATCACGTATTAGGGCAGAAAAAACTTGATTTCATTTCTTTACATATGTAAAGAGACTTGAAAAAACCAGCTCATACCTTTGCAAAACATTTTAAAACAAAGACAATGAGCAACATCAAATCAGTTTTTTCAGTAATAAGCATTGCAATTCCAATGCTTTTTATTCAGTCCTGTGCTATCAAGCCTCTAGCTTGGCAACCTCAAACAAAACCTTTATTTGAAGGCGCAACTAAACTCAATAATGAATTAACAACAGTTAAGAAAATAGATTTGGGGGGTTGGGTTGGTGCTGAGGACATAGTTTTTGACAGCATGGGCAACCTTTATTGTGGGGTGCATAAGGCAGAAAATGATTTTTCTGACGGAAAAATATTGAAAATTAACCCAGACGGAAAAATTGAAATATTTTATGATGCTGGTTCTTGGGTAGCAGGTTTGCATTTTGACAATCAAAATAATTTAATTGCGTTAAGCCACAAACAAGGACTTATTAGTATTAGTGCTGAAAAGAAAGTTACCGTACTGGCTAATAAAGATGATAAAGGGAGGAACTTTTTAATTCCGAACGGTTTGGATATCGACAGCAAACAAAATATGTATTTCACCAATACATCTTCCAAAAGCCTTTATACGATAAAATATGGCAGAAAATTAATTTTAGAAATGAAACCGCAAGGTGGTTTATATCAATACAATCCACTCACTAAAGAAATAAAAACATTAATTGACGGTACTTATTTTGGAAATGGAGTTGTAATTTCGAAAGATGAAACCTTTTTATTGATGGTAGAAACTACCAAATATCGCTTAGTAAAATATTGGCTTAGAGGCGAATACGCAGGTAAAACGGAAGTTTTTATGGACAATTTACCCGGATTTCCAAATGGGATTTCTGTTCGTGAAGATGGCACTTTTTGGCTTGGCTTTACAACTAAACGAAATGATGCATTGGATAAAATACATCCTAAACCAGGCATGAAAAAATTTGTTTATGGCTTGCCCAATTGGTTACAACCCAAGCAAGATAAATTTGGCATGGTGATGCACATCTCTGAAAATGGAACTATCCTAAACACATTTTTCGACTCAACAGGAATCGTTATGCCCGAAGCTGGTTCTGTGAAAGAAAAAAACAGTTTTTTGTATATGGGTGGAGATAATTTACCCTATATTGCAAAATATAAATTGAAACAATAAAATTCTCAATGACCCATATACAGGTCAGTATTTTTTTTAAAATATGAATGCTATATTCAACAACGCAATAAAGATATTTTTAGGATTATTAATTTTAATAGTCCTATTTCATCTTTGTATTATTACTAAAATTATTCCTTACGACATAACTTGGGGAGGAAGGCTTACAAATGATATTGAAATGTACATTTTTGAGACCATTTCAATTCTAATCAATGTATTTTTATCTTGGGTATTGCTTATGAAGGGCAACTTCGTTAAATACAAATTTTCAAATCAATTAGTAAATGTAATATTGTGGATTTTCTTTGCCATTTTTATTTTGAATACAATTGGGAACATTTTTGCAAAAACTTTTTTTGAGAAATTTTTCGCAATATTAACAGGTATATCTGCAATATTAATTTGGAATATCATAAAACAGAAAAAAACAACGAACCGCTAATGATATTTCCAATATTTGGGCTGACATGCGTTTCTTCAGCTTTTTATTCGCTATTTTTCATTTGTACGTGCTAATATTATTAAACATTTTTACAAAACATTAACATACAAGTAATTATGAACAGCAGTTTCTTGAGAATTGCAAGCCCATATGTAAATTAAGTATAAGTACTCTATTTATTTTGTATAATCTAAATAACGCTTCATTTTTGCGTGATCTTTTTTAAAGTATATCGAAATGAAAGTACAGTTTACTTTTTTAATTGCTTTTCTAACAAACCCATTTCTATTCGCTCAAGAACAAAAGACACAAGAAGACTCTAGCGATACAGTGGAGTTAGTGGAAATAGTTATCACTGCAACGAAACAAAAAGAGCAGTTGCTCCAAGCTCCTGTCAGTATCGAAAGTCTCGACTTACAAACAATCAAACAATCTTCGCAACCGAGTTTTTTTGATGCTATTCAGAACCTAAAAGGAATTCAAGTGCTTACGCCAAGCATGGGTTTTAAAGTGATAAATGCCAGAGGTTTTGCCAATACCACTAATGTTCGCTTTGTACAAATGGTGGATGGTGTAGACAATCAAGCACCGCATATCGGGGCACCAATTGCAAACTCGTTAGGACCAAATGATTTGGATATTCTCAAAGTGGAGATTATACCAGGTTCTTCATCAGCTATTTATGGATTGAACGCCATCAACGGAATTGCTAATTTCATCACAAAAGACCCTTTTGTATATCAAGGCATCATCATAAATCAAAAATCAGGATTCAATAATATCAATTCGCCCAATTCCGTTGCTAGTAATTTCAATGAAACCAATCTCCGTGTTGCCAAAGCATTTAACCAAAAAATTGCTTTTAAAGTTAATGGTACGTTTATGAAAGGTATGGATTGGGTAGCCAACAATCGTCTGGATTTGAACCCAACTGCCAATAATTCAACAAATTTGACAGGCATTCAAAACACAGGAAGCGATTTGGTAAATGTGTATGGCGATGAACAAAGTAACCGCAAAACTCTCACTTTAGGAGACAAGCAATATGTGGTAAGTCGTACAGGATATGCCGAAAAGGACGTGGCCGATTATGGTTTGAAAAACTTAAAAGCAGATGCGTCTTTATTCTATCGACCAACTGAAAACACTGAAATATCATACACCTATCGCATTGCCAATCAGAACAACATCTATCAACGAACTAATCGTTTCCGTTTTGAAGATTACAACACTCAGCAACATGCTTTTAATTTCAAGTCGAACAGTATTCAATTCAAATCTTATTTGACTACCGAAAACACAGGAAATTCGTACAATATCCGTTCGATGGCCGAAAATATTGACCGAAGTTTCAAGTCAGACAATGTGTGGTTTGCTGATTTTGCCAAACAATATAATGCAAGTAAAACTAATGGAGAGTCTGTAGCCGAAGCGATGACGGATGCAAGAGCTTTTGCGGATAAAGGAAGACTATACCCTAACACGGAAGCATTCAATTCTAAAATTAGTGAGTTAAGACAAATCAACAATTGGAATATTGGGGCTGCTTTACGAGTAAAAGCAAAACTATTTCATGCCGAATTTCAACACGATTTAATGGCTTCCTTGTTTAAAACTTGGAAAGATAAGCACAAACTAAGCCTCATGTACGGATTTGATTTTCGGGATTATAACATCGTTCCAGATGGCAATTATTTTATCAATCCTACAGATGCTGGAAAGAATATAAATTACTGGAAAACAGGTGGTTTTGTCCAAGCAACCAAATTGTTGTTCAAAGAAAAGCTGAAAATAAATGCGGTAGTACGTGTTGACAAAAATCAGTATTACGTCCCCAAGCTAAATCCACGTTTGGCAATGGTGTATTCACCAACTAAACAACATAATATTAGAGCATCTGTTCAAAATGGCTATCGTTTCCCAAGCATTTTTGAAGCTTTTTCAAATATCAACAGTGGCGGAAGAAAACGAATTGGCGGTTTGCCTGTGATGTCGAGCGGCATTTTTGAAAACAGCTATTCGCAGACTTCGATTACGGCTTTTCAAAGTGCTGTACAAAACGATGTTAATAAAAATGGAATGAACCAAGCAAATGCCATTTCGAAGAATCAAGATTTATTGAGAAATAATGACTATAGTTATTTGCAACCAGAGCAAGTAACCAGTTTTGAAATTGGATATAGAACAGAAGTGCTAGACAAAAAACTTGCGTTTGACGTAGATTTTTACTACCATGTATATCGAAATCTGATGGCACAAATAGATGCCAATGTTCCTAAAACTACAAATCAAGACAGCGTTGCGACTTATTTGCAAAATACTTCCAAGCAAGATCGATATCGCTTGTGGACAAACTCCAAAACGGTGAGTTATAATTATGGATCTTCGCTTGGAATTAGTTATGAACTTCCAAAGAAATACAAGATTGGTGGTAATGTAACCTATTCAAAACTAGACAGAAAAGATAGGAATGATGGACTTGAAGATGGTTTTAATACTCCAGAATGGGCATACAACATTTCATTAGGCAACGCTTCGATGTATAAAAAATTAGGTTTTAATGTCACTTTAAGACATCAGAATTCGTTTTTGTGGCAATCGGCTTTAGCCACGGAGAAAGTGCCTAGTTACACCACGATAGACGCACAATTAAGTATGGATATTGTAAAGAATCAATTCAACTTAAAATTCGGTGCGACAAATCTTACTAACAAATATTATTATTCGTACATTGGAGGTTCAAGCTTAGGAGCGTATTATTACACCAGTTTGAAAGTCAACATATACTGAGGACAAAAAAGTACATTGTATACTGATTATTCAATATAAATAGTTTTTATCAGATTCTTTATTTTAGGCAAATTATTTGATTAAAATATAAATATTTCTGGTCGATCAATCTGATTTATCTATTGAAATTTGATAGCTTTTTTTTTTAAATATTCAAACATTTTCACAAGCACTAGTACGTTTTAAAAGATGTCTTGTCTCATTGTTGTTGGTTTGGTAGTTTGATTAGTACTTGCACAAAGGATCAATTTCCTAATACTGCTCATACCACCTAAATTTATCGTGTACAATTTGAGTCTTTTCTTTTTTTAAATATTCTAAAAAAGAGCTAGCAACTGGAGCATGCTTTTTCCCTTTTAACCATATTAAACTCCAAGATGTTGTTATAGGAAGACCTTTTATTGGAATAATATGTAACTCATTGTTGTGTAATTCATTTTTAATTCCAATCAACGGCATAATGGAATAACCCAATCCAGCCAATAAGGCTTGCTTAACGGCTTCATTAGAGGTTAACTCCATCTTTTTTAAAACTGATAAGTTATTCCGTTGAATAAAACTTTCCATTGTTTGTCTAGTCCCTGAACCTTTTTCTCTAAATATTAGAGGTAAATTTTTAAATACTTCTTCTATGCTAGTAGCCTTTTTGAATTTTGTTTCGGCACTTCCTACCAGGTACAATTTATTTTGAAGTAAATCGAGTTTCTCAATATTTAAGGTACTTGGCAAAATAGAAACAAGTGCAAAATCAACTTCATTATTTGCCAAACTCTCAACTACTTTGTTTTTGTTAGTAACATCCATCATTAGTTCTATTCCAGCATGTTGTTCCATAAAATTAGTTAGAAAGTAAGGCATTACATACTTTCCAGTTGACACTACTGAAATCTTTAAACGCCCTGTTAATTGTCCCTTGTAAGCTAAAGTTTTATAGTTAATGGCATACACTTGATTGATTATGTTTTCAGCCGCCTCCGCAATCTCTAAACCAAAATCTGTGATATAAATTTTACGCCCTAGCACTTCGGTTAAGGGTATGTCAAATTGGTCTTGGAAATTTCTCAACTGTATGGAAACCGCTGGCTGAGTAAGGTGCAATGCTTCCGAGGCCTTCGTAACACTTTTCGTTTGCACAATTTTTAAAAATATTTGTAATTGATTTAATGTATAGTTCATAAAATATATTTATGGTTTACATTACAAAGATAAATATTAACTTATGAATTTGCATTCTTAATTTTGCGGCATTGAAATTAATTAAAACAAATATGACAAGAATAACAGTAGCAAAAGGAGACGGAATTGGCCCTGAGATAATGGACGCCACATTAGAAATAATTTTAGCGGCAGGTGCCAAACTTGAAATTGATGAAATTGAAGTTGGCGAAAAAGTTTATTTAGCTGGTAACACTTCAGGTATCGCTTCAGAATCTTGGGAAATAATCAGGCGAAACAAAATATTTCTAAAAGCGCCTATCACAACACCACAAGGTGGCGGATACAAAAGTTTGAATGTTACCACACGCAAATTCCTAGGGTTATATTCAAACGTAAGACCTTGTATGAGTTTGCATCCTTTTGTAAGCACAAAGCATCCAATAATGGATATTGTGATTGTAAGAGAAAATGAAGAGGATTTATATGCAGGAATTGAACACCAACAAACAGACGAGGTAGTACAATGCTTAAAGTTAATAAGCAGACCTGGTTGCGAAAAAATAGTTCGCTATGCTTTTGAATACGCTAAACAACAAAATCGCAAAAAAGTCACTTGTTTTACTAAGGACAATATTATGAAACAAACTGATGGCTTGTTTCACCAAGTGTTTGATGAAATTGCCAAAGAATATCCTGAAATAGAAAACGAACATTGGATAATAGACATTGGTGCGGCTAAAATGGCTGACACACCAGAAATTTTTGATGTAATTGTAATGCCAAATTTATATGGCGATGTATTGAGTGATGTGGCAGCACAAATAACGGGTTCGGTTGGTTTAGCTGGCTCAGCTAATATAGGCGAGGAATGTTCTATGTTCGAAGCCATACACGGTTCCGCCCCAAGAAGAGCAGGACAAAATGTAGCCAATCCATCTGGCTTATTGCAAGGGGCTATTATGATGCTGAACCATATTGGGCAATCAGAAATTGCAGAAAAAGTTCAAAACGCTTGGCTTAAAACATTGGAAGATGGCGTACATACTTACGATATTTTTAAGGAAGGAACAAGCAAGCAAAAGTTGGGAACAAAGGAATTTGCAAAAGCAGTAATTGAAAATCTTGGCAAAAAGCCTTCAATATTAAAATCTGTTTCTTATGCTAATAATTCAGCTTTAAACTTACCTAAATACAAACGTAAGCCTGCAGCAAAAAAAGAATTAGTTGGTGTGGATATTTTTGTTCATTGGAGCGGTTCTAATCCAAACAAACTAGCAGAGAAAGTGAAGAAAATTGAAAGTAATGGATTAAAACTCTCCATGATTACTAACAGAGGAATTAAAGTTTGGCCGGATGGATTTGAGGAAACGTTTTGTACTGACCATTGGAGATGTCGTTTTAAACCATTGGAAAATTCTGAAATAGATAAAACAAACATCATCGAACTTTTAAAAAATGCAATTTATGAAAATATAGATAGCATAAAAACGGAAAATTTATACTCATTTGATGGTAAGGCTGGATATTCATTAGGTCAAGGGCAATAATTTTCATAATCAAAAAAAGTGGTTAACATTATTATTTATTTAAAAAAACAAGAGAGTGCAAAAGAATTGGTAAAATTTCTTTTAGAAGAAAAATTAATCGCATCAGCTACAATTGACGAGAATAATATTTCTTACAAGCTGGAAAATAATACTTTCTCAGAAGAGATGTACAGCGTTATTACCGCACAGTCAAAATCGCTTTTGTTCAATGAGATTGTAAAAGCTGTGGAAGCCAAAACAGGAGAAGATACTCCAATCAATTCAACACCAATAGTTGGTTCTAATCGCATTTTTGACGATGCAATTAGATCTAAAACAATACCAATTTAATACAAACAAAACATGAATATACAACTAATACAAGGAGAGTTTAACACCAGCGATGCTATAGAACTTATAGGCCAAATGGTACAGTTGAAAATAAAGTATCATGAGAATAAAATAAATATTCACAGTAATGAAGAGGATATCAAAACAAGGGAAACAAAAATAAAGCGATTACAAAAAGAACTTTTTGAATTAAGAAACAATATCAATTCAAAAACAAATAGCGTAAAAATAGAGGCAATAGTTAAAATTGAATAAGAATGAATTTAAACGTCAGAAAAACGATTTTTGCTTGGTATTGATGATTTCCTTTCTAGTAATGGCTTTCATAACTAAAGATGTTATTAATAGTCAACTATTCACGACCTTTGTAATATTAACAGGTGCTTTTGCATCCTATAATATGGCAACTCAAAATCAAATTAAAAATGAACAAAATCGAAAAAGTAAAATTAATTGAAGGCAATTTTTCAGATGAAGAGGCGAGTGAAATTTTAATGAGTATTTTTTATGCTAAAATTCATTTTCATGAAATGAAAAATTTTAGTTCACAAGTAAGGTTTGGTAAGGATGATGAAATAGCAAAAAAGAGAATTCCTGCACTAAAAAAAGAAACAGAAAAAATGTTAAAAATAATTTCAGAGGCCAAATTGAAGAACAAGAGGCTTTTAATTACTTCACAAATAAATATTTCACTACTTGAAGCCTAATTTTCAAGATAGGAATTTACTAATAGCAACCAAACATAAAAAGGAAAAAGTGATTGCCCCAATTTTAGAAAAAGAATTGGGTGTAAAATGTTTTGTTGCTCCCGATTTAGATACAGATGAACTGGGTACTTTTACAGGAGAAGTTGAAAGAAAAGATGACCCCATAACTACAGCAAGAAATAAGTGCTTGATGGCAATGGAATTAGCTAATTGTGATTTGGCTATTGCTAGTGAAGGTTCATTTGGAATGCATCCAACTATTTATTTTGCGCCTGCAGATGATGAATTTCTTCTTTTTATTGATAAAAAGAATGGATTAGAAATTATTGCAAAGGAGCTAAGTATGGAAACCAATTTTAATGGTTCTGAAATAAAAACAGAAACGGAACTGCAAGAATTTGCTACCAATGCAAATTTTCCTTCACACGGTTTGATTCTTAGAAAATCAAAAGATGATTTTAGAGAAATTGTAAAAGGAATAACCGATGAAGAGCAGCTAAACAAAGCTTTTTTTGATCTCATTACTAATTACGGAACAGCTTATATAGAAACCGATATGCGAGCTATGTATAACCCTAGCCGGATGAAGGTGATTGAAAAATCTGCCTGCAAATTAGTTGAAAAGATAAAATCAATTTGTCCAGAATGCATGACACCGGGATTTGGAATTACGGATAGAAAAGAAGGACTACCCTGTCAGCAATGCAAATTTCCTTCTCGCTCCACTTTAAGTTTTATCTATACTTGTCAAAGATGCACGTATCAAAAAGAAGAAAAATATCCGAATGGAAAACAGACAGAAGACCCTATGTACTGTGATTTTTGTAATCCATAAAAAGAAGAATGATAACTAAGGATATAAATAAAGCAAAAGATATACTTCAGAAAAATGAGTTGATAGCACTTCCCACCGAAACTGTATATGGTTTAGCGGGAAATGCTTTTAGTGAAATAGCAATTAAAAAGATTTTTGAACTAAAAAAAAGACCCTTTTACAACCCTTTAATTGTTCATCTTAAGTCAGCAGCTTGTATTAGAGATGTTGCTATGGAAATTCCTGAAGGTGCGCTGCTCCTAGCTGATAAATTTTGGCCAGGGCCTTTAACATTGGTATTAAAAAAACAAGAACACATTTCAGATTTAATAACCGCTGGAAAGAAAACAGTTGCTGTAAGAGTTCCTAATCATCCGCTAGCATTAGCTTTATTAGGTACACTTGAATTCCCTTTAGTGGCGCCGAGTGCAAACCCGTTTGGGTCAATAAGCTCAACAAGTGCAGCACACGTTTTTAATTATTTTGGGGAGGCGCTCGATGTTGTTTTAGACGGAGGGGAATGCGAAAAAGGTTTAGAATCTACTATTATTGGATTTGAAAATGACCAACCTGTATTGTACAGACGTGGCTGCATTTCTATTGAAGATATCGAAAAAATTGTCGGAAAATTAAGCATTACAACTAATAATGACAAATCCCCAAACGCACCAGGAATGCTTTCACGACATTATGCACCAAAAACGGACACCTACCTTACAAATGATATTTCTGAGTTATTAAAAAGTTTTGAAGGAAAAAAAATAGGGTTGCTGCTTTTTAAAAATCCAATTCAAAATAATAGCATTATGCATCAGGAAATACTATCAAATTCTGGGAATCTTGAAGAAGCTGCTAAAAATTTATATGCAGCAATGCATCGTTTAGACCAAAGTAAACTAGATGTAATCATAGCCGAAAGATTGCCAGATGAAGGTTTGGGCAAAACAATTAATGACAAATTAGAAAGAGCAACAAAAAGAGAATAGATGAAAACAATTATACGAAACGTTTCTATTGTAAATGAAGGCAATAGTATTGTTGCAGATATTCTAATTGTGAATGAACGTATTGAAAAAATAGGAACATCCATCAATTTGCCAAGTGATAGTTCAATAAAGGAAATTAATGCCGAAGGACTTTGTGTATTGCCTGGAGTTATTGATGATCAAGTACACTTTCGAGAACCAGGTTTAACCCATAAAGGAACTATTTACTCCGAATCAAGGGCAGCAGTAGCTGGTGGAATAACATCTTTTATGGAAATGCCAAACACAATACCCAATACCTTAACCCAAGATTTGTTAGAGGAAAAATATCTTATAGCATCAAAAACATCAGTGGCTAACTATTCCTTTTTTATGGGAATCAATCAAAACAATTTAGAAGAAGCACTAAAAACCAATAATGAAAGTGTTTGTGGCATAACCGACGATGGATTATATTTCAATAATGACGAAGGTATTTTAGCTAATTATCCCGAATTTTTAGAAAAACTTTTTTCTCGCACAGATTCTTTGGTTGCATTACATAGCGAAGACGATGCTATCATTAAAAATAACACCAACCTTTATCGCAAAAAGTATGGGGAAAATATTCCATTTGAATTTCATCCAAAAATAAGAAGTGAAGAGGCTTGTCTAACTGCCACAAAACGTGTTTTGGAAATTGCTAAAAAGCATAATAATCGGTTACATTTATTTCATATTTCCACACTTGCAGAAGCCAATTTATTCGACAATAGAATAGCTATTCGAGAAAAACGAATTACAGCTGAAGCCTGTGTGCATCACCTTTCGTTTTCAGATAACGATTATGAAAGGTTAGGAGCTAAAATAAAATGGAATCCCGCCATTAAAACAGAGGAAGATAAAAACGGATTATTAGCGGCTCTTTTGGATAATAAACTTGATATTATTGCGACGGACCATGCGCCTCATACTATCGAAGAAAAAAGTGGTTCTTATTTCAAAGCTATGTCCGGTGGCCCTTTGGTTCAACATGCTTTACCTGTAATGCTTGAATTAGTTCATCAAGGAAAAATAAGTATTGAAAAAATAGTTGAAAAGATGAGCCACCATGTTGCTGAAATATATAGGATTAAGGAAAGAGGCTACATTCGTGAAGGGTATTTTGCAGATTTAGTTTTAGTTGATCTAAATAATAAATGGAAAGTAACTCATGATAATATACTTTATAAATGCCAATGGTCTCCTTTTGAAAATCAGTTATTCAAAAGTAAAATTGTAAAAACATTTGTAAATGGAAACTTAGTTTATGACAATGGAATCATAAATGATAATAAAATTGGCAAAAGATTAAAATTCTCAAAAATAAGATAATCAAACATTAACAATAAAATAACAATATGAATTTTAATTTACTAATAGAAAATTTAACAAACCCAGCATTACTCTTTTTTGTACTTGGTGTTATTGCTGTTGTTCTAAAAAGCGATTTGGAGATACCTCCCAATTCTTCAAAATTCATTTCTCTTTATTTACTATTTGCTATCGGATTTAAAGGTGGACAAGAATTATCTCATGAGGTATTTACAATGGAAATTGGATGGTCAATGTTATTTGGGGTTTCTATATCCTTAATCATACCAATCTACACATTCTTTATTCTTAAAAGAAGATTGAGTGTATTTGACGCTGGTGCCGTAGCAGCTACTTATGGCTCGGTAAGTGCAGTAACATTTGTGACAGCTGTTTCTTATCTTGAATCTCAGCAAATGCCACTTCATGGCCACATGGTAGCCATTATGGCTTTGATGGAATCACCAGCAATTATTGTTGGTCTTTTACTAATTTCTATATTTAATAATGACGAAAACGAAATAATAAAGAAACGAACCGCCATAAAACATTCATTTACAAATGGGAGTGTATTGCTAATACTAGGTAGTTTAATTATAGGTTACCTAGCTAGTGATAAACAGGCAGAAGGAATAAAACCATTTACCAATGATCTTTTTAAAGGCTTTCTTGCTATTTTTCTATTAGACATGGGAATTACAAGTGGAAGAAAACTAAAAGCATTTTTCTCATTCGGTTGGTTCCCCATTATTTTTGCAATATTAATTCCAATAATTAATGGTTGTATCATTGCAATGTTGAGTTCCTTAATCACGCAAGACATATCAAATCGTTTTATGTTTGCAATTTTAGCCGCAAGTGCCTCTTATATTGCTGTACCTGCTGCTATGAAAATTTCAGTTCCCCAATCAAATCCTGGGCTTTTCTTACCAATGGCTCTTGCAGTAACTTTCCCTATAAATATAACAATTGGTATGCCTATCTATTTTCTAATTGTACAAAATACTTGATTAAAATATAACTATTTCTGGTCGATCAAATAGATTTATCCAAGGAAAGCTTTTATCCACATACTCCTCCTAAAGTTTTGGGTCAGCCTGTTGGCTGAAAGTTTTGTGACGGCTAAACTCAGTTCGGATGTAGTCAGTCCGTTCCAAGGCGGCCAATATTATTGTGAACGTCCAAGCCAATAAATAGTTTTGGTGTTTCCATTTTCTTCCTGTAAATTAGATTTTGTGCATTACAAAATAGTAATCTATTTTACATAAGTGCTTTGAGTTAGGCGGGCTGATAGCTAGTTCAACAAAAGTTTTTCAATTGAACTTTAGTAATAATATCGGCTTTTGTCCTTCGATTTCCCACCCTAACACAAAACACCAAAACGTTAGTCAGAATTTTAGCAGACCTCACAGTATGACAAAGAAGACATTAATTTTAATCGGATTTATTCTACTAAAATTCATTCTGCAATACATTTTACTAGGTTCAGAATACGACTTACAAAGAGACGAGTATTTGCACCTTGACCAAGGACAACACCTGGCTTGGGGGTTTCAGTCTGTTCCACCATTCACCTCTTGGGTTTCATATTTAATCCATTCACTTGGAAACTCTGTTTTTTGGGTAAAGTTTTTCCCAGCGCTATTTGGGGCTTTGACAATTTTTATAGTTTGGAAAGCAAATGAAGAGTTGAACGGAAATTTATTTGCTCTAATCTTAGGGGCAACTTGTGTTCTATTCTCAGCCCTTTTAAGATTGAATACTTTATTTCAGCCAAACTCTTTTGACGTATTAAGTTGGACAACTTTTTATTTTATTATACTCAAATATTTTAAAACAGAAAATACAAAATGGCTTTTCATTGGTGCTTTTGTTTTTGCATTTGGCTTTCTAAATAAATACAATATAGTATTTCTTGTAATAGGATTAATGCCTTCTATTTCATTAACTAAACAACGTAAAATATTTGCAAAAAAAGAATTATACTTTTCTCTTCTACTTGGACTTTTAATTATTTTGCCAAACCTTATTTGGCAGTTCAAAAACAACTTTCCTGTTATCCATCATTTGGAGGAATTGTCAGATACCCAGTTGGTTAATGTAAACAGGTTAGATTTTTTAAAATCGCAAATATTCTTCTTTGTAGGTTCTTTATTCGTTATTATTTCAGCCTTGTATGCACTAATCTTTTACAATCCTTATAAAAAATACAAAACTTTTTTGTGGACAATTATTTTCACTTTAATTGTTTTTACCTATTTTAAAGCAAAAGATTATTATGCAATCGGCCTTTATCCAATTTACGTTGCTTTTGGTTCAGTATTTCTTGCAGACAAACTAAAGCAAGGTTGGAAAAGATATTTGCAACCAGTTTTTATCGCAATACCAATTCTATTTTTCATTCCTATGTACAATTTATTTTTTCCAAACAAAAGCCCCGAATATATCATAAATCATAGACAGACCTATCAAAAACTTGGCTTACTTCGTTGGGAAGACGGCAAAGACCACGAAATACCACAAGATTACGCTGATATGTTAGGCTGGAAAGAGTTGGCATTAAAAGTTGATAGTATTTATTTAAAATTACCGAGTAAAAAAAAGACGCTAATTCTTTGCGACAACTACGGACAAGCAGGAGCAATAAATTATTATACACAACAAAAAGTAAAGGCAGTTTCATTCAATGCTGACTATATAGATTGGTTTGATTTAACAATAAAGTATGAGAACATAATCAGAATTATAGAGTCAAATGAAACAGATGCTGAACTTAAAGAAACATCACCCTTTTTTGAAACTTCATCAATTGCAGGTTCTATTACTAACAGCTATTCACGAGAATTTGGGACTTCAATATTTGCTTTTATCGGTTCAAAAATTGACATCAATAAAAGAATTAAAGATGAGATTGCCGAGAAGAAAAACTACCGCTAATATCGGTTCCTATTTAAATAATTTCTTTCTCAGATTCTTTATTTCGTACAGATTATTTGATTAAAATATAACTATTTCTAGTCGACCAAACAGATTAAACTAGTACGTTTTAAAATATGTCCTGTGGAAACTCTTCCAAGGGTAGGTTATCTTGTGTATTTCCACAGTACCAAGGCATGACCGTACAGGACGCTGCGCATAATCTTTGAAATTTGTTAACTGACCATTTTCAAAATTACTTTCTTCATAAATACTTGTATATTAGCTGAAATAAAATCTTAAAAATATGGAAAACGAGTTAATCAGTAAATCAATACCAGTAATAATGTTACTTGTCTTAGGAATCATTGAGGCATTGGGAGGTTTATATTTTGACGACAAAAGAACTAAAAATGACTGGACAATTGAATTAGTAAGTCTTTTTACTTTGCCGACTCTTTTACAACCAGCCATTTTTGTTCTAGTCTTTTTTATTGGCAAAAACTGGATTCCTCAATTTGAAGATTATTTTATAAATCTAGCAATTGGCTGGCAAATTTTGGCATTTCTGCTTCTGGATGATATGACACAGTATTGGTGGCATAGACTATCTCATTCAAATCGAATGATGTGGAAATTACATAGGCCCCATCACGTAGTTGAAGAAATGGGTGTACTCGTTACCTATAGAAACGCTATGCTTTATTATGCCTTAATGCCTGGTATTTGGTTATCAGCCCTTTTGATTTTTTTAGGGATGGGCTATGTTTATCTTTTCTATCTCCCAATAAAATTAGTCGTCATATTACTCGCACATAGTGAAACAAAATGGGACAGGTTCTTATATAAGTATAAATTTCTGAAACCAATAGCTTGGGTAGTTGAAAGAGTAATTTCTACACCAAGCACACATTTCGCCCATCATGGACTCACAGCTGAAGATGGTATTTCACATCCGAATGGAAATTACGGCAACTTACTTTTTATTTGGGATGTAATTTTCGGAACGGCTAAAATAACCAGAAAATATCCCACAAAATTTGGTGCATGGAATCAAATCAAAGAGCCTTGGTATGTTCAATTATTGTTCCCTTTCATTCGGTCGGCTCGTCCAGAAAGCGAATTGCATTCTTTAATAACCAAAAATGACTATGACCCTTCAATTGACTATAAGGAATTTGAAAGATAAATAAATCTTAGAAATAATTATTTTAAAAACACTTAAAAAATCAATTAAGCCCTGATTATGGCTAGAGGACGCTCCGATTCTTTTTAATTGACAGTCAATGTGAGTGATAAGAGCAAAGAAATTATTTCCAGCAATAAAAAAGTCCATTTATTAAAAATTTATTAATTAATTGAAAGCTAGAAGTGTTTTTTATCGGTTCCAAAAGCAAAACAAAATGAAAAATATATTACTTATTATTAGCTATTTAACTATCTGTTTTGGAGGGTTTGGTCAAATAAATAAATACCAAGAGGCTTTAAAATTTGATAAGCTTCCAAGCCGATGGGACGAGGCTATTCCATTGGGAAATGGTGAAATTGGAGCATTAATTTGGGAAAAAGATTCGAAAATTCGGGTATCACTTGATCATGCCCAACTATGGGATTTGAGACCAATGGCTGAACTGCATACTAAGGATTTTAGCTACAAATGGGTAAAAGAGCAACTGGATAAAGACAATTATGCGGCGGTTCAAAAAATTGGTGATATACCATACGAAAGAGAACCTGCACCAAGTAAATTGCCTGGTGCTGCCTTACAATTTAATAGCGATGGATGGGGCAAAGTAATTTCTTCAGGATTGAATATTGAAAATGCTTCTTCGATAGTATCCTGGGAAAACGGAGTTAAGATGCGTTCGTTTGTACATGCCACAAAACCTTTCGGGTATATACGATTTGAAAATTGTAAGGATTTGAAAATTGACCTAATTCCACCAAAATATGAGGGAAATACAAATAAAACAGAAGGTGGATCGGTGGCAGGCGACAATTTAGAAAGATTAGGTTACAAGCAAGGACTAGCTATCAAAAACGGGCAAACCTATAAATATACCCAAAAAGGCTGGGGAGGTTTTTATTATGTGGTGGCTTTGAAATATATACGAATTGATTCAACAACCACTGATTGTATCTGGAGCATTTCTGCCCATTATCCAGATAAAACCAAAATCACATCAGACGTTATCTTAAATACCGCACCTTCCTTTTCAAAAGCCTTTGAAAGTCATTCGAAATGGTGGAAGAACTTTTGGAGTAAATCAGCAATTTCTCTTCCAGACCCAGTATTAGAGCGGCAATATTATTTGGAACAGTATAAGTTTGGAAGTGTGGCTCGTGCCAATACGCCTCCAATTTCATTACAAGCAATTTGGACGGCAGATAACGGCCGATTACCACCTTGGAAAGGCGATTATCACCACGATTTAAATACGCAACTTAGCTATTGGCCAGCCTATTCCGGAAATCATTTAGACGAAGCCATTGGCTACATCAATCATTTAGAACAAAACAAAAACACGTATAAAAAATACACCAAATGGTATTTTGGAAACAATGGCCTCAATGTGCCAGGCGTAACCACACTTACTGGTGAAGAAATGGGTGGCTGGATTCAATATTCGCTTTCGCCTACGGTGGCTGCCTGGTTAGCACAGCATTATTATATGCAATGGCGATACAGTATGGACAAAGAATTTCTCAAAACAAAGGCCTACCCTTGGTTTAGTGATGTGGCTAAACATTTGGAGCAAGTTACTTACTTGGATAAAAACGGAAAAAGACAATTGCCAATAAGTTCAAGTCCTGAAATAAACAACAATAGCAAATCGGCATGGTTTTATGAAAACACCAATTACGATTTGGCTCAAATGCGGTTCTTATTTTCAAAGGCTTCAGAACTAGCAACTGAGTTGAATTTACCGGTTGATGCCAAACATTTTTCCAACATTCTCTCTCAGTTTTCAGCCTATCATTTGTCTGAAAATCAGGAACTTAATTTCGCTAAAAATTTACCCTATAACGAGTCTCACCGTCATTTTTCGCATCTGATGGCTATTCATCCTTTTGGAGAAATACGGATGGAAAACGGAGCCAAAGACCAAGAAATTATTAAAAATTCTTTATTGCTTTTAGATAAAATTGGCCCCGCAAACTGGTGCGGCTACTCGTATGCATGGGAAGGGAATTTAAAAGCAAGAGCCAAAGACGGCGTCGGAGCGGCTGTTGCACTTCGAGACTTTGCAACAGCGTTTTGTTCTATCAATTCCTTTCATTTAAACGGAGATCAAAGTAAAACCGGCAAGTCAACTTTTACCTACAGGCCGTTTACATTAGAAGGCAATTTTGCATTTGCAGCTGGTATTCAAGAAATGTTAATTCAAAGTTATGCTGGCTTTATTGAAGTTTTTCCAGCCATTCCTTCCCAATGGAATGACGTTTCTTTCAGCCAATTACGTGCGGAAGGGGCATTTTTGGTAAACGCTAAAAAAGCGAATGGCCAGGTAGAAGAAATTACAATTTTCTCAGAAAAAGGGGGAAAATGCAAACTAAAATTACCTTTTAAAACGCATTATATTCAAACAAAATCTGGCGTAAAATTAATGAAAAATGAGGAAGGATTTTTGAACATTCAGTTTGAAAAGGCTGGCAAAATATCCATTAGAAATGAATATGAATAATGAAAATAGTTGGGGGAAATAGGAGTGGATATAGTGAGGTCAAATTGACCAACTTACCTATTAAATTTTTCTTTCAATCGTATAATTCACCAAATTTTCCAAAGAAATCCGATAATCGGAATTAGGAAAACTTTTTAATAATTCTATTGCCTCTTTTACATATTCTCGCATTTTTTTGTTGGCATATTCAATTCCACCAGATTTTTTTACATAATCTATCACAAAATCAACCATTAAGGGTTTATCTGACTCATTTTTAATGATGTTAATAATTTTTCGTTTCATCATCCAATCTGCTTTTGCGAGTGCATAAATCAGCGGTAAGGTCATTTTCTTTTCCTTGATATCAATTCCCAATGGTTTACCAATCTCATCAATTCCATAGTCAAAAAGATCATCTTTGATTTGAAATGCTATGCCTACTTTTTCACCAAACTGTCTGGCTTTTTCTATTACCTCTGCACTAGAATTAGCTGAGGCAGCTCCAACTGCACAACATGAGGCAATTAGAGTGGCCGTTTTTTGACGAATTATTTCAAAATATATATTTTCAGTAATATCAAGTTTGCGGGCTTTTTCTATTTGTAATAATTCCCCCTCTACAATCTCCTTTACAGCCCGTGACACTATTTTAAATAAATCATAGTCATCATTTTCAATAGAAAGTAACATGCCCTTTGAAAACAAATAGTCGCCCACCAAAACGGCAATTTTATTTTTCCACAGTGCATTTATAGAGAAATACCCACGCCGCTTGTTGGAGTCGTCTACCACATCATCATGCACCAAAGTTGCTGTATGTAACAATTCAATAAAAGAAGCCCCTCTGTAGGCTCTGTCATTAATCAGGCCGCAAGTTCCAGCTGTGAGAAACACAAACATAGGCCTAATTTGCTTGCCTTTTCTTTGTACAATATAGCTCATTATTTTATCAAGAAGGTGTACATCCGACTTCATAAACTCTCTGAACTTTCCTTCAAAAGAGCTCATTTCTTTTAAAATTGGAGCCTGTATTTCTTTAGTGGTAATAGCCATTTGATACGATCAGAATAATGAAGGCTTTTTGGTAAATGATTCTTTTGTTAACAGTGATATTTGGAAAAAAGATCAATAAAATGAAAGGATTTTTTAGCAATAAAAACTAAAATTTAGATTTTGAGTCTATTCCATTTGTTAAAATTAATTATAAATGCTCAACTTTAATTAAATTTTCGCTTAGTTTCCAGTTAAATTCGACAAAATATCCTTAATTAGAATATTATTTTTAAAAAAGATTGATAATGCATTCAAAAAAAATACTTGTATTGGCAGGTGGCTCAGTCAAAGGAGCCTACCAAGCGGGAGTGGTTAAAGCTATATTTGAGTCTGGTTTTCAGCCAGATGCTATTTATGGTGTATCGGCGGGCGGTATGAATGCCTCCTATTTGGTTGATATTTTTGGCGAACAAAAACTTGCAAATGAGAAGATAGATTATTTAAAAGCAGCGCAAAAATTGATTGATTTTTGGATAGACCATATTACAGTTCCTTCTTCGCTCGCTCGCAGAAGAGGTACTTACGAACTTGGCTTATCAGCAATAAGGCGCAATTTCGAAGGGCTATTGGATACAACACCACTAAAGGAAATCGTGGAAAATAATATTTCAATTAAACATCTGAGAGCCAGCCCAATAACCTTAAAGATTGGTGCTGTTGATATAATTAATGGCGGAATTGTATATGCCGACCCTAGTTTTGAGCATTTTCACGATTATATTATGGCGAGTTCTGCTATTCCAATAATAATGCCAGTAGTAAAAATTGGAAACCATCATAAAATGGCCTATTTGGATGGAGGCTTACGTGATGTTGCTCCAATAAAAAAGGCGATATCAGATGGCGCCACTGAAATAGTATGCATTGCATGTCATACTAGAGAAATGGAAGCTGGGAACTTTGCATACGGTAATTTATTAGCTTTGGTTGACCGAATAATGGATATAGCTGTGAACGAGTCATTGAATATGGACTTAGATTGGGCCGTTTTGCATAGTAAAGTTGACTATGAAAATAGTAAACCAGAAAATAAAAATCATAAAGTAAAAATAACAATAATTAGACCTGAATTGCCTCTCAATATTGATATACAATCGTTTGATTCAGATGATATTGCAAGAATAATTGAGCAAGGGTATAACCGTGGGCACGAATATATAAAAAAGAAAAATGGTGAAAAAAAATAAAGTCAAAGATACCAGCTTAAAAACCTCACCTGGTTCAATGAAATATGTGGGCAAAATTGTTGACCATTCAATAAACATAAAAATTGTTGAATACAATGCCGATATATTTGATGAAAAGACTATCGATCGTGATTTTGGTAAAATTGAAATTGATTATAATGATAATAAAAAAACTTGGTTAAATGTTGATGGAATTCATGATGCAGCGGTAATTCAAGAAATTGGGAGCATATTTAACCTTCATCCATTGCTTTTGGAGGATATTTTGAATACCAATCAAAAGCCAAAAGTGGAATATTATGGTGATGGCATTCTGTATTTTACATTGAAAGCAATTGAATATAATCCTTACACAAAAGTACTTGAAGCTGAGCACGTTAGCCTTATACTTGGCCATGATTTTTTATTAACTTTCCAAGAAGAAGGCACTGAAAATATATTCGATGATATTTTTTCAAGACTCAAAAATAGTGTGGGGAAAATTCGAAAATACAATATAGACTATTTGTTTTTTTCAGCAATTGACCTCATTATCGACAATTACATGGAGGTAATACAAAAAATTGACGATGATTTGGAAATATTGGAAGATTCAATTTTTAATAACCCTAAAGAAAGAAGCCAACATTTGCTTTATTCTCATAAACGTGAGGTCAATATTATGCGAAAGCATACTTACCCGATAAGAGAAATGATAAATTCAATTCTTTTACATCCCGAAAATGATTTGGTTAATGAAAATACAAAACTATATTTAAGAGATGCGCATGACCATGCTGCTCAAGTTGTTGAAATGCTAGATTCAAATCGTGAAATGATAACTAATTTAATGGATTTATACTTTTCGCAGGTATCCAATAAAATGAATAATGTGATTAAGGTATTAACAATAATTTCAGTCATATTTATGCCACTTACTTTTTTGGTAGGTGTTTACGGAATGAATTTCGACTTTATGCCAGAGTTGCGTTGGAAACATGGTTATTATGCTGTTTGGATAATTATGGTACTAATTACACTTGGAATGTTAATTTACTTTAGGTTAAAAAAATGGTTATAAACATAATAATTTATTTGCCTCTACTTCTGCGATATATATGTAATATGCTATTTATCAATAAATTACATATTTATACGTGTAATTTAATCCTTAATACAGGTTTGCAAAATATTTTTAAATGAATAGCCAACAAGCACCAATTATTACGAATGCTAAATTCATTGTCACTGACAGTCGAACAGTTTTTTTTGCTTCTGAATCAATATTTTTTGCAATAAAAACTAATAAAAATGATGGACATTTTTTTATAAAAGATTTGTTTTTGAAAGGAGTTAGAGAATTTGTAATTGAGGAAAAATCTGCTTCGGATTCTTTTTTTTCTAAAAATGATTTTTTGAAAAAAAATTGTAAATATTGGATAGTCGAAAACTCAATACAGGCTTTGCAACAATTAGCAGCCAATCATAGAAAGCTTTTTGTAATTCCTATTATAGGAATTACAGGAAGTAATGGTAAAACTATTGTAAAGGAATGGTTATGTCAAATACTAGCTAATAATTTTATAATTGCAAAAAGCCCTAAAAGCTTTAATTCGCAATTAGGAGTGCCGCTATCAGTATGGCAATTAAATAAATTACATACTTTAGGTGTATTTGAGGCGGGTATTTCCCAACCCAATGAAATGGCAGCACTCGAAGAAATAATAAAACCTACTATTGGAATTTTCACCAATATTGGGCCTGCACATGATGATTTTTTTGAAAATAGAAGCCAGAAAATAAAAGAAAAACTTAAACTATTTGCCAATTCAAAGCAGTTAATTTACTGCAGAGATGATGTACAATTGAATGAAAGTGTTATTGAATTTTCTCAAGCAATAAATCCTAATTGCGAGGTAATATCTTGGTCATTAATTGATTCCAAAGAGAATTCATTTCAATTTACGCATCAAACCAATACCCTATCATTTGATAATAATGGCCATAATTTTAATTTCAAAGCGCCTTTTTCTGATAATGCGTCCATTCAAAATATTTGTAATTGTATAGTTACTGCAAAATTACTAGGGATATCAAATGAACAAATAAACTTTCAGCTGAGCCAAATGAAACAAGTTGAAATGCGACTTGAATTAAAAGAAGGCATCAACAATACTCAACTTGTTGATGACTCATATAATAATGATTTTTTAGGATTGAAGTTGGCAATAGAATTCTTGAATCAACAGAAAAATCGGAAAAATAAACTTTTAATATTATCAGATATTTTGCAAGCGGGTGAGCACGAGCCAACTTTATATCAAAATATAAATAAACTAATTGAAACTAATAATATAGCTAAATTGGTGGGAATTGGTCCGGTAATTTCTAGAAATGCAAAAATATTTCCACGCAATTCTGTATTTTACAAAAATACTGAAGACTTTATTGACGACTTGCATAGCCATTCTTTTGCCGACTCAATTATTCTTATCAAGGGCGCAAGAGCATTTGCTTTTGAAAAAATTGTAAGCCAATTACAGGCCAAAAATCATGATACTTTTTTGGAAATAAATCTTGATTCAATCACTCATAATTTTAACTATTTCAAACAAAAATTAACACCTACTACTAAAATAATGGCAATGGTTAAAGCCTTTGCTTATGGAGCTGGGAATAAAGAAATTGCCAGACTATTACAACATCAGGGCGTCGACTACCTCGGAGTTGCTTATATAGATGAAGGGATTTATTTGCGTGAAAGTGGTATAAACTCCCCAATAATGGTCATGAATCCAACTGAAAATGACTTTAATAAAATGATAGACTTCAGGCTAGAACCCGAAATATATTCAATAAAGAAGCTGAATAAGTTGGCAGATTATATGGACGGTAAATCGAGTTTTGCGAAAATACATGTCAAATTGGATACCGGTATGCATAGGCTTGGGTTTCAAAAGGCTGATATTCAAAGTCTTATTGAAATACTTGTCCAAAATCCAAATATTATTGTGGCTACTATATTTAGCCATTTAGTTGGTGCTGAAAATGAAAATTTAGACTCTTTTTCACAACAACAATATCAAGAATTTAGGGAAATGGCTGGTGAAATTTCTCTAAAAATTGGCTATAAACCTATTTTTCATATATTAAATTCAGCAGGAATTGCCCGCTTTCCAAATTATAGTATGGACATGGTAAGGCTAGGAATTGGCTTATATGGAGTAGGCTCCAATGTGGTTGATAAAAATTCATTGGCTTTAGTTGGTACATTGAAATCGAAAATTTCTCAAATAAAAGAAATTAATGAAAACGATACAGTAGGCTATGGTAGGAGAGGAAGGGTTTCCGAAAAATCGAGAATTGCTACAATAGCTATTGGATATGCCGATGGGTTCAGCAGAAAGTTTGGCAACGGCGTTGGGCAAGTGCTTATAAATGATATTCTTTGTCCCACAATCGGTAATATTTGTATGGATATGGCCATGATTGATGTTACAAACACTAAAGCTGAGGAGGGAGATGAGGTTATTATTTTTGGCGAAAAGCCAACTATTTTTGATTTGGCAAAACAAATTGACACAATTCCTTATGAAATACTAACAAATATTGGTGAAAGGGTAAAGAGAGTGTTTTATAAAGTTTAAAATAAAGAAGAGCTCCAAAAATAATTTGAGTTTGCTAATAACATAAAAATAAAGAAGAGCTCTAAAAAGCGATACCTTATAAAATTTCTGAACCAATAAATTTTAGTTTACCTTTTTAATTGAAAACGGAAACTATGATATGTTTTTTTAGTTTAAGGTGTTACCGTTTAATAAATACTCTCAATTAAACATGCTCAGCCTAACATTTTTCCAAAAACTTTTCTAGTTTTTTCTAAAAATTCCTTTTTTCTTCTTCTTGATATTGCAATTCTTTTTCCATCTTTTAACAAAACTGTCATTTCTCCTTTAATATCGAATTGTATGAGATACCGTAGATTAATTACAAATTTCTTGTGAATTCGCACAAAATGCTCATCCAAATTATCAATATAATCTTTCATAGTTTTTGACACTAAGAGAGTTTTGCCATTGGCAAAATAAAATAAGGTGTAATTGCTATGTCCTTCCAAATGAATAATATCACCTGTCGATATGTTTATCGATTTTTTGTAACAAACTGGCAAACAAATATTGTTGACATTCAATTTAAAATTATTGTTTATAACGTCCATATTATTCACAGTTTTAATTGGTATAGATAAATGATTTTGCATTTTAAATTTGGTTTTTAAAGGGTTCCTATTAATCCATTTAAAATATTATAATGCAAATTTGGAGATAATTAAAATAGTACACAATCACATGTTGATGTGATATTTAATCGAAGGGCTTTAAAAATACAAGGTTTAATTAAAACGGCCGGGGCCAATATACCGGAAATTTGAGGGCGACTATACTATTTGGTTATGTATTGCTTTGGCAACCGCTTCAGTTTGTGAGTGCACATGAAGCTTTTCATATATTTTTTTTATGTGTGATCGTACCGTATCCATACTAATAAAACATTGATCGGCAATCATTTTATAGCTATTTCCTTTAACTAATAGGTTCAATATTTCTCTTTCTCTATCTGTTAAATTATGGGCATTGTCCAATATTTTCTTTTGTGGGGGTAGCATCTGTAATACTTTTCTGGCAATGGTCGAGGTCATTGGGGCGCCACCATTATTCGCATCCTGAATAGCCTCTAAAAGCTTGGCAGGAGGCGTTCTCTTTAGCATATAACCAACTGCACCTGAGCATATTGCGTCAAATATATGTTCGTTATCTTCAAAAACCGTGAGCATCAAAACGTTTACTTGGGGGTATTTTTCTTTAATTATTTTTAGTCCCTGAATACCATTTGCTATGGGCATATCAATATCCATTAGTACAATATCGGGAAGTAAATTTGAAATTTCAGAATCTACATTTTGGCAATTGGGGAAGGCGCCAACTAGTTCAAATCCGCTTGTACCCCGCAACAAAACTGAGAGGCCATCTCTCAAATCGGGGTTGTCTTCATAAATAACTATACGGATTGTCATATCGGGCTGAAAATTTACTACAATTTTACTAACAATTGTGCAATTTTTATATCACATGATGATGTGATATCGATTTTATTCGTCCCACCATCGAAAGCCGAGAGCAAGGTCAATAGCCAAATAGTTTACGCTTGAAATAAAATCATATTTGAAAGGCGTAAATATATATTTTATTTTAGCTTCTAATACCCAATTATTTTCTTGGTCACTATTTATTTTTATACCAAAAGCAGGTGCTATGGTTGGTCGATAGTTTATTTTTTTGTCTTCAATATAAGCCCAATAAGTATTATAGCCCACTCGCATTATACCCACCCCCATTTGGGCATAAGGTCTTATTTTGTTTTCAATTTTTGCAAAATACCTAGAATAATTTCCAGTAACTGATACGTTATTGATCGTTCTCATTTGTGCCGTAGAAATAATCGACCCAGCGTAATCATAAATGGCTCTTGGTTTATATTGCTGAAAATACTGTTGGTTAATATCGAAACCAATTGAATATTTTTGTGGTTGCACTATTTCAAAAGAAATTGCAATGGGTTTAATGCCAGCCTCATTTATATACGAACTTGTGCCTTCGATAGGAGTATAATAGCCAGGCCTTACCGAAAATTGGAAGGACTTCTGAACTGTTAATGGATTGATTCTTTTGAAAATAGGTGCCTCATCTTCAATATTTTGCGCTTGAGTTTTGAACACTGAAACACCAAACAAAATTAGTAGCCAGCTTATTAAGTATTTATTTATTTTCATTTCCTAAAAAAGTTGATATTTCAAAAGTTTTATCTAAAATATAGGCAAAATTATCTTCATCAAAAACGCCCTCACCTCTTATTTGCACATTCCAAACAACATTTAGCTTTCTATTTGTTTTTACATTTTTTAAATCAACCACTTCAATATTCCAAATGGTATCACCTATTTCATAATTGGTATAATAACCTGGGTATTCAAAACCTTCTTCATCAAATTGTGGAAAATTCCAAAATGTATTGAAATAGCTATTGGAAGGTGATTTAAAGCCAATTTTAGATTTATTTACTCTGGAAATAATTATTCCGAGGTCAGGGTTTTCGTTTTTACCAACATATTTGTATTTTTTTATTTCCAAGTTTTGTTTAAATATATTTATAAAAGTAGCATTACTAGCTCTGGTTGACACCCTAACCTGGTTTTCATTTAGTATAAAAACTGAATCAACCACATGAAACGTTTCATAAGATTTGTAGTTTATTTTTTTATCGTAATTACTAATATACATGCGTGAGTCGTCGGTTTTATAATTTTTTAAGGGGTCAGAATCGAAGCATGAAAGCAATAAAAGTGAAAGGGCAAGCAATTTAATTTGCGGCATTAATTTCATTTTAATTACCTTTTTAGTAATGGTAAATCTTATATTTGTCATTTTTTTCAAATCCATAATTCTTGAATTAATATTAATAATCTAACGTAAAATATTTTGTTAAGGTTGCTTCCTTTTTTACTTTTTTTTATGTTAATTTTAACGACTGATGTTACGAACTTTTTTTATTATCACAAAATTACCCCTTCCGTCATGCGGCTACGCCAGCATGCCAGAGCTTCGCTTGTAAGTTTCGCACTTTGTGTTCGCTTATCCAAAGGAAGGATTTGCCACAGCTTTGGGAAATCCCCTCCTTGGAGGGGTGCCTGACGCAGTCGGCGGGGTGGGTTTTTATTTTTTCTTGTGTAACATTAATTAATAACTAATTACTATATAAATCCCTTTTTACATTATAAATATAAATCATCTTTTATGCATTCAATCAAAAAACAACTTTTAGTTTTCTGCCTTTTTTTTATACTAGTATTTGGCTTTCAGGCCTGTACAAGCAATAATTCAACAGAAGTTACGGATTCTACCTCAATTGAAAAGGGAGATACTATTACCGATGTTGTCGCTCCGTCATCCATGTCTAATGACCTGCCAAGCCTAATTTTAAATTCAAATAAAGGTGAAAGGTCTCAAAGTATTGGCAAAAAATTGAGCGAAGCCTTAGCCGCTGAAACGCTTGAGCCGTCCGATTCAGCGTCGAACTTCTACTCCTTTACTCAATATTTCAACAATTCAAATGATGAATTTGTTGACATTCAATATTATCATAATGGTAAAATTGTAAAAGGCTTAAATTTAGATATTTACCTGAATAATGAAGCAGATGTTTCCTTATTGTTTGAGCAATTGGCTGGAATATTTTCTAAAAAACATGGTAAATCATCAAAAACCATGAGGGAGAATTCATGGAAATTGAAAAATGGATTGGATTTAGTTTTAAAAGATGTTTCTGTGAAATTGGCTCCGGGCCTTCAAGTTAGGTATTCAAAAAAGGGTGATAATTTAGATATTGAATAGAAATAATTCATTTTTAATAATCAAAAAGTAATCAGTTCATGCAATTCGTGTTAAAATTTATTTAATCTTAAATTCGTAAAATGAATAATAAAATATATAATTGGGGTATAATTGCTCCTGGAGGAATTGCAAAAAAGTTTGCGAATGATTTGCAATTTGTGTCAAACGCTCGTTTGCATGCTGTGGCATCAAGAAATTTGGATAGGGCAGCGACTTTTGCTAAAGAATATGGAGCTAAACATGCCTATGGAAGTTACGAGGAAATTGTTAATTGCCCCGATTTGGATGTTATTTATATTGCCACACCGCATTCAGAGCACTATTCCAATACTTTAATGTGCCTTAATGCAGGAATACCAGTGCTTTGTGAAAAAGCTTTTGCTGTGAATTCAAGACAATTGGATGAGATGGTGAATTTAGCCAGATCAAAAAAAATATTTTTGCAAGAGGCCATTTGGACGAGATTTCACCCTTCCGTAAAAAAAGTATTTGAAATATTGGAGTCTGGCGTTATTGGGAAAATTGTACACATCGCTGCTGATTTTGGCTTTAAAGCCCCTTATGACTTGGAAGGTCGTATGTATAATATTAAATTGACAGGCGGCTCCATCATGGATATCGGTTTGTATCCACTTTTTATTTCAAAGTTATTATTGGGCAATCCTAAAACAATCAAAGCAGTTGGCACCCTAGCGGTTACGGGCATTGATGTGAATTGTACTATGGCTTTTAACTATGAGTCTGGTGCTACGGCCAGCCTTTACTCGACGGTAGCCACTGAAACCAATACTGTTTGCACAATTTTTGGGGAAAACGGACAAATACATATGCACAGCAGGTTTCATGAAGCCAAAGGAATTACCCTTACAGTTAAAGGTGAAGAGCCTGTTTTTTATGAGGTGGAAAGGCTTGGCTTTGGTTATTGCTATGAGGCTGCCGATGTACAACGCTGCCTTGCAGAAGGGCGAACCGAAAACAACCTTTTAACCCTCGACTTCAGCCAAGAATTAATGAATATTATGGAAGAAGTGAGAAAGCAGGTTGGGGTGATTTATCCTGAGGATTGAGGTTTTGAAAATTTTAGAAAAATTCAGAATAAAATATTTACTATATCAAAAGTTCAATACTTTAGCGGTAAAGTGCAATTAAATACAAAAACTAAAACATATATACGCTTATAGTTAATAGTTGGGCGTAATTTTTAAAAAACACCTAAAAGAATAAAATGACAGACAAAAACATAAAAGAACTCGAAGACAATCTTAGTTATTCTGACAGTTCAAACGAATTACCACCATCAGACATTGTTGCTTTTAATGAATTACGTTCTTGTGCTGACTTACTTAGACTTTATGTTTCTAAACAATTAGACATTCAACCTGATTTTCAAAGAGATATTGTTTGGTCTAAACCAGATCAAACTAGATTCATAGATAGCTTAACGAAACAACTGCCTATTCCTAGTATGTGTATTAGTCTTGATTATAAAACGGACAAAAGACTTATAATTGATGGTTTACAAAGAATGAATAGTATAATCAATTTCCTTTCAGATGATGAATGGAAACTATCCGAACTTGATGATATAGACGACAAACTTTCAGGTAAGACTGTTCACACAATCAAAACAAAATCTAAAGAACTTTTTGAAAGAGTTCAAAATGTGATGATACCAGTAACAGTTATTCGATGCGACTATTCCAAAAAAACACATAACGAATACTTATTTACAATTTTCCACAGATTAAATTCCGGTGGAGTAAAATTGAATAATCAAGAAATTAGAAATTGTATTTATAATGGTAATTTTAATTTGCTTTTAAAAGTATTGGCAAAATCAAGTGAAACTAAAAAAGCATTTGGTCTTAAATCAAGATTTGCAAATGAAGAATTAATTCTAAGGTTCTTCGCATTTAACGATAATTTTCAAGCATATAATGGCAAATTATCAAAATTCCTTAATGACTTTATGTTTGAAAATAGGGATTTATCCGACGAGAAAATTTTAATCAAAACAAAATTTTACAATGAAACTTTAAACATAATTTATGATATAATTTTTGATAATAAACCTATAACTTCTCTTGGAAAAACATTTTTGGAAGGATTACTTTATGGAGTTTCACAAAACTTAGAAAAGTTGAAGTTGGAGACAACAGAAAAAATAAAGCTTTTATTTTCCAACTTCAAGGAACTTGATGAATATAGTATTTTGAATTTAAAAGAAGGACTTGCAGCAAGAGAAAAGGTAAATCAAAGATTAATTGCTTCAAAAACTTGCTTTGCACAATAATATATGAAAGCAAAACAACCAATTGAAGATTTGTTGATAGAGCTTCAAACACTTTATGACAATCCAACAAATCCAAATCATAAAGATTATTACTCTAAGTTAGCACTTTTGGAATTATGCGGATGGTTGGAACTTGTTCAAGACGAAATAATAAAGGGGTTCGCTGAAGTGAAATTAGTTGACCAACAATATAAAGATGAAATTGAAACTTATGTTATTGAGAAAACATATGGATTTGATTATGTTAATCATTTTAGACCTATGATTATTAAATTAATTGGCTATAAAGAAGCTGAAATATTTGAAAATAAACTTAAAAATGCAGGACATTTTCAAATATTAAGAGACCAATTAAGTTCATTGTGGGCACTTAGGCGAAGAGCGGCACATACAACTTTCCTTGGTATAACTATGACATATCAAGCACCTTCATCAATGCGGACATACTTAAATTCACTTTATCCAATTTTGACAAATGTTGAAACAGAACTTAATAGACTATAAAAAACTACGCCCTACAGTTTATCGCCAATATGGTGGCAAACGGAATAAACATCAGCTTTTAATTCACTATTTGGCATTAGTTCAAGGCTGACGGAAACCGACTGAACATTTGTAATATTCCTTAGCTTTTAATACATGTATGAGCTGATGTTACGGGCTGACAATTTTTCAAATCCCACCACATCGGCAATACTTTTTAGTTATCGGCTATTTTATTGGACGCCCTATACAAATTGACAAACCGTAAAAATTACAGAAATTAAAATTGTAAATTTGCGACTTAACTAACTGACAAAATAAATGGCAAATAGCAATCTTACACAGGCGAAAAATGCAAAAAATGACGAATTCTACACTCAATACCTCGATATTGAAAAAGAGATAATGGCTTATTTGGATTTTAATCCTAATACTTTTAAAGATAAAACTATTTTGTTGCCTTGCGACGACCCCGAATGGAGCAACTTTACCAAGTTTTTTGCACAAAACTTTGAACGTCTAAAACTCAAAAAACTTATAAGTACAAGCTATGCACCTGATAGCAAAAGTTTAAAAATAAAATACCAACCAACACTTTTTGAAACTGCCGCCCCACAATTTGACACAACAAAAACAGTTGTTAACGGAAAAATTTTTACACTAACTCACGACAAAAGTGGAGATGGAAAAATTGATGTAAATGATTTAGAATGGACTTATTTAAAAGGGGATGGAGATTTTAAAAGCGAAGAGATAAAAAAACTTCGGGACGAAGCAGACATAATAATTACAAATCCACCATTCTCATTATTCCGAGAATTTTTGCAATGGATAATGGAAGCAAATAAACAATTTGTAATTATCGGCAGTATGAATGCAATAACATATAGAGAAGTTTTTTCTCTCATTAAAGAAAATAAAGTTTGGTTAGGTGCTACAGGAAACAGTAGCGATATGGTTTTTGCTGTACCAGATAGTACAGAAATAGATGAAAAAGATAGACAAAAAGCAGAAAAACTAGGTTATGTAGGTAATTATACGAGGCTTGGGAATTCTTGTTGGTTTACCAGAATTGACCACGGAAAACGACACAAAGCAATACCACTAATGACCGAAAAAGATAATAATCGGTAGCAGAACCATAATACCTGTTGCCATAAAAACCGTTGTTAAACCTATCATCAAATGTATTCCCAAAA
>JANMZR010000221.1:0-2667 GCA_031383555.1 Cytophagaceae bacterium | reverse complement strand
GGTTTAAATAATTTATTGATAATTCTAAAAATTAAATTGAGGTATTTTTTATTCAATTTAAACAAATATATTTAGAATTATAAATATTTGATACTATTTATTAAGATATTTAGCAAAAGGTAAATATTTGTATAACTATTTGATATTTAGTTATATTAGTTAAGTTTGGGTGAACAAATATTAAAATTTAAAAAAGATACCAACAACCAAACTTATCGCAAATTCTGTAAAATAATTGTAAAAAAATGGGCTTAGCTATTTACCTTTTTAAAAACATATTATTGCAAAAGAAATTATAATAGTAAATAAAAGTAGCTACCTATTTTGCGAAAATTGTCCATTGAGATAGGCTATTTGCTTTAAAAAATTACAATTTGAGCAGGAAAATATAGAATGAGTAATTATTTAATTTGCCAAAAATGTTTTAAAGCATTTTAAAAAAACTCAAATGGATTGACTTATAATATTCAAAAAATAATTACTACAGCAAGTTTTTTACAATCGATTAAAAAATTCATTTTGTTTCAAACCCAAAATTGTTGTTATCAATTACATTATCATTCCAATTGACTAGCCTACTTATTTTAGTCTGTTTAAACGATTTATTTTAAATTATTTTATTATTGTATCAAAAACGAACATAAAAATAGGGTTAAATATTTTATAAATACCTAATAATAAACACTTTACAGTATTGGCATATTTTTGGATATATTTGTTTCAAATTTATAAAACAGAAAATCATGATCGAATTAAGTAAAATATTTAAATGGTATAACGCTGGGGCCAACCGGACTTTTGTTTTGCGTGATATCAATCTGAAAATAAATGAAGGTGAATTTGTTTCTATAATGGGGCCATCTGGTTCTGGGAAATCAACATTATTACATGTGATAGGGATGATGGACGAACCCAATGAGGGTCAATACCTTTTTTTGGATCAAGATGTTACAAAAATTAAGGAAAAGCAAAGGGCAGAATTATACAAAAAATATATAGGATTTGTGTTTCAAGCCTATCACTTAATAGATGAGCTCACCGTTTATGAAAACATTGAAACACCTCTTTTGTACCATGGCTTTGGTGGTTCTGAACGCAAATCGATGGTAGCTGATATGCTTGATCGGTTTAATATTGTTGGCAAAAAAGATCTTTTTCCCAGTCAATTATCTGGGGGTCAACAACAAATTGTTGGTATTGCAAGAGCACTAATAACTAAGCCAAAGCTTATTTTAGCCGATGAACCTACTGGTAATTTGAATTCAAAACAAGGAGAGGAAATAATGGAACACTTCAAAACACTTAATAATGAAGGCGTTACAGTATTACAAGTAACACATTCTGAAAAAAATGCGGCCTATGGTAATAGAATTATAAATTTATTGGATGGTCGAATTGAAAATTAGTTTTTAGTTGATGGTTAATGGTTTTTAATTTGTGGTTTTGGGTTTTTGGTTTGTAAAAAAGCAATGTTTTTAGTTTATATAGCCGCCAATCATGATGGCTATATAAACTAAAAGGTATATCTATGAAAGTATCGCTTTGGTATAAGCGACACATTTAGCCACTTCTTTCACGGCATCGGAGCCTGCTGGTATATCATATTCCAATTCAATCGAAGCTGGAAACTTATATTTTTTTTCTTTCATCAACAACAAAATCTCTTTTAAGGGCGTATCACCATTACCCCAAGCCAAATTGCCTGACCCATGCTCTTTATTGGTACGGTCTTTAATGTGCATACTAGTAATTCGGTCATGCTTCGCTTCAATTAAAGCCAATAAGGACTCTTTTGTATTAGGCGCCCCAACAGCTATATAATGTCCACAATCCAAGTTAAGTGAATTATATGGCGACTGAGCCAAGGCTACATCCCAAAGTGTATCAGTAGCCTGTAAATGAGCGTGATAGCCTACATATACTCCATTTTTTGCTCCTAAATCACCCAGCCGTTGAGACTGTTTAGGGTCTGTAGGTATTTCTACAGTTATTGAATTAGCACCTAAAGCTTTGGCTGCTCGCATTCCGAATTCGACCTCAGCATCAGTATTGTTTGCACTAAAAGCATTGGGCTTAAAGGCATAAATCTTCACACCCGCTTTTTTGAATTTCTTGGCAATTTCCTTGAATTTATCCATTGAAACCGTTGCCCGCCATTCAGCAACTTGTTTCCCATACTCAGCCATTTGTTTTCTTTGCTCATCTGTCATTTGTGGGCGCTGGCCCCCTCCTCCCATACCTCCTGCAGTTGTTGGGCCGCCTGGCCTTGCTCCACCTTGTGGCGGGCCCATTCTAAAAGGTGATTTAGGCTTACCAGCTGCCTCCTCTGCCGGATCTCCCATCATTTCAATTGCCGAAATATTACTATCAATACAAAATTGAAGTAATTTATCAATGTCATGTGGCATACTTCTGAAAGAATAAGTAATTGCGCCAATTTGAACGCCACCAAATTTAGAATTTGGCTTTAATAGCTCGCCAGCAAACATTTCATATTTGCTTAGTGTAAAGCCCAAAGCGGTTAGAGAAGTTAAAGCTAAAAAGTCACGCCTCGATATTTCATTTTTCATTCTTTTAATTTTTTTTGGATTATATTGTAGTTTTTAACAAAAATATAGAATAATATATGCTTTTTTATCCTTGATAATATTTCTTTTAATTTATTAG
>JANMZR010000205.1:0-9758 GCA_031383555.1 Cytophagaceae bacterium | reverse complement strand
AGCGGGCAAGTAAGAGATTGTGCCATAGGCCGAACGCTTAAAATTGGAGCCGTCGGTAAGCATCAGCGACTCTAGTATTACTTTTTCGGTGCTATACACTACATTAATTCCTGTAATTATGCCCTTGGCTCTCAGCCGCTTACGAACGGTTTTAGCTAAATAGCACTGCTTTGTGTCAAAAATATCGGCATATACAAGTTTTGTTGGGTCTAGCTTGCCTCCAGCTCCCATTGAACTTATTATTTTTAAGCCTTTTTCGTACGCTGTGGTTAGTAAAGTTAACTTTGGGGTTATGCTATCTATACAGTCCATCACATAATCGAAGCTTGTTTCAGAAAGTATTTGAGCCGCTTTTTCTGGGCTTAGAAAAGAGTTGATAGCAGTCAACTTTACTTCAGGATTGATGGCCAAAAGTCGCTCTGCCATAATTTCCACTTTGTTTTTACCAATTGTGGTGTATAGGGCAGGTAACTGTCTGTTTCTGTTGGTGTTATCTACGATGTCACCGTCAACAATAGTCACGTTTCCAATACCTGATCGAACAATAAACTCAGCGGCAAATGAGCCTACACCACCCAATCCAACTATGAGTACATGAGCATTTTGGAGTTTTTGGAGTTTTTCATCGCCGATTAAAA
The DNA here is from genome assembly GCA_031383555.1 of Cytophagaceae bacterium. GTDB lineage: Bacteria > Bacteroidota > Bacteroidia > Cytophagales > Spirosomataceae > JANMZR01. Next base: position 9,120 of record JANMZR010000205.1, on the reverse strand, counting down.
GTGTCGTTCTGGAGAGCCAAGCAGGTTGATTCATATTTGATTTTTACTATTTAATTTTAATGTCTTTACAAATTAGCTTGAATTTATCTGAAATTTTGTAATCAATTAATTTCTAATATTTTACAAAAAGGTAACTAACAGTTAAACTTTCGATAGATCGCATTTAAATTCTTGGTAAATTTCTTTCTAATCTCAAAATCTAATTTTCTTCTTTTATCTCCTTAAAATCAATCTTTTCATTGATCAATTTTATTTCTTCATTAGGCGGTATTTGCTTAAACTCGATATCCCAACCCATGGTGCTGGCCATTTGGTTGAGCATTACCACCGCCTGTTTTTTGGCAATTCGGGGTAGTTCGCTGGCAATGGCTTTATGCTGCATGGTTTGCTTGGCGTCTGAAAGAAGTTGGGTATAGTCGTCATTTTTAAACTTATTGAAAAGCCCCTGATCGATATCGTAAAACTTATAGTCAGAGTCGACACTCAAAATCTCAGGCTCTGGAAATTCTTCAACTATCATTTTTCGGGTGCCATAAATCCAGTTTATTTTTACCTTCGAAAAGTCATAGCCTACCAAAACCTTTGCCTTAGCCACTATTAAGGCTTTTTTATTGGTGGTAGTGAGGCCAAAAAGTATTTCCTTTTCACTGTTATGATCATATATTTCTGAAAAATGCCCTTCGGCTAATACAATTTTAAATACCTTTTCTACTTTTTCTAAAAGTAGAGTCGACTCATTTTTAATTAGTTGCTGCTCTTTTCCAGTGAATTTCTGAAAAAGGGCGAAACCTCCATAAGCGGCTATGCAGCCACTCAAAAAGGCAAATACAACGAGTGTGGTAGTGATCATAATGCTAGTTTTTTTGTAAAAATACCAAAATAAACACTAGTTTTGAATTATGAAATGTTTATAATTTGGAAAACTAATTCTTTTTAAAATTCCCAATAATTAAAACTAATCAGCCCGAAAACCGATAAAATAGAGAATTAACTAAGATTTTTAATTTAGAATTAGGCAAAAAGCCGTATTTTTGAAAACTCTTTATCCGTTTATTGCAAATTATTCTTTGATTATTTGAATAATTTAAGCTTATGAAGTGAAAATATATTACTCAATTCCTATAATTATTTATTTAAAAACCTAAACTAAATTTTTCATCCTACCATGCAACGACAAGGCCTTCAAACGATTGACTACCTAGTATTTTTATTTTATTTTATTTTGGTTTCGGCCTATGGTTATTATATCTATCAAAGGAAAAAATCGAAGGAAACCAACACCCAAGATTTCTTTTTGGCAGAAGGCTCCCTTACTTGGTGGGCAATTGGTGCTTCATTAATCGCTTCTAATATTTCGGCAGAGCAAATGATTGGGATGTCGGGTAATGGCTTTTCGATGGGCCTTGGCATCAGTACTTATGAATGGATGGCAGCTGCTACGCTTTTGGTGGTGGCGGTATTTTTCATGCCAATATATTTGAAAAATAAAATATCGACAATGCCACAGTTTTTGAGCCAACGCTATAACAAAACTGTAAGCTTAATTATGGCAATTTTTTGGTTGATTTTATATATTGCTGTAAACTTGACTGCCATACTCTATCTTGGAGCCTTAGCTGTTTCCGAAATTTCAGGCTTTGAATTTTATACTTGTATGGTATTTTTGGCAATTTTTGCCATCATAATCACAATTGGGGGCATGAAAGTAATTGGTTTTACGGACGTAATTCAAGTGTTCTTTTTAGTAATTGGGGGGCTTGCAGCTACTTATATTGCAATAACTATGATATCAGGTGTTGGTGGAATGGATGGTTTGCAAAAAGGCTTTCAATATATGACCCAAAATCATGATGACCATTTCCATATGATTTACCAAAAAGGCAACCAACATTATATGGCTTTACCGGGCCTAACTGTGCTAATTGGTGGTATGTGGATAACCAACCTTAACTATTGGGGTTGCAACCAATATATAACACAGCGAGCTTTGGGTGCTGACTTAAACACTGCTCGCAAAGGACTTTTATTTGCTGCTTTCCTAAAATTATTGATGCCTGTAATTGTAACCTTACCTGGTATTGCGGCTTATGCCATGTACCAAAAGGGTTTATTTCAGGCCGAAATGATGGATGCAACAGGTGCTTTTAATCAAGACAGAGCCTACCCAGTATTGTTAAATCTATTGCCAATAGGCTTGAAAGGCCTTTCATTTGCCGCTCTTACAGCCGCTGTGGTAGCTTCATTGGCAGGTAAGGCCAATAGTATTTCTACCATTTTTACATTGGACGTATTTAAGCCTTATTTTGCAAAAGACATGTCTGAAAAAAATCTAGTTTGGACCGGTAGAATTGTAATTGTAATCGCCATGATATTGGCAATTGTGATTTCTCCTTTCATGGGTATTGATAAAAAAGGTGGTTTTCAATTTATTCAAGAAATGACTGGCTTGCTTTCACCGGGTATTTTTGCTGCCTTTATTATGGGTTTTTTCTGGAAAAAAACTAATTCCGCTGGAGCATTTTTTGCAATAGTCGGAGGATTTTTAATTGCACTTTCAATGCATAACAACTGGTTACCTGGAGCTGATTGGAGCCAAGTACCTTTCCTTGACCGAATGGGATGGGTATTTTTAATTTGTATAGCAGTAATGTTCATATTAAGTGTTGTTTTGCCAGACGAAAACAAGGGCCTTGAAATTGATGCATCAATGTTTAAAACCACAACTGGCTTTGCGGTTGGTGCGAGTATTGTTGTTTTGATTTTAATATTCTTGTATTCTTATTTCTGGTAAAATACCTCTGTAAGAACACGCCTTTAAGCGTGTTCATACAGAGCCAAAATAAAAAAAGGCAGTTGATTTATATTTTAACTGCCTTTTTTTGTTTTATATTAAAATTATCAAGCCTCAGAAAAAAGGTCGAAATCTTTATTTTCCTGCCAATTAAATTCCATTTGCTTGGCAATAGTTCTTGCAAAATCTATTCCATAGTTATCTGATATAAAACCTAAAGTCATATCAATACCTGCGCTTACACCAGCTGAGGTATAATATTTACCATCAACTACCCATCTTGCTTTTCTTATCCAGTTTACTAATTCAGCTTGCGATACTACCCAATCAAAAGCAATTTTATTTGTTGTTGCATTTTTATGATTTAGCAATTCCGTTTTTGCTAATAAAGCAGCTCCTGTACAAACAGTGAGCACAAAAGCGCTTTTTTCAGCTATTTGTTTTATTAAACTTATAAGTGGCTTATTATTAACCTCTTGTCGTGTGCCATAGCCACCAGGAATTATAAAAATATCCAAGCCATTTATAGCATTTTCTAATTTTTCTGATAAAACATTTACTCCATGGGCATTGCCAATCATACCGCCATTTAAAGAATAAAATTTAATAGTGAATTTATCAGTATTTCTTCCCAAAGCTTCTACAGGGCCATAAACATCTAAAGTTTCAAAATTTTGAAACAATAATACTCCGACTTTTTGCATATAGTTATTTTATTTAATCAATCCTTTCTATCATTTCCAAAATTCCAATCTGTTCTAATATCTGAAAATCTTTAACTTCAATTTCCACTTTTTCATTAATTGCATCTGCTAAATTTTCAAAATAACCATTCCAATTACCCTTTTCTGTTTCAATTCTTTCTGAACAATCTTTACCATCTTTTTCATATGTTAATAAACCATATTCCTTTTCAGATTCAACACCAAAAAGTGAATGATTGGGCAGCATTCCCTCTTTTGAATGGTCTTCTTGAACATCTATTCCATATTTAGTAAATGTTCCTTTTGTTCCATGAATGGTGTAACGAGGTCCTTGTTTTTTCACTAATAAACTGGCTGAAAGCTTCACCTTCAATTTTCCATAATTAAGTCTAATATCAAAGGCATCATCAATATCTGAGCCTTCTCTTTGAGTAAATTTTTCACCAGCAACGGAAATGGGTTTACCAAATAATACAATGGATTGATCCAAAATATGCGAGCCCAAATCGTACAAAATTCCGTTACCAGTCTGAACAGTTTCCTTCCATTTTTTAGGATTTAGCACTGGCTTATATCTGTCAAAATGAACATCATAGCAAACCAAATCACCTAATAATCCTGAATCTACCACTTTTTTTACTGTTAAAAAATCAGAATCGAACCTTCTATTTTGGAAAACTGTGATTACTTTTCCAACTTTTTTTGCCAAGGTAAACAATTCTTCGGCTTCAGCTTTTGTAGATGTAAATGGCTTTTCAACTAAACAATGTTTACCCGCCAAAAGTACTTTTTTTGCAAACTCAAAATGTGTGTCAGAGGGTGAGCAAATACTTATTAAGTCAATTTCTGGGTTGTTAATGAGCTCATCAGCAGATGAATATACTTTTACATTTGGATATAGCTCTTTTGGATTAAACGAATTAGTAACTATTGCATTAAGTGCAAAGTCTGGGTTAGCTTCAAAAAACGGAGCTTGCAAATACCTGCCCGATAACCCATAACCTATTATGCCAACATTTATCATTTGTTTATAGTTTGAAAGTTTGACTATTTAAAAGTTTGGTAGTTTTTTTATCAAATTTAAAAATTAAAATTTTAGAAAGCGCCATTGTTTGTCTGCAATAGTTTGAAATGCGTTAATTTTGGCAAATATTGGATAGATAAAAGTTGAAAAATATTGAAATAAAAACTTTGATTATAATTGCTGGCCCCACTGCTGTGGGCAAAACTGGATTATGTGTAGAACTCGCCAAAAAGTTAAAAACGGAAGTAATATCGGCAGATTCAAGGCAATTTTATAGAGAATTAAATATTGGAACTGCCAAGCCGAGTTTGGAGGATATGGAAGGAATTATACATCATTTCATCAATTCACATTCAATTTCTGAGTATTTTTCTGTTGGCGATTTTGAAAGGCAATGCTTGCAAAAACTAGAAGGTATTTTTCAAAAAAATAACATTGCAATACTCACTGGCGGCTCAGGAATGTTTATAAAAGCAATTATTGATGGCCTCGATGACATGCCCGATGTCGACTCGGAATTGCGAAATAACTTAATGCAAAGACTTAATAATGAAGGAATTCAGCCTCTACTAAAACAACTTGAATTTTTGGATCCTGATTATTTCAACACTGTTGACCATAAAAATAGCCAGAGAATAGTACGTGCTTTGGAAGTGTGTATTGGCTCAGGGATGCCGTTTTCAAGCTTTCATGGACAAAAAAAGGAAGAACGACCTTTCAATATTCTAAAAATTTGCCTCAATCGTAATCGTGATATTTTATATAAAAGAATTGACCAACGAATGGACCTTATGCTGGCCAATGGCTTAGTTGATGAGGCTCGTTTTTTGATGAATTTTCGAAGTCATAATGCGCTACAAACTGTTGGTTATAAGGAAGTTTACGAATATTTGGATGGTAATTATGGCTATGAAGAATTGGTAAGGCTACTAAAAAGAAATAGCCGAAGGTATGCCAAAAGACAATTGACCTGGTTTAAAAATCAGGATGATTTTCTGTGGTTTGAGGCTGGAAATAAAGACAAAATATTTGAGTTTATTGAAGAAAAATTGTCGGTTTAAAGATATTTTCTGACATACTAACATTTTAATCATAACTCTAAATACGCCTCAATCCCACCCTCCAAATTTACCATTTTATTGAAACCTTTTTTTGCCAATATTTTTCTAGCAATTTCACTCTGAAGACCTGTATAACAGACGATTACTGTGGTTTTATTTTTCAAGAATTCTATTAGGCTCAAATCCGAAAGGAGTACCTCAAATAAAATATGAGTGCTCCCAAAATTAAAATCCTCAAACTCTTCATCCGTACGGATGTCAAGAATTTGAGGAGGATTTTTATTTTCGAATTTTTTCTTAAAATCAAATGCAGAAATACTAGTTTTTTGTTTATCTAACATCTAACATCTAACATCTAATTTCTAACATCTAGCATCTAACATCTAATTTCTAACATCTAATTTCTAACATCTAGCATCTAACATCAAACATCTAACATCAAACATCTAATTTCTAACATCTAGCATCTAACATCTAGCATCTAATTTCTATAACTCATTAAAAGCTAATATGCCACCAATTACATTGCGTACATTGGTGAAGCCTTGGCTTTGCAGAAATTTCTGAGCTTTTTCACTTCTTGCACCCGAGCGACAGTGTACGAGCACTTCTTGGTCTTTCCAGTCCTCAATTTCGTCAAGTCTGTCAGGTAATTCACCCAAAGGAATCAAAAGCGCACCAATATTATCATCCTCATACTCATGTTCTTCACGTACGTCAATAAGGTTCAATTCCTCACCGTCGTCCATTCTATCTTTAAGTTCTTGTACTGAAATATTCATTTTTTTAAATGTTTTATTTTTGCTAAATATTGTCTTTTTAATTAGGCTCTGAACCAGAAATCCAAAGATCAACAAAAGAACGTTCTAATGACTTTCCATTACTTTCAGGGCTTTGTTTGATTATAGTACCAGCTGGTTTATCAGATTTATTATCATAAATAACCGTGCCTACCTCAAAATTAGACCCTTTTATTATCAATTCGGCCTCTTCAAATGCTTTACCTAAAACATCTGGTATTTCTATCATAGCTGAGCCCAGTCCATTTCCAACTACCAAATCAACCAACGATCCTTTCGAAATCATGGCTCCAGGTTCAATTGGAGCGCCATTAAACTGTTGCTCCAAAACGGTATTTTCGGCCAAATCTGGCTTAAATATTATGTTTCCTTTCATTAAACCAACCTGTTTCAATTGCATTTCGGCACTGTGTAATGATAGGTCGGTGACCTTTGGCATGCGTATTAAAGGTGCTTTTTCGGCAGTAATTGTGATATAAATTTTTCTACCTTCTTTTACATTGGCGCCTTCTTGTGGAAAGTGTGAAATTACCGTAAGCGGCTCAGCACCAGCTACAAACACACAATCACTAACTTCCATCCTAAGGTTACGGTCGTCAAGATAATCTTCTAAATCAGCCAATTTCATATCTTTAAGCTTTGGTACCGTTATACTTTCGCCATGATTAGTACTCCAAGGTAAATAAACAAAAAAGAATGCGAGAAAAAATGCTATGAACAAACAGGCTATTATTCCGATATGAGTAAAAAGGTCTCTTTTGCTATCTGTACTTATTTTTACCATTTTAAATTTTTAGTTTAAGCGAAATATTGATAATAAGCTGCATAATATTCCCAAACTTAAAAATAATTAAAAATACAACCAAGTTTTTTAATTGGTTTGGAATTATATTACAAAATAAAATTGAGTCAAAATTACGATATATTTATCAATAGGCAAATTCATAAAGCCCATTTACTATTATTTGAGTTGCTCATTGCGTAGAATTGACCCATAAATTCGACCTTGTAAATCGACTTTTCAATTTTATCTTTGTTTATATTTTTAAAAAATTCTATAAAATGCAAGAAAAATTAAAATATTTCCTCCCTCATATAATCGCTATTTTACTATTAATTATTGTATCAGCTATTTATACTTCGCCAGTTTTTGAAGGAAAAAAATTAATGCAACATGATGCTGTACAAGCCCAAGCTGGCTCTCAAGAAAACCGGAAATTCCATGATGAACATGGGGTTTGGAGTGGCTGGACCAACTCAATGTTTGGGGGTATGCCTGCTTACATGATTGCTGGTGCTTACCCTACAAGTTTAAGTTCAAAAATGGGTCAATTTTTTTCATCAATTTTACCTTCGCCCACCAATACTATTGCTATTCAAATGATTTGTATGTATATTTTGCTTTTAGTATTAGGTTGTAGTTCGTGGCTTTCTGTAATTGGAGGCATCGCTTATGGCTTTGGCTGCTATACTATGATATTTATTGAAGCAGGCCATATGTCAAAAATAATTGCAACGGCATATGCTCCTTTGGTGCTTGCGGGTGTGGTGCTTACAATGCGAGCTAAGTATTGGCTCGGAGCCGCTATAATTGCGGTTGGCATGGGTCTTGAACTATATGCCAACCATGTGCAAATTACCTATTTTTTGGCAATGGCGATAGTGATATTTGTGGTTTGGGAAGGGCTTACTTTAATAAAACAAAAGAAAGTAAAACAGTTAATTACAGCTTCAATATTTATGGCTGTGGCAGCATTAATTGGCACTTTAACACATACCACTCGCCTTTGGAATGCCAAAGAATATGCCGATGAAAGTATTAGAGGCACCTCTGAATTAACCATTTCAGCTGACTCAACAGAAAAGCTAACTTCCCCGAAAACAGGCCTCGACCGTGATGCTTCATTTACTTATAGCTCTGGAGTAAGCGAAACATTAACCTTATTAATTCCCAATATTTATGGAGGTTCATCGCAAGGTGGTCTCACTAAAAATAGTGAAACATATAAAACTATGACCGATGCTGGTGTGGACCCAACAGCCGCTGAAGATTTTGTTAAAAAAGGAGCGCCAACCTACTGGGGGCCGCAGAGTATGGGAGCCGCTGCCTATGCAGGCGCTATAATTTTATTTCTATTTATTCTTTCTTTTTTTGTGGTAAAATCTGATTTGAAATGGTATTTCTTGGTAATTTCAACCCTATTTTTAGCTTTTGGATGGGGAAAATATTTTAGTAGTTTCAATTATTTTATGTTTGATCATTTCCCGCTTTTCAATAAATTTAGAGACAATAAAATGTCCATGGTATTGATGCAAATGTTTCTAGTAGCAGGTGCAATGCTATCGTTAAAATATATTTTTACAGAAAAACCAAGTTTTGAAAGTATAAAAAAACCACTACTAATTTCATTGGCTGCCACAGCAGGACTTTCCCTAATTTTAGGACTTTTAGGTGGTGTTTTCTTCGATTTTGTAGGTCAATCAGATGGTTCTTTCGAGCAAATGGTGGGGAATAAAGAACTTGGCGATGCTATGAAAGTTGCCATTAGAAACGATAGAGCTTCACTATTGCGAAATGACGGACTTAGATCAGCAGCGTTTATAATTCTTACTGCTTTAGCCATATTTTTATTTTTGAAAAACAAGTTAAAAGCAAATTTGGCAATTGGCATGATTGGTTTTTTGGTATTGATTGATTTTTTTTCCTACAATAAAAGGTATTTGAATAACGACGATTTTA